>CAZVVC010000344.1:0-3720 GCA_964630425.1 uncultured Bifidobacterium sp. | reverse complement strand
TCTCCCGGCTCACCAGCTTATCGGGCAGGAATATACGGTGGCCGAGGTCGCGCGGATGCTGACCCGCGATCCGACCATGACCGACATGGACGCGGCCGACCTGATGGCGACGCTGGAGGCGGCGATAGAGGAAGGCAACCGCATCGCCCTGTTCCGCTCCGAACAGGCGCGCGTGCGCGGCGAGAATATCGTGTTCTTTTGGGAGAAGGGCAAGCTGTCGGCCATCCAGCTTCTGGACGGCGAGATCGGCAGCGACGTGGTGCAGCTTTTGAACGTCGCCGGCCATGAGACCATGTCGGCGCTCATGGCCCCGTTTGCGCTGACCGCTACCGCCTTCCGTTCCGCGATCACGTCATGGCCGGACTTCATCCTCGTCAATTTCATCCGCGACCAGCTTTCGGCGTGGATGCTGACGGACGTGGGCTACAAGCCTTTCTGGACCGGGTTTCAGGGGCTGGGCGACGAGATCAGGCAGACGGAATGGGCGCGCTCATACAATGCCGCCTACGGCATGATGGGAGGGATGCAGACCGCCGCGCTGCACGAAGCCCGCGTCAACAGCGAGATCGACGCCATGCGCGCCAAGGGCTATGTCGTGCGCCTGTTCGGTGAGAAAGGCGTCACCGGCAAGATGCGCGGGCTGGCGCGGCTGACCGAGGCCAGCGAGACGGCGACGCGGCTGGGGCTGTTCCGCAAGACTTTCGAGCGCGCCAAGGCGGACGGGCTGACCGATTGGGAAGCGACAATCGAAGCGGCCTATCAGGCCGTCGACTACATGAATTTCGGGCTCAACGGTTCCGCCATGCTGCATCTGCGCCGGCTGATCCCGTTCCTGAATGCGCAGCTTCAGGGCTTCTACAAGATGATGCGCGTCATGGGTGGCGACGAGGTCCGCCGCCGGCGCGGCCTTCGTTTCGTGCTGACCGCCTACCTGAAAAACATCAACGAGCTTGATCTGTCGGCGCGTGAGAAGGCCGTTCTCAACACCGGCCGCAAGCTGTTCCTGAAAATGATGGGCATTTCCCTGATCGGGCTGGCGCTGTCTGCGGTTTACCGCGACGACGAGGATTATCAGGACACTTCGGAGTATCTGCGCGCCACCGGCTGGATCGTACCGCTGGGCGACGGCGAGGTCGCCTATGTGCCCAAGCCGTTCGAGCTTGCCATGTTCTCCAACATTGTCGAGCGGGCGTTCGAGACCGCCACCGGCGACGACGCGGCGATGGGCCGGCTGCTGCGCGGCGTGGGCTTCAATCTCGCGCCGCCGACCAGCACGCCACTGTGGAACGTGATAAGCGAACAGATGGCGAACTACGACAAGTTCCGCGAGCGCCAGATCGTGCCGCAGCACATGCAGGCTTTCGCGCCGGAGTTCCAGTACAACGCCTACACCACGCAGTTTGCGAAAGACCTTGCCGGCGTGCTGGAGCATCTGCCCTTCAGCGACAGTCTCGGCCTGTCGTCGCCCATGCGGCTCGACCATATCATGTCGGGGCTGTTCGCGTCGGCCTACCGCGATCTGTCCTTCGCCTATGGCCGGCTCGACCCGGAAGCGCCGACTTCCAACGCGGCCGATTGGCCGGTGACGCGACGCTTCGTGCGCGACGCGCGGCGCGGCGCAACGACCAGTCAGGATTTCTGGAACTACGCCTCCACGGTCGATGGCTCGCTGCGAACGGCCGAACTGACCTACCGCTCGCTGCTGGGCGAGGGGCGCGACACCGAAGCAGTCAACTTCCTGACGACGCAGGACGCCGACCACGCGGCCTACGCGCTGCTCGGCGCGCATTTCAAGGCCAATGCCAAGCGGCTGCATCCGTTCTACCGCGCCCGCGACGCGGCGTCGGTTTTCAGCGCCATGAACCGCGAGACGCGGTCTTCCGCCGGACTTGTCAGCACCGAGGACGGCGAACAGATCAGGCTGTCGCCGTCGCAGAAGGCTGACGTGATCGACCGGCTGATGGAGCTTTCGCGGCGCGAGGTCAGGAACACGCTGATCGTCTCGGGCTCGCCGGGCTGGGCGGGAAAGCAGGTCCTGCCGACGCAGGGCCTGCGTGAGGAACTGCGCGCCGCGCATCCTGACGTGGCCGATGAACTGGACCGGCGCTGGGCGAAGGCGAAGGTCTACGATGAAAGCATCGTGCAAGAGTATTGGCCCGAGGCCCGCGATAGGCTATTACAAGACCGGGAAGATGCTTTTCTGGATGATCTGATCGCCATGGGCGAGGCTTCACTATGACCGTCACCGACAAAAAAGCGCGCAGGGTTATCTCCGGCACCGGCTGGAGCAACCCGCTCTCCCACGATTTCATGCTTGAAAACGCCGCCGACCTGTCGGTCTACGCGGACGATGTGAAGCTGACGCTGGGCGTTCACTACTCCGTCACCGGCGTAGGTGACCCGGCAGGCTACAACGTCACGATCACTACGCCGGGCTCTTGGAGCCCCAACACGTGGGTGCTGGTGGTCGATTATCCGCGCACGCAGCCGAACGACATTGACCTTGGCGGCCAGCTTGGCAAGCGGTTCGAGGACGCGCTGGACCGCACGGTGCGCATGGTGCAGACGCTGTCCGACCGCGTCGACCGCTCGGTGCAGCGGCCGCTGACCGAGGCCGTGCCGCCGGCTCCGATGCCGGATGGTGAGGTCCTTGTCGCGCGCGGCAATTTTGTCGTGCCCGAGCCGCGTGCCGACTTCATCGGCGCGACCGGTCCGACCGGCGTCACCGGCCCTTCCGGCCCTGTCGGCCCCGGCTCGACCGTGCCCGGCCCGCAAGGCCCGTCAGGCCCGCAGGGTCCGACCGGCCCGACCGGACCGCAGGGCAATGTCGGCGTCACCGGCGCGACCGGCCCGACCGGCGCGACCGGCCCGACCGGCCCGCAGGGCGACGGGCTCCAGATCGACGGCACCGGCACCTTTGCGCAGCGGTCCGCCTATGATGGCGCGGCCGCCGGCTTCGTCTATCTGTCGACGGACGGCGACGGCGTGGGCGTGCAGGCGGTGCTGTTCCTGAAAAACAGCGCCACGTCCGGCGACTGGTCGGACCCGATGCCGTTTGAGGGCGCGGTCGGCCCGACCGGCCCCGCCGGCGCGACCGGCCCGACCGGCGCTACCGGCCCGACCGGCCCGACCGGCGTCACCGGCGTTACAGGCCCGGCCGGACCGACCGGCGCTACCGGCGCGACGGGGGTACAAGGCCCGACCGGTGCCACCGGCCCGTCCGGGGCGCAGGGTGACCCGTCCTTCGTGCCCGGACCGACCGGCGCTACCGGCGCGACTGGCGACGTAGGCCCGACCGGGCCGTCCGGGCCGCTTGGCCCTACAGGTCCTGAAGGTCCTACCGGTGCGACTGGCCCGACTGGGCCGACTGGACCGTCCGGCGAACAAGGTCCCCAAGGCGTAACCGGCGTCCAAGGCCCGACCGGGCCGCAGGGGCCGACCGGCCCGCAAGGAAACGGGCTTGATATCGGTGCGCAGGGCATGTTCGCGCAGCGCAACGTCTACGACGACGAGCCGCAGGGCTTCGTGTTCCTGTCCGAGGACGGCGACGGCGACCAGATCACCGACCCGGTGCTGTTCGTCAAGCTTAGCGTCGCCACGGCCGACTGGGGCAACCCGATCCTGTTCCAAGGCTCGGTAGGTGCGACCGGCCCTTCAGGTCCGCCCGGACTGGACGGTGCGGCCGGCTCTCACGGCCGTCCCCGGTGTTGCCGAAATTGC
>CAZVVC010000343.1:0-3738 GCA_964630425.1 uncultured Bifidobacterium sp. | reverse complement strand
TCGTCCTCGACCGCATGCTGCCGGGGCTGGATGGCCTCTCGGTGCTCAAGGCGCTGCGCGCGGCGCGTATCGAAACCCCGGTGCTGCTGCTCTCGGCCCTGTCCACCCTCGACGAACGGGTGACGGGGCTGAAGGCCGGCGGCGACGACTACATGGTGAAGCCGTTCGCCGTTTCCGAGCTGCTGGCCCGGATCGAGGTGCTGCTGCGCCGACGCAGCGCCGGATCGGAGGCGGACACCAGGCTGCGCTGCGGCGACCTGGAGATGGATCTGATCGCGCGCAAGGTGCTGCGGGGCGGAAAGGTCATCGACCTGCAGCCGCGCGAATTCGCCCTGCTGGAATATCTGATGCGGCATCAGGGACAGCTCGTGACCCGGACCATGCTGCTGGAGGCGGTCTGGGACTATCATTTCGATCCCCAGACCAACGTCATCGACGTGCATATCAGCCGCTTGCGGCAGCGTGTGGACAAGGGATTCGAGCAGTCGCTGATCCATACCATCCGCGGCGCGGGCTATCGCCTGGCCGCCGAGGGCTGATCCGTTGGCCGGCCGCCCGCGCAGCGCCACGCTCCAGATCGCGCGGGCCCTGATTCCGCTGGCCATCATCGCGACCCTCGTGCCGTTCGCCGTGCTGTATTTCGAGCTGTCGGAACTGCATGAGGGCCGCGTCAGGGCCGAGGTCGCCCGCGAGCTCGACACGCTCAAGTCGGTCTATGACGACGGCGGCCCGGCCGGCGTCGAGGCGGCGATCCGCGAGCGCCTGATCACCGGCGCGAACCGCAACATGCTCTACCTGTTCGAGGACGGATACCGCTACCGCGTGGCCGGCAACCTCACCGCGTGGCCGGCGCAGACCGGCTCGACCTTCGAATGGGAGGTGGTCGATCTCAGCCGGTCCACCTTCGCCGAGCCCGAATCCATGGGCGCGGCGGCCAGCGAGCTGCCGGGACGCTACCGCCTGCTGGTGGCCATGTCGCGGCCCGACTGGGGGATTCCGACCGCCGTCGTCGTCAAGGCGACGCTGCTGGGATTCGGCATCGCGCTGGCGCTGACGGTGGTGACCGGATTCACCGTGTCGCGCTTCCTGCAACGGCACATGAGCAGCATCGTCGAAACCGCCGAGGACATCCTCGGCGGCGACATGTCGCGCCGGGTCAAGGTCACGACGCTGCCGGTGGAGTTCAGCGTCGTCTCCGCCTCGCTCAACGCCATGCTGTCGCGCATCGAGGACAGCATGACCACCATGCGCGCGGTCACCGACAGCATCGCCCACGATTTCCGCAGCTCGCTGACCCGGCTCGGCGCCCGGCTCGAGATGGCGTCCGGCGGCCGGGGCGGCGAGCAGGAGTTGCGCACGGCCATGCGCGACGCCGCGAGCGAGGTCGACTCCATGCTGCACATCCTCAATTCGCTGCTCGAGATCGCCCGGGCGGAGGCCGGCGTCAGCGGCGACCAGATGGTCGACCTGGATCTCGCCACCCTGATCTCGGACGTCGGCGAGCTCTACAGTCCCGTCGCCGAGGAAAGCGGATTGCGGCTCAACGTGCACGCGGCCGAGCCCATCCAGGTTCGCGCCCATCCCGAGCTGCTCGCCCAGGCCATCGCCAACCTGATCGACAACGCGATCAAGTACTCGCCCAGCGGAACGGCCATCGAATTGCGCGCGTCGCTGGGGCCGCTCGGACCGCTGATCGAGGTCAGCGACCGGGGTCCGGGCATCCCCGCCGAGGCCCGCGAGCGGGTTATTCACAGATTTGTGCGCCTGGACGCGGCGCGGAAAAGTCCCGGTTCGGGCCTCGGTCTGAGCCTCGTTGCTGCGGTTGCGAAACTGCACGGCGCCTTCTTGAAATTGCACGATAATTTGCCCGGATTGACCGCTGTGATTCAGTTCGTTTCGAAGCCGCGTCGAAAGCCTGCTCTGAACATCCTCGTCAAGCGTTCACACGAAACATGAATAAAAGTTAATCTTTGGGCCATTGTCAGTTCATGCCAGTCGCCGTATTGATATCCGCGAGGCCCTCCGCCACCACGTGCCGAGTCCTCAATCGCCCGGGGAGGGCGATCCGGCGTCACAGGCGCCGCGGGGAAGATGATTAGTACACACGTCGAGGAACTATGGACACTGCACAGAAATCCGTGATTTCCGGTCGCATGATGGGCTTGATCTTTGTCGTCGTGCTCCACATTGGCCTGTTCTACGCGCTGGCCTCCGGCCTCAGCGAGACCATGGTGGAGCTGATGAAGGGGCCGCTCGAGACCGAGATCATCGAAGACATCAAGGCGGAGGACAGGGCCCCACCGCCGC
Organism: uncultured Bifidobacterium sp.; assembly: GCA_964630425.1. Lineage (GTDB taxonomy): Bacteria > Pseudomonadota > Alphaproteobacteria > SMXS01 > SMXS01 > RI-34. The sequence goes on along the minus strand of CAZVVC010000343.1, from coordinate 1,431 downwards.
CGCCGCCGGACTTCAAGCCGCCGCCGCCGGCATTCGTCGACATGCCGATGGTCAGCTTCGACGCTGCACCGGCCACGACGGCGATCCAGAACGTCACCAACGAGGTGAAGAAGGCTGCGCCGCCGCCGCCGCCGCCGCCGCCGGCCGCCAAGCCGACCGAGCCGCGTCAGGACCCGCGCCGCCCGATCACCCAGCCCGAGTATCCTGCCACGTCCGTTCGTCTGGGCGAGGAAGGCGCCGTCATCCTGAAGTTCATGGTGATGGCAAACGGCCGCGTCGACGGCGACACCATCTCGGTCGTCGAAAGCAGCGGATCCGAGCGTCTCGACAAAGCCGCTATCGCCGAAGCGCGTAAGGCCTGGAGATTCATTCCCGGAACGCAGGACGGCAAACCTGCTGCCACGTGGCATCAGTTCCGTGTCGTGTTCGAGCTGAAGAAGGCGCGCCGTTAAACGGCGCGCCTGTCCAGGCACTTTCCGATCAACAGCGCCGGTGACTGCCGGCTCCACGTCAAGAATCCAAAACGGAGATATACCATGAACCGCCTGTCCAACTGGGGAACCCGCACCGCTGCGCAGTTCGCCCTTGCTCTTGCCCTGACCGTCGCGCCGGTTGCGTCCGGTGTTGCTCTGGCCCAGGAAGAAGCTCCGGCCGTCGAAGCGCCGGCCGCCGACGCTCCCGTCATGACCGACACCGCGCCGGTCGACACCTCGGCCCCGCCGGCCGAAGCCGCGCCGATCGAGGACACCGAGCTGACCGCCGTCGAGAACCCCTACGGTCTCAAGGCGCTGTGGGAGCAGGGCGACTACATCTCCAAGGGCACGCTGATCATCCTGGTCATCATGTCGGTCGGCACCTGGTACATCCTGTTCACCAAGGTGTGGGACCAGTCGCGCCTGTTCCGCCAGGCCAAGAAGGTCGACCGTGACTTCTGGAAGGCCCCGAGCCTGCAGGAAGGCGTCGAAAAGCTGGAGCGCGGCAACCAGTTCCGCGGTCTGATCGAGAAGGGCCTGGGCGCCGCCCAGCATCACGAAGGCCGTCTGACCGACCAGATCGACGCGCCGGAATGGATCGCCAACAACCTGCAGCGTGAAGCCGAGGCCATCCAGAACCGTCTCCAGGGCGGCCTGGCCTTCCTCGCCTCCGTCGGCTCGGTCGCGCCGTTCGTTGGTCTGTTTGGTACGGTGTGGGGCATCTACCACGCCCTGATCGCCATCGGCGTCGCCGGTCAGGCCTCGATCGACAAGGTCGCGGGTCCCGTCGGTGAAGCGCTCATCATGACCGCCATCGGTCTGTTCGTCGCCGTGCCGGCGGTGCTTGCCTACAACTGGCTGCTCCGTCGCAACAAGGCCCTGAACGAGATCATCCGCAACTTCCTGACCGATTACGGTTCGTACCTGGTGCAGAGCCGCGCCGCGACCGCCCGGAGCC
>CAZVVC010000342.1:0-3744 GCA_964630425.1 uncultured Bifidobacterium sp. | reverse complement strand
TGCGGCCGCACGCGCACGGTCTCGGGCGACAGGTCGATGCGGTCAAAGCGGGCGGTGTGCTCGAACAGCGCCTCGTCGCCGCGCTCGCGCACGTCGGCGATGATCCGCGCGACCACGTCGGCCACGTCCGGGTCGGACTCGCGCTTCAGGCCCAGCAGGTGCTGGAATTCGCGCTCGAAGTTCAGGTCGGACGCATCAAGCCGCCTGGGCATTGACCACCTCGCGGAAGCGTTCGATGCGGGCGGCGATCTCGCCGGGGCGGGTCTTGAACGCGGCGCGGTTGACGATGAGGCGCGAGCTGATGTCGACGATGCGCTCGATCTCGACGAGGCCGTTGGCCTTCAGCGTGACGCCGGTCGAGACCAGGTCGACGATGCGGCGGCACAGGCCCAGCGCCGGCGCCAGCTCCATGGCGCCGTTCAGCTTGATGCATTCCGCCTGCACGCCGCGGGCGGCGAAGTGGCGGCGGGTGATGTTGGGATATTTGGTGGCGACGCGCACATGGCTCCAGGTGCGCGGGTCGTCGCTCTCGCTCAGCGCCACCGGCTCGGCGACCGACAGGCGGCAGTGGCCGATGTCCAGGTCGAGCGGCGCATAGATGCCGTCATAATCGAATTCCAGCAGCACGTCGTTGCCGCAGACGCCGAGCTGCGCGCCGCCGAAGGCCACGAACGTCGCCACGTCGAAGCTGCGCACCCGGATGATCTCCAGGCCGGGATCGTTGGTGGCGAACCGCAGCTTGCGCGAGTTCTCGTCGTCGAAGTCGGGCTCGGGCTCGATCCCGGCCGCATGCAACAGGGGACGCACCTCTTTCAGGATGCGCCCTTTCGGCAGGGCCATGACGATCGGATCCGTCGCGCTCATGGTCGTTTCCAGTGCTGTTTCCTCGCGGTATTGGACGGCGTAATTGGGCCGTTCCTCGCGCGCGGCAAGGTTTAGTGGCGAAAGCCGCGGAAATCAACGGCGGGTTCTGCGCCGCAAGGCTGTCCAACCCCTATGGATGATCTCGACGATGGGACAAAAATGTCCTATTCTGTCCGCATTCAGGGGGAGCGATTTTGTGCCGATCAAGCCTCGCAAGCTGGAGAGCCTGCTGATCCGGGCGGGCGTCGACGTCAGGACCAAGCGGGCCGGGTCAGGCCACAAGGTCGCAAGACGCGGCGGCAATAAGGCCGACATTCCCTTTCACGGCGGCGGTTACGAGATATCCGACCGCCTGCTCGACAAGATACTCGCGCAATTGGGCATGACCCGCGCGGACATCGGGCTGTGATGCCCAATCATGGAGTTCAGGATGTTGCATCCGCATCTTTATCCCGCGACGCTCGTCCACGACGGCAAGGGCTGGCTTGCCGAGGCGCCCGACGTGCCGATGGCCAACGGCGTAGGACCCAGCCGCGAGGCGGCGCTGGACGATCTGGTGGCCAGCCTGGAAAGCTGCATCGTGTCGATGATCGAGGATCGCGAGCCGGTGCCGCTTCCGTCGACGCCGAAAACCGGACAGGCCACGGTGGCGCTTCCGGCGCTGGCAAGCGCCAAGGTCGCCCTTTACCGGGCCATGACGGAAAAGGAATGGCGCAAGGCCGACCTGGCGAGGGCTCTCGGCGTGACGCAGAAGGTCGCGGACCGGCTGATCGACCTGAACCACGCTTCCAGGCTCGAGCACATCGAAAAGGCGCTCATGGTGCTGGGAAAAAGGTTGGTGATCGCCGTGGATACGGCGGCATGAGCGCGCCGCCGGTCCGCAGGACGGACAAGCTGATGCCTGCCGGCTGATTGCTGGTCACGGGGTGCGTTCCATGTTAGGGTAGAAAAACACCAAGTTTCTACCAGGACGCGCATCATGGGTCTGAACATCAAGAAGGAAGAGACACACGTTCTCGCTTCGCAGGTAGCGGAACTGGCTGGGGAGACGCTCACGCAAGCAGTGACTGTCGCATTACAGGAGCGGCTGGATCGGTTGCAGACGCGGCGGGAGGCCGACGCGAAGATTCGGCGTGTGAAGCAACTGCTCGACAAATTGGGGCCGATCGGCCCGATACCTGATCCCGACGACTTTCTTTATGACGAGCGAGGCCTGCCGAAATGATCGTCGATTCCTCTGTCCTGGTTGCTCTCGTTCGGAGGGAACCGGAGGAGGATGCATTCCTGCGCGCCTTGGCCGACAATCCGCGCCCGACGATTTCCAGCATGAATCTGCTCGAAGCCTGCATCGTCATCGACGCCGCCAAGCATGACGAACTGAGCGCGACGCTGGATGGCATTGTTTCAACATTCGAACTGGACGTTGCGCCGGTGACCCGCCTCCATGCGTCAATCGCCAGGGATGCTTACCGGAAGTTCGGCAAGGGGAACCATCCGGCCCGGCTGAACTTCGGCGACTGTATCGCCTATGCGCTCGCGATGGCGAACGACGATACTCTGCTGTTCAAGGGAAACGACTTTTCCCTGACGGATGTGAAGCCCGCTCTGAAACCCTGAATCGCACCGTTTCCTCCCCGGAAAACTCTGATATCCTCGCACCCGAAACGGGTGAGCTTCATGGCTTGCCGCACCGCGCCTTCCTCACTAGGATCGCGCGTGACTTTTTACTGTGTTTCAAGGGGAGAGCCATCGAATGGCCAAGCAGCAGGTTCCGGTCCAGGAAGGTTTGTTCACGTGGCCGTCTGACAATCCGCGCCTCATCGGCCGCAAGGAGAAGAAGACGGGCCGCATCTATTTTCCGGCCATCCACAACTACGTCGCCGACGAGGATTCGGAAGAGGTGCTGCTGAGCACGCGCGGCAAGCTCTACACCTGGACGATCCAGGGCTTCCTGCCGAAGAACCCGCCCTACAAGGGCCCGGAGACGCTCGAGACCTTCAAGCCCTATGGCGTCGGCTATATCGAGCTGCCGGGCGAGGTGATCGTGGAGTCGCGCCTGACCACGGCCGATCCCAAGGAACTGAAGATCGGGATGGAGATGGAGATGACCATCATTCCGTTCCGCGAGGACGAGCAGGGTAACGAGGTGGTCACTTTCGCGTTCAAGCCGGTCAAGGGCTGAGCGGGTCGAACAGGAGACGGGACATGACTGACGTTTGCATTATCGGCATCGGTATCCACAAGTTCGGCCGCACCGACGGCATGAGCGGCCGCCAGCAGGGCGCCTATGCCGTCCGGCAGGCCCTCAAGGACTGCGGCCTGGAATGGGAAGACATGCAGTTCGCGTTCGGCGGCTCGGCCGCCGGCGGCAACGCGGACTCGCTGGTCAACGAGCTGGGGCTGACCGGCATCCAGTTCGTCAACGTGTCGAACGGCTGCGCCACCGGCGGCTCGGCGCTGCTGTCGGCCTATTCGGCGATCAAGGCGGGCCAGTACGACGTGGGCGTGGCGGTCGGCTTCGACAAGCATCCGCGCGGCGCGTTCAACGCCGACCCCAAGTCGTCGGGCCTCGAGACCTGGTACGGCGAGACCGGCCTGATGCTGACCACCCAGTTCTTCGGCATGAAGATCCAGAAGTACCTGCACGACCATGACCTGTCGCCGGAGGTGCTCGGCCTCGTCGCGCAGAAGGCGTTCCGCAACGGCAAGCTGAACCCGAACGCATGGCGCCGCGAGGAAGTCGACCTCGGCACCATCATGAACTCGGACATGCTGTCCGATCCGCTGACCAAGTACATGTTCTGCTCGCCCGCCGAAGGCGGCGTGGCGCTGATCCTGGCCAGCGAGAAGGTGGCCCGCCGCTACACCAACCGCCCGGTG
>CAZVVC010000341.1:0-3781 GCA_964630425.1 uncultured Bifidobacterium sp. | reverse complement strand
CTGGGTCGCCTCGATCACCTTGGCCATGGTGAAGGTCTTGCCCGAGCCGGTGACGCCCAGCAGCACCTGGTCGCGCTCGTCGTTGCGGACGCCCTGCACCAACTCGGCGATGGCGCGCGGCTGGTCGCCCGCGGGCACATAGGGGCTTTCCACCCTCAGCGGAATGCCGCCCTCGCCCTTCGGCGGCCGCTGCACTTTCGGTGGATCGAAGGGGTATGTGTTGTCTGCAAGCATGCTATCGGACATGGGCCTGTTATATGGCGATCAAAACCCCGTTTGCGAGTCCGATTGAGGTTGAACCCCGGTGCCCGCGAGCGTAGGGTCCGGCCCGTTTTGCCAACCGCTCCACAGACAGGAAAGGTCGAGCCGTGAGCTTCTTCTCCGATGCCATCGGGCGCATCAAGCCGTCGCCTACCATCGCGGTCACCGCGAAGGCCCGCGAACTGAAAGCCGCCGGTCTGGACGTGATCGGCCTGGGCGCCGGCGAGCCGGATTTCGACACACCGGACAACATCAAGGACGCCGCCATGAAGGCGATCCGCGACGGCCAGACGAAATACACGGACGTGGACGGCACGAAGGAGCTGAAAGAGGCGGTCTGCGCCAAGTTCGAGCGCGAGAACGGCCTGAAGTACAAGCCCGAGCAGATCACCGTGAACTGCGGCGGCAAGCACACCATCTTCAACGCCATGATGGCGACGGTGAACCCGGGCGACGAGGTGATCATCCCGGCGCCCTACTGGGTGTCGTACCCGGACATCGTGCATCTGTGCGGCGGCACGCCGGTGTTCGTCGAGGCGACCATCGCCAACGGCTTCAAGATGACCGCCGACCAGCTCGAGGCCGCGATCACGCCGCGCACCAAATGGCTGATCTTCAACTCGCCGTCGAACCCGTCGGGCGCCGCCTATACCCATGACGAGATCAAGGCGCTGACCGACGTGCTGCTGCGGCACCCGCATGTGTGGGTGTTCTCGGACGACATCTACGAGCACCTGGTCTATGACGACTTCAGGTTCCACACGCCCGCGCAGGTGGAACCGGGCCTGTTCGACCGCACGCTGACCATGAACGGCGTCGCCAAGGCCTATGCCATGACCGGCTGGCGCATCGGCTATGGCGGCGGCCCGGCGGACCTGATCAAGGCCATCGCCAAGATGCAGTCGCAGAGCACGTCAAACCCGTCCTCGATCAGCCAGGCGGCCACGGTGGCGGCGCTGAACGGCCCGCAGCACTTCATCGCCGAGCGCAACGCCGTGTTCAAGGAGCGGCGCGACCTGGTCGTGTCCATGCTGAACCAGGCGAAGGGCATGACCTGCCCGACGCCCGAGGGCGCGTTCTACGTCTATCCGAGCTGCGCCGGCATGATCGGCAAGAAGACGCCGGCCGGGCTGGAGCTGCACAACGACGCGGACGTGGCCAATTACCTGCTGGAAGCCGAGGGCGTCGCCGTGGTGTTCGGCGCCGCGTTCGGCCTGTCGCCCCACTTCCGCATCTCCTACGCCACCTCCACCGAGGCGCTGGAGGAAGCCTGCCGGCGCATCCAGCGCGCCTGCGCGGCGCTGTCATAGGCGGACAGGACGAGACGGAGCGGGAACGGCCGGCGTTCCCGCTCCCTTCGCCGCCGAAGCTAGTCATCTTCGACTGCGACGGCGTGCTGGTGGATTCCGAAGCCATCGGCGACCGGGTGCTCGCCGACCTGCTGGGCCGGCAGGGCGTCGCCGTCGCGGCGGGCGAGATCTCGGCCCGCTACATGGGCCTGACCATGCAGGCCGTGGTCGAGGACGTGAACCGCCGCCACGGCCTGTCGCTGGGCGACGACTGGCTGGAAGAGGTGCGGCGCGAGACCGAGGCCGCCTTCCACGCCGGATTGCAGCCGATCCCGCATGTCGGCGCGCTGATCGCGGCGCTGGAAACAGCCGGGGTGCCCGTCTGCGTCGGCTCCAACGGCTCGGTCTCCAAGATGACCACCAGCCTGGGCATTACCGGCCTGCTGCGCCATTTCGAGGGCCGGCTGTTCAGCGGCCAGGAGATGGCGCGCGGCAAGCCCTTCCCCGACCTGTTCCTGCATGCCGCCAGATTCATGGGCACCCCACCGGAAGACTGCGTGGTGATCGAGGACAGCGCCGCCGGCCTCAAGGCGGCGCAGGCCGGCGGCATGAAGGCGCTGGCCTATGTGGCCAACCCGGCCCACAGGCCGGCCGAGCTTGCCGACGGGCATCCGCTCACCGACATGCGGCAGGCGCCGGCGCTGCTGGGGCTTTAGGCTCGCGGCAATCGGGCGGGATGCTTTCCCGCATCAATTGTTGACCATCCGAAATGTTCTGATAATGTTCTCCCATTGGCTCATTGGGGGCGATCATGTTTTCAAGGCTTATTTCCATGATGAGGGGCGAGAAGCGCCCCACCGACCCCGTGCCGATCGAACCCGACGACTGGGACGACGCCTTGGGCGAGGCGTTTCGCTTGCTTGAGGCCGGAAAAAACAGCCGAGCCGAAGCCATCCTTCGGAATTTGCTGCACAGCGATCTCTCCGATGACTGTCGGATCAGCGCGACCTACTACATGGGCATCGCTCTTCTCCGCCAGGGCGAGCCGGAGGAAGCGCGCCGGCGGCTCGAGGAGACCGTCGACCTCGCACAAGCCCTCGGCGACACCAGAAAGACGATCAGCCCGCTCAACCTCTGGGCCAAGAGCCTGGAGATGCAGGGAGAGAGGGAGGCGGCGGCCGCCATACGGCAGCGGCATGCGAAGGCGAGCGCCGAACTGGACCATCTCGCATGGAGCGAGGACCCGGTCGAGGACGACGTCGTCCACAATGCCACCAGCATTCGCTTTCCGGCGTCGTTCGGCTCTCTCACGCGCGCCGAGCGAAGCTTCGAGAACACCGACGGCCTGGACGGCATCATCTTCTACCGGGCCAGCCCGCCGCGCAAATCCTGGGTCAGGATCCAGGTCATGGTGACGCTGGAATCGCCCAAGGAAGGGCTGCGGCGACTGTCCGACGAGGCGGTGTTCTGGCTGGAGACCGACGACGCCTCCTTCCGGGAAGGCACGTTCCAGGCAGGCACGCAGACAGGTATCCGCCGGCTTTGGCCGTTCCTGCAAAGGGACGAAGGGCCGTGGGCTCTCGAAACGTTCTTCGTCGCGTTTGGCGACATCCACATTTGCCTTTTCCTCGCCAACGGCCCCGATTTCGACCCGGACGACAACCTGGCGCTGCTCGCGCAGTTCGACTGGCCGTCGGACCGAACCCGCGCCTGAGCCGCCACATGATCAGGAAAACCATCATCGCGCTGTGTTTCGGCCTCGGCCGAGGCGCTAACGAGGCGGCACCGGCTGAGCGTCTATGACGCCGCATATCTGGAACTGGCCTGGCGGACGGGATTCTCGCTCGATCGCGCGTTGCTCGATACGGCGCAGGCCGAAGGGATCGAATTGCTTTAGGTTCTCGGCCGCCCGATCGCATAAACCACGTGCCGGCAGAGCGGATGCCCCTCGGGAAACCGGGGATGCTCGAAGTCCATCTCCGGGCGGTGGGTCATGCCGAGGCGGATCATCAGGCCCCATGACGGCGTGTTCGTCAGCGCGGTCCAGGCGACGATCCGGTCGCGCGCGGTGTGCGTCCAGCCCCAGTCGATGCACGCGGCGGCCGCCTCGCGCGCATAGCCCTTGCCCCAGGCGGCCTCGGCCAGCCGCCAGCCGATCTCCAGCTCCTCGGCGCCGCCGCCTCCGGGAAGGCTTGCGTAGCGCAGGCCGCACATGCCGATGAGGCGCCCGT
>CAZVVC010000340.1:0-3795 GCA_964630425.1 uncultured Bifidobacterium sp. | reverse complement strand
CAGCCGCCGACCACCTCCGCCGGTCACCCGTCCGTGCACGACGCGCGCGGCGCCTATGCGCGCGTGCGCGGCGCGACCGTCGCGCTGGCCGCGCCGCTCGCCCCCGAGGACCAGGTGATCCAGTCCATGCCGGACGCCAGTCCCACCAAATGGCACCTGGCGCACACCACCTGGTTCTTCGAGACCTTCCTGCTGAAGCCGCATCTGGACGGCTACAGCCCGCTGAAGGCGGCCTACGACCACCTGTTCAATTCCTATTACCAGCAGATCGGCGCGCCCTTCCCGCGCCCGGAGCGCGGCCTGCTGTCGCGCCCGACCGTGGACGAGGTCCTCGACTACCGCGCGCATGTGGACGCGGCGATGGAGCGGCTGCTGGACGACGCCTCGCTGGCGCCGCTGGTCGCGCTGGGCCTCAACCACGAGCAGCAGCACCAGGAGCTGCTGGTCACCGACATCAAGCACGCGCTGGCGCGCAATCCGCTCGATCCCGCGCCCTATGGCGCGCGGGCCCGGTCCCCGGCCACGGCGCCCGCGCTGTCGTGGCTGCCGTTTCCCGGCGGGCTGCGCGAGATCGGCCACGACGGCGACGGCTTCTCGTTCGACAACGAGGGGCCGCGCCACCGGCATCACCTGGAGCCGTTCTCGCTGGCCAGCCGGCCGGTCACCAACGGCGAATTCCTGGCCTTCATGGAGGAGGGCGGCTACCGCGATCCCGCCCTGTGGTTCTCGGAAGGCTGGTCCCTGGTCGGCACGCAAGGCTGGCGCGCGCCGCTCTACTGGGAACGGCACGGCGGCGTCTGGACGCGCTACACCCTGCACGGCCGCCGTCCGGTCGATCACGCCGAGCCGGTGGCCCATGTGAGCTATTACGAGGCGGCCGCCTATGCCGCCTGGGCGGGGTACAGGCTGCCGACCGAGCAGGAATGGGAAACCGCGGCGCGCGGCCTGCGGATCGAAGGCCGCTTCCTCGATCCCGCCTCGCTGGAGCCGCGCGCCTGTCCCGCCGGCGGCACGGCGCTGCGCCAGATGTTCGGCGACGTCTGGGAGTGGACCATGAGTCCTTATGCCGCCTATCCGCGCTACCGCCCGGCCTCGGGCGCGATCGGCGAGTACAACGGCAAGTTCATGAGCAACCAGATGGTGCTGCGCGGCGGCAGCTGCGCCACCCCGGAAGGCCACGTGCGCGCCACCTACCGCAATTTCTTCCCGCCCGACGCGCGCTGGCAGTTCTCCGGCATCCGGCTGGCAAAGGACGAATGACATGGAAAAGACCGCGTTCACGACGGACCTCCAGGACTCTCCATGCACCGCGTCCTCGCCCGGCACGCCCGCCTTCCTGCTGGACCGCCATCCGCCGGTGGACGATTTCCGGGCCGACGTGCTGGAGGGCCTCTCGCGCCCGCAGAAGCGCATCCCGCCCAAATATTTCTACGACGCGCGCGGCTCCGAGCTGTTCGAGCGCATCTGCCGCACGCCCGAATACTACGTGACCCGCACCGAGCTGAAGCTGCTGTCCGAGATCGGCCCCGACATCGCCGACATCGCCGGCCGGGACGTGACCGTGATCGAGTTCGGCAGCGGCTCGGACGCCAAGATCCGCCGGCTGCTGGACGCGCTGCCCAGCCCCTGCGCCTACGTGGCCATCGACATCAGCCGCTCGGCGCTGGAGCGCGCGGTCGAGGACCTGGCCCGCGACTATGACGACCTGGTCGTCGGCGGCATCTGCGCCGATTTCGGCGGGCCGGTGGACCTGCCGCCGCAGGCGCTGTGCGGCGGCCGCAAGCTCGCCTTCTTTCCCGGCTCGACCATCGGCAACATGGACCGGGCGCGCGCCCGCGCGTTCCTGGCCGACGTGCGCGCCATGCTGTCGCCGGGCGACGGCTTCCTCGTCGGCGTCGACCTGCGCAAGAGCCGCGACATCCTCGATCCCGCCTATAATGACGAGGACGGCGTCACCGCGGCCTTCAACCTCAACCTGCTGCACCGGATCAACCGCGAGCTGGACGGCAGCATCGATCCCCGCACGTTCCGGCACCACGCCTTCTATGACGAGGAGGCCGGCCGGGTCGAGATGCATCTGCGCTCGACCGCGCGGCAACGTTTCACGGTGGCGGGGCGCGATTTCGTCATGGCCGAGGGCGAGACCATCCATACCGAGAACTCCCACAAATATTCGGTGGACGAATTCGCGGGCGCCGCGCGGGGCGCCGGGTTCCGCGTCATGCGAAGCTGGCAGGACCGGAAGGCGCTGTTCAGCATCCACTATCTGACGGCCTGCTGACGGAACAATTCCGCCGGGCTTCGGTTTGACGGGCAAAGCCAAGGAGCAGCCCATGACCGACCAGCGCACCGGCGGCACCAAGCCCGCCCAGGAACAGAGCCATCAGCCGGGCGACGAGCGGCGGATGCATCCCAGGCCGAGATACGAGCCGCGCTTCCCCGGCTCGGGAAGACTGGAGGGCAAGGTGGCGCTCGTCACCGGCGGCGACAGCGGCATCGGCCGGGCGGTATCGGCGCTGTTCGCCCGCGAAGGCGCCCGGATCGCCATCGTCTATCTCGAGGAAACCGAGGACGCCAGGCGCACCCAGGACATCGTCGAGGCCGAGGGCAGCGAGTGCTTCCCCATCGAGGGCGACGTCGGCGACAAGGCATTCTGCCGGCACGCGGTGGCGCAGGTCGTCGAGCGTTTCGGCCGGCTCGACATCCTGGTCAACAACGCCGCCGAGCAGCACGAGGCCGACGATCTGCGCGACATCGCCCGCGACCAGCTGGAGCGCACCTTCCGGACGAACGTGTTCGGCTATTTCTTCATGACCCAGGCCGCGCTCGACCACCTGAAGCCAGGCGCCGCCATCGTCAACACCGCCTCGATCACCGCCTATCGCGGGAGCGACCACCTGATGGACTATGCCTCGACCAGGGGCGCGGTGGTCTCGTTCACCCGCTCGCTGGCCAAGGCGCTGGTGGACCGGGGCATCCGCGTCAACGGCGTCGCGCCCGGACCCATCTGGACACCGCTGATCCCGGCGAGCTTCGCGGCCGGGGACGTGGCCGAATTCGGCGCCGACACGCCCATGAAACGGCCAGGCGAGCCCAACGAGGTCGCGCCCTGCCACCTGTTCCTGGCCTGCGAGGATTCCAGCTACATGACCGGTCAGGTGCTGCACCCGAACGGCGGCGGCCTCATGACGAGCTAGATTTGGGCGGCGCGTCGTCGGCATCGTCCGCCCTGGATTCGCCGATGGCGCGTTCCTCCATCTCGTGGGCCCTGGCGGCGAGATCGATGTAGCGCTTGCGGATGGAGAGGATGTCCTCCTCGCTGAGTTCCTCGAGATCGAGCAGCGCGTTGTGCGCCTCGGCGGTGGCGCGGATCAGTTCGTCGAGCTTGATCTGGGTGGCCTTCGCCTCGCGGTTCTGGGTGTTCTGGATCAGGAACACCATCAGGAAGGTGATGATCGTGGTGCCCGTGTTGATGACGAGCTGCCAGGTATCGCCGTAGCCGAACAGAGGCCCGGACACCGCCCACAGAACGACCGTCGCGCAGGCCAGCATGAAGACGGCGGGATGGCCGGAGGCATCCGCGATCTTGCCGGCGAAATGATCGAACCCCTTGTCTTTCCGGCTCATGCCGTCCTCCCTGGAAGTTGTGTCCCCATAACGCCGGGCGGCGCGTTCGGGTCCGGGGAACAGTCGGCGGGATGCCGCGTTCTGCCCCCATCATCCACTGCAAGGAGACGAGCCAAGCCACGCGGCGACAAGTCGGCCTATACCGACAAGCAGAAGCGCAAGGCCGAG
>CAZVVC010000339.1:1892-3798 GCA_964630425.1 uncultured Bifidobacterium sp. | reverse complement strand
CTACGCGGCCGGCTATGCGCTCGGGGCGGCCATCGGCATGGCGTCCGCGCCCGGCATGGTCCGCGCGATGCTGTCGCTTTCGCTGATCCTCTCGGTCGCTGCCCTGTATGCCTTCGTGCGACTGGCCGGCTCCGACGTCCAGGCGGTCCTCGCGCTGCTGGCCGCCGGACTGGCCGCGGGCATGGCGCTGCCCGTCGCGGCGCGTGCGTTCGGACTTTCGAGGAACTTCGTCGGCGGTATCCTGATGGCCCTGCTGGCCGGCGGGTGCTGGTGGCTGTCGGTGCCGTTCGTCGACCACTTCCGGCATGGCGTGCCGGTCGGCGGCATCCCGGGCTGGGCCGCGCCTTTTTACGTGCAGGGCGCCTTGTGCCTGTCGTGGCTGGCGCCGGTGCTGCTGTTCGGATCGGATCGGCCGGGCGCCCGCAGGCGCTGAAGGGGTCAGGCCTCGAACTGCTCGGCCAGGATGCGCTCGGCCAGATTGTGGGCCGCGTCGTAAAGCAGGCGCAGGGTCAGGTTCCGGTCCTCCTGCACCTCGACGCGGGTCACGTTCCGCACTTCCAGATTGTCGGCGGTGGCGCTCACCGGACGCTCGCCGGGAGCGTCGACGATGAATTCCACGCGGGCGTCGTGGGGCAGCAGCGCGCCGCGCCAGCGCCGCGGGCGGAAAGCGCTGATCGGCGTCAGGCAGAGGATGTCGGAATCGATCGGCACGATGGGGCCGTGCGCCGACAGGTTGTAGGCGGTGCTGCCAGCCGGCGTCGCCACCAGGACGCCGTCGCAGACCAGCTCGGCCATGCGCTCCTTGCCGTCGATATGGATGCCCAGCTTGGCGGCCTGATAGGTCTGGCGCAGCAGCGAGACCTCGTTGATCGCCAGGGCCTCGGTGAACGAGCCGTCGATGCAATGGGCGCGCATGCGCAGCGGATGCAGCTCGACCAGCTCGGCCTCGGCGATGCGCTCGATCAGGCCGTCCTCGGCATATTCGTTCATCAGGAAGCCCAGCGAGCCGGCGTTCATCCCGTAGACCGGCAGGCCGTGCTTGAGGACGCTGTGCAGGGTGCGCAGCATGAAACCGTCGCCGCCCAGCGCGACGATGACCTCGGCCTGATCGAAAGGCACGGTGCCATAGCGCGCGGCAAGCGTCTTCAGGGCGGCCTGCGCCTTGGGCGTGGGATTGGCGGCGAACGCGATGGCGTGACGAGGCATGGGACTTCCGGACAGCAGGCGCGAGCCTAGCCGCCCGTCACGCTCATATGACGCGAGACGGCCGGCTGCTCGCGCCGCCTGTCTATCACGAAATCATGACCTTTGGGCTTTCTTCCGATGGCCTCGTCGATGGCCTCGTCCAGGGCGACGCCGGTGCCGTCGGCGCGCAAGGCCGCGCGCAAATCCGCGCTGTCGTCCTGTCCCAGGCACATATAGAGCCTGCCGGTGCAGGTCACGCGCACCCGGTTGCAGGATTCGCAGAAATTGTGGGTCATCGGGGTGATGAAGCCCACGCGCTGGCCGGTCTCGGCCAGGGTGACGTAGCGCGCCGGCCCGCCGGTCCGGTGCGTCGAATCCAGCATGGTGTAGCGCCGGCCGATCTGCGCCCTGATCAGCGACAGGGGCAGGTAGTTGTCGGCTCTGTCCACGTCGATCTCGCCCAGCGGCATGGTCTCGATGAAGGTCAGGTCGAAGCCTTCCTCGCCGGTCCAGGCGATCAGGTCGAACACCTCCTCGTCGTTGACGCCGCGCAGCGCGACGGTGTTGATCTTGACCGCCAGCCCCGCCTCCCTGGCCGCGCGCAGCCCGTCCATGACCTGCTCCAGCCGGCCGCGGCGGGTGATGCGGGCGAACTTGCCGGGATCGAGGCTGTCGACGGACACGTTGATCCGCCTTACGCCCGCCGCCGCCAGCTCGTCCG
>CAZVVC010000339.1:0-1882 GCA_964630425.1 uncultured Bifidobacterium sp. | reverse complement strand
CCGCGTAGCGCGCGAGCTGGCTGCCGTTGGTGGTCAGCGTCAGCTCGTCGAGCGCGCCGGTCTTCAGATGGCGGCCCAGCGAACGGACGAGGGTCATGATGTCCCGCCGCACCAGCGGCTCGCCGCCGGTCAGGCGCAGCTTGCGCACGCCCTTGCCGACGAACGCCGTGCACAGCCGGTCCAGCTCCTCCAGCGTCAGCACGTCCGGCCTGGGCAGGAACACCATGTCCTCGGCCATGCAGTAGACGCAGCGGAAGTCGCAGCGGTCGGTGACCGATACGCGAAGATAGCTGATATGCCGCCCGAAAGGGTCGATCACGCCTGTTGTCCGCTTCCCTTGCCAGCCCCTTATATAGCAGGATGACGGCGGCTTTTAAGGGATTTCGGGATGGGCATCCTCGTGGACGATGCGGCGGCCGCCGACCTGCCGGCGATCGCCGCCATTCTCAATCAGGCGATCGCGGGCACCACGGCGGTCTGGTACGATACGCCGCGCACGGCGGACTGGATGGCGGCATGGTTCGAGCTCAGGCGAGCCAAGGGCTGGCCCGTGCTCGTGGCGCGGCGGGAAGGGCGGGTTCTCGGCTATGCCAGCTACGGCGAGTTCCGGCCCCATGCCGGTTACCGGGACACCAGGGAGCATTCGGTCTATGTGGACCCCGCGGCCCATCGGGAAGGCGTCGGCCGCCTGCTGCTGTCCGCGCTGGTGGCGCGGGCGCGGGTGGACGGGGTGCATGTGCTGGTCGGCGGCATCGTGGACGAGAACACGGCCAGCATCGCGCTGCACCGGTCGCTGGGCTTCGAGGAGGTCGCACGCATGCCGGAAGTGGGGCAGAAGTTCGGGCGCCGGCTGACGCTCGTCTTCATGCAGAAGATTCTATAGTTCCTATAATCAATTAAATTCATTGTCGTCCTGGCTTTCGCCGGGATGACAATGTTGAAGAAAATGGTGCGGGGTTTCAGGCCGCCTGCGCGGCGATGCCGGCGAGCGCCTTCACCAGGTCGTGGGCGCCGCGCATGCGCTTCTTGTCGTCGGCCCAGTCGCGCATCAGCACGAGCGTGTGGTCGGGGCGCAGCTTGGCGGTGCCGGACTGCTTGGAGAGGAACTCCACCAGCCCGCCGGGATTGCTGAACGAGGCGTTGTGGAAGGTGACCGTGGCGCCGCGCGGGCCGGCGTCCAGCTTCACCACGCCCGCCTGCTGGCAAAGCTGCTTGATGGAGACGATCTTGAGCAGGCTTTCCACCTCGGCGGGCAGGCTGCCGAAGCGGTCGATCATCTCGCCGGCGAGGGATTCGATCTCCTGCGGGCTGCGCAGCTGGGCGATGCGGCGATAGAGGCCGAGGCGAATGCCCAGGTCGGGCACGTAGTCCTCGGGGATCAGCACGGCGGTGCCCAGATTGACCGACGCCGACCATTCCTCGATCACGTCCACGTCGCCGATGCTGTCCGCGCGGGCGCGGGCGA
This sequence comes from uncultured Bifidobacterium sp., assembly GCA_964630425.1. Classification (GTDB taxonomy): domain Bacteria; phylum Pseudomonadota; class Alphaproteobacteria; order SMXS01; family SMXS01; genus RI-34. The sequence continues at coordinate 417 of CAZVVC010000339.1, read as the reverse complement.
CGGCTTCCTCCAGCAGGTGCTGGTAAAGCTCGACGCCCACTTCCTTGATGTGGCCGGACTGCTCCTCGCCGAGCAGGTTGCCCGCGCCGCGGATGTCCAGGTCGTGGCTGGCCAGGGTGAAACCGGCGCCGAGTTCATCGAGCGACTGCAATACCTTGAGGCGTTTTTCCGCGGTCTTGGTCAAGGTCTTGCCGGGCGGCACCGTCAGATAGGCATAGGCGCGCAGCTTGGAGCGGCCGATGCGCCCGCGAAGCTGGTAAAGCTGCGCCAGGCCGAACTGGTCGGCCCGGTGGATGATCATGGTGTTGGCGGTCGGGATGTCGATGCCGGATTCGATGATCGTCGTCGACAGCAGCACGTCGAAGCGGTTGTCGTAGAACGCGTTCATCACGTCCTCGAGCTGCTCGCCGGGCATCT
>CAZVVC010000338.1:0-3841 GCA_964630425.1 uncultured Bifidobacterium sp. | reverse complement strand
CGGAAGGCCAACATAACCCAGACCAACAACGCCTATGCGCGCGTCCTCGAGCTTGGACAGGGGCGGATTGATAAAAGCAGGTTGATTCATCGGCACTTCCTATGATGGATTTTCTGGTGCGGCCATCCGCCGGACGACGAATGCGTCAGGTCGCGGTGAACAGGCCGCGCGTATCGATCAGGACCTTGCGGGCCAGATGCTCCCGCTCGATGCTCCTGAAGCGGTCGTGATCGACGAGGACGAGCAATATGTCGGCGCGCCGCAGGGCTTCTTCCGTCCCCACGAACTCGACGTTGCCGTGACAGGCGAGCTGGGGCGGACATTCCCGCACGAAGGGCTCGACGGCCAGCACCCGCGCCACGCCCTCGCGCGCCAGGGCCTCGGTGATGGCGAGCGCCGGGCTTTCGCGCAGGTCGTCGATGTTGGCCTTGAAGGCCAGTCCCAGACAGGCGACCACCGGCTCCTTGAAGCGGTCGGCCGCCTGCCGCACCTGGTCGATGACCCAGCCCGGCTTGCCGTCGTTGACGGCGCGCGCCGTCTGGATCAGCCGGCTCTGGCCGGGCGAGGAATGGACGATGAACCACGGATCTACCGCGATGCAGTGACCGCCGACGCCCGGACCGGGCTGGAGGATGTTCACCCGGGGATGCCGGTTGGCCAGCTTGATCAGTTCCCACACGTTGACGCCCAGGTTCTCGCAGATGAGCGACAGTTCGTTGGCATAGGCGATGTTGACGTCCCGGAAGGCGTTCTCGGCCAGCTTGGACAGTTCAGCCGTACGCGCCCTGGTCGTGAAGACGGTCCCCGTCGTGAACGTCCGGTAGAAGGCCGCGCCCGCCTCGGCCGACTCCTGGTCGATCCCGCCGACGATGCGGTCATTGGTCACCAGCTCCTGCAGGACCCTGCCCGGCAGCACCCTTTCCGGCGAATGGCAGACATGGATCCGCTTGGTGACCTCCGGCCCCAGATCCGCGCGCTCGTCCGCGATCCATCGGACGATCTGCTCGGTGGTGCCGACCGGGCTGGTCGATTCCAGGATCACCAGGTTGCCCGGCGCCAGATGCGGCGCGATGGCCCGCGTCGCGGCCTCCACGAAGGACATGTCGGGCGCATGGTCGTTCTCGAACGGAGTCGGCACCGCGATGATGAAGATGTCGGCGGGCGCCGGCTGGAGGGACACCACCAGCTTGCCGCTGCCGACGGCCGAGGCGACGAGAACGTCGAGGTCGGGCTCGTGGAAATGCAGGGTGCCCGCCTGCACCGCGTTCACGACCCGCTCGCTGACATCCACGCCCAGCACGCCGTAGCCGCGGGTCGCGAGCAAGCTCGCGGTGGGCAGGCCGATATATCCCAGGCCCACCACGCATACCGTCTGATCGAAACGAGCCATCTGCTATGCCACCAGGTCCATCGTGGGCGCCGGCATTTCGCCTTCGCGCGCCATCGCCTCAAGATAGGCCGTGATCCGGGCCGCCGCCCGGCCGTCGCCATAGGGGTTGTGGGCGTGGCTCATCCGCTCGTAATGCGCCGCATCGGTCAGCAGGCGCGACGCCTCGGCGACGATCAGGTGCCGGTCGGTGCCGGTCATGATCACCGTGCCGGCCTCGACGGCCTCGGGGCGCTCGGTGGTGTCGCGGGTGACGATCACCGGCTTGCCCAGGGACGGCGCCTCCTCCTGGATGCCACCTGAATCGGTGATGATCAGCGTGCTGCGGTTCATGAGGTAGACGAATGGCAGGTAGTCCTCGGGCTCGCCCAGATGAACGTCCGCGCGGCCGCCGAGGATCTCGTGGACTGGCCCGCGCACGTTCGGGTTGAGATGCACCGGATAAAGCACGGTGACGTCGCCCCGGGCCGCCAGGTCGGCCAGCGCCAGGCACATCTGGCGCAGCCCCTCCCCGAAGCTCTCGCGCCGGTGGCCGGTGACCAGGATCAGCCGCTTGGCGCCCAGATGCGCGAAGCGTTCGTCATGGCGGCGCACCTGTCCGGCATCGGCCAGCAGCCGGTCGCGCGTCATGTGGAGCGCATCGATCACGGTGTTGCCGGTCACATAGATGCTGTCGGCCCGCACGTTCTCGCGCAGCAGGTTGTCGCGCGCGCGCGGTGTGGGCGCGAAGTGCCAGTCGGCCAGGGCGCCGGTCAGCCGCCGGTTGATCTCCTCGGGCCAGGGACTGTACGGATTGCCGGTGCGCAGCCCCGCCTCGACATGCCCGACCGGGATCTTCCGGTAATAGGCCGCGAGCGAGGCCGCGAAGGTCGTCGTGGTGTCGCCATGCACGAGCACCAGATCGGGCGACCAGTCGTCGAAGACGCCCGCCATGCCGGCCAGCACCCCGGAGGTGATGTCGCTGAGGCTCTGGCCTTCCTTCATGATGTTCAGGTCGTAGTCGGGACGGATGCCGAACAGCTCCAGCACCTGATCCAGCATCTGCCGGTGCTGCGAGGTGACGCAGACCCGCGCCTCGATCAGCGGGCTCGCCTCCAGCGCCTTCACCACGGGCGCCATCTTGATGGCCTCGGGACGCGTACCAAAGACAGTTAGGATTTTCATGCGATCTCTCGATTTACTGCGCTGCGGCGATTGACGGGGACTCAGTATTCGATCAACAAAAAATCAATATCTTGAGTATTTATTAAGTATTTATTGAATTATAAGGCGATTTCACGGCATATTGACGACACGTTCGCCAACCTCTCTTGCCGGACATCCCGAATATATTTTCCATGCGGCCAAATTATTGGTCGCGACACTGCCCAGGCCGAGAACGGCGCCGTCTCCGATCACCACCCCGGGTCCCACGACCGCCCGCGCCGCGACCCAGGCGCCGTCGCGGACGGTGATGGGCAGGGTCACGAGATCGAACGTCTCGCGGCGCCAGTCGTGATTGCCGGTGCAGAGATACGCTTCCTGGGAAATGCAGCAGTTGGCGCCGATCCTCACGGGCGCGAGGTTGTCGATCCACGCCCCCTCGCCGATCCAGGAATGGTCGCCGACCTCCAGCCGCCAGGGAAACTTCACCCGGACGCGCGGCTTGATGACGACGCCGGCGCCGATCTTCGCGCCGAACAGTCGCAGCGCCCAGCGCCGATGGGCCGAGCCCGGCAGCCATGAGGAAACGACGAGATACTGGACAACCAGCCAGAGCGCCTCGAGCGCGGCGGGCCGGCCGCGCGAGAACTGGCCCGTCGCATATGTCGCGAGAAGCGGGCCGCGCGGCCTGTCGCCGGTGAGCATGGTCACGGCGCCGGGCCGGCCAGAAGCCGGTCGAGCAGGTCGCCGAGCTGGCGCGCCGTGTGCTTCCGGTGATGGGCATTGATGAAATCCGCGTCCACCGGCAGCACGATCGGCCCGCCGAACAGCGCGGCGAGCTTGCCCGCATTCTCGCCGGGCTCGTCCGGATCGAAGATCATCGCGCCGCCGCTGCGTTCGAGAAAATCCCGCTGCGAGCCCTCGGCGACGAAGGCCAGGATCGGCTTGCCCGACTGGAGATAGTCGAAGGTCTTCGACGCGAGGAAATAGTCGCCGCCATCGGTCCGCTTCATCGAGGTGGCGAGCAGGGCGTCCATGCCGTCCAGCACCCCCGGAAGCGCCTGCTTCTGGACGAAGCCCCGGAACGTGCAGGCGTCGGCGACCCCGTAATCCACGGCCATCCGTTCCAGCCACGGCGGCACCTTGCCGATGTGATGGAACCGGATGCGGGCCGCGGCTTCCGGGTCCTTCCGGCGCAACCCGCGCCAGGCGCTGAAGAAATATTCGGGGGAGCGGTAGCTCCAGTCTTCGGCGTTGCGGCGGTACTGCAGGAGGCTGTGCGGTCTGAGCAGGGATTTCGGCTTGTCGGGC
>CAZVVC010000337.1:0-3852 GCA_964630425.1 uncultured Bifidobacterium sp. | reverse complement strand
CAATGTTGGGGGCAATCCTTGTCGGATATCCGAAGTGAAAGGGGAATGGGGGAATGAGCAATTATGTATCCGATAATCAGATCACGCCGACGCCGGCGTTCGAGCGATATGCGCTCTGGCCAACTTCAGGAGGTTGGGGCGGCAACCCGTCAGGTAAATTCTGGTTCTTTGGCATCGAGCCGGGGGGGGCCCTTTGTTCTTCCCTCCGTCGATGAGACCGAGCGGCATGATCACTGGGAACGTGAAGATCATGTAGACAGGTTCAAGTGGCCGTTCCTGAGGTCTATTGCGAAGATTGCGACGATCGCAACCGGAGGCAATTCCGATTGGAGGGATTATTACCGAGAGACGCTCTTTCTTTCCTCGGGGGAAACATGCCACTTCAATCTGTTTCCCCTCAACTTCCCGAGATTGGGAAATTGGGATGAAGGGGCAACCCGCTTCACCGGCATCCCCGACAAGGGCCGCTATCAGGACTGGTGCGTTGACTTTCGCTTCCCTGTCCTGCGGAAGTTTGTCGAACAGTACCAGCCCATCGCCATTGTCTGCGCCGTGGGGAAGTCTGCTCCTTGGTGCAAGCAAGCCTTCCTTGGTTCCGGGTGTACCTCGGAAACCGGCACACGCATTCCGTTCACTACCAGTTTGTCTGGAAGTTCCGAGCCGAAAAGCTTCGAACAGTACGACCTCGACAACGGTACCAAGCTTCTGCTGACGCCATTCTTCGGCCAGGGAGGGTTGCTCGCCAACGCCGACTTCGAAGCCTTGGGACGCCATATTGCCCAACTCTAAGGGTGCGTTGGCGGGGGCTTCGGAGCAACTCGGTTAAAATGCCCGTTGGTGGCCGATATGAGACATAACCGCCTCAGTGAACTCGTTCGAGCCGCTTTTCTCATGCAGGCATCCGAGGGTGTGTCCCTGGACGATATTGAGAACGAGTTCGAAGTCTCCCGCCGCACGGCCGAGCGGATGCGTGACGCGCTGGTGCGCGCGCTGCCGCAGATCGAGGAGGAGTACGGTGACGACAGGCGCAAACGATGGAAACTGCCGCGCCGGTCGCTGGACCGGTTGACGGCCGTCTCGGCGGAGGAGTTTGCCGCGCTGGAGGCGGCGCGTCGTCTTTGCGAACGGGAGAACATGACCGCCGCGGCGGACCGGCTGGCCGACCTCGCCGCCAAGCTGCGCGCCGCGCTCCCGGATCAGGTTGCACGGCGGGTGGACACCGACTTCGAGGCCCTTGCCGAGGCCGAGGGCATTGCCCGCCGTCCCGGCCCGAGGCGGCGGATCGACCCGGCAGCGTGGGAACCCCTGCGGGAAGCCGTTCTTGCCTCCCGCAAGGTGCGGTTCCGATACCTGGCGCGCACCACCGGGAAGACGAGTTGGCAGACGGCGGAGCCTTACGGGTTCCTGTACGGCCCCGCCCAGCATTACCTGGTGGCCCTGACCGATTATCAACAGAAGCACGTCCTGTTTGCTCTATCGGGGATATCCGAAGTCGTCATCGAGCCGGGCTCGTTTACACGTGATCCAGCATTCTCCCTACGCGAATACGCCGACAGGTCATTCGGGGTCTTTCAGGACGATGCTGTCGACGTCGTCTGGAAATTCTCGCCTGCCGCGGCACCCGATGCGCGGGAATTCCTGTTCCATCCCAGCCAACAGCTCACCGACCTGCCGGATGGCTCGCTGCTTGTCCGGTTCCGCGCCGCGGGGCAACGGGAGATGCGTTGGCATCTTTACCAGTGGGGAAACGACGTCGAAGTGCTGGAGCCGCCAGACTTCATGGAGTGACGATTCCGATGCCGGTCTCGTGGTGGGAACCTTCTATTTCATCAAGAAGTACTGCCGCTTCTCCGCATTGAAGGTGCGGCCGGCGATTTCGCCCGATTCCGCGCCTTCCAGCACGCGCAGCACGTCGGCCTGCACCTTCTGGTTCAGCCGGTAGTACTGGTGGCCCGTCTTGTCGGTCTTGAAGGCCACGACCTTCTGCACGTTGACGATGGAGACCTTGTCGGGCACCGCCCAACTGTTGTGGGGGCCGCTGGCGCCCAGGCGGTCGGGGTTGCCCTTGGTCGTGTCGCTCACCACCAGGGCCAGGTCGTCCGGGTTGACGTAGACCGTCACCCGCTTGCACATGCGCGTCAGCGGCAGCAGCTTGCCTTCCAGTTCCAGGGCGTCGTCGTCCTCGTCGGCCGCCATCAGCAGCGCCTGGTCGAACAGCCGCCTGATGTTGCTGCCCGCCGAGGCGGCCACCGCCTGCACCGCGTGCCGCGCGGCGTAGTTGCCCATGGAATGGGCCATCAGGTGCATGTTCTGGCCGCAATAGTCCTGCGGGCTGGTGCCGCGCAGGTAATGCGCCAGCTTCTGCATGCCGCGGCCGAGCGCCGCGCCCGAGGCCTTGGCGTCGTCGCGGTCGCTGGCATAGGCGAGCAGCGGCAGCTTGGAGCCGTCGCCCGGCCAGGTGAAGACGAACATTACCAGCGGCTTTTGCGCATAGAACTCGGCGATCTGGGCGGCGCGCAGGATCGCGTCGCGGAACGTGAAGTCGAAGCCGTGGATGTAGAGCAGCAGATCGGCCTTCCGGTCGATCATGTCGCGCCGGACCATGTCGAACACTTTCTCGCTGCCCAGCTTCTGCTTGCTGAGGTCGCCCCTGAGCAGATCCTGCTCGGGCACCGACAGGCTTTCCGCGGCCACGTTCAGCGTGAACTTGCCGCCCTCGACGTCGGCCCAGCCGAAGCGCAGGTCGACCAAGCCACTCTGGCTGAAGCGTTTTCCGAAGTTCGTGGGATTGTCCGGATTGTTGGGATTGCGGTTCGTCCCGAAATACACGCGCGTCATCGACCCCTCTTCCGATGCGGAATGCGCCCCCTAAATAGTAAACCACTATTCGCATCCCCTGTCATGGGGCGGCGTTCCCAGCTGAGAATCCATTTCAAATATTGCTTGTTTTTGCAAGAATTGGCGGTTACCAAATTGGCGACGGGCGGGAACAGGGCGCAGCGACATGCGCCTGTGACTTTACGACGTCCGTTACTGGCTGATGAGAGTTTGCTGAGGACTGTCGATGGCTACTGGTATCGTGAAGTGGTTCAACAAGACCAAGGGTTACGGCTTCATCGCCCCCGATGCGGGCGGTAAGGACGTGTTCGTGCATATTACCGCGGTCGAGCGCGCAGGGCTCGGCGACTTGCAGGAAGGCCAGAAGGTCGCCTTCGAACTCGTCCCCGGCCGGGATGGCCGCACCGCCGCCGACCAGCTCCAGGCGGTCAGCTAGGCATCCCGTATCCGCCGCCGCCCGGCGTCTCGACGACGAGCACGTCGCCGGGCCGCATGGACGTCTCGGCGCTTGCCGGCAGAGGCTCGGCGGCGCCGGAGACCCGTTCCACCCTGTTGACGCCCGGCGCGCCGGGCGCGCCGCCGGCCAGGCCGAACGGCGCCCGTGCCCTGTTGTTCGACAGGATGGCGGCGGACATCGGCTCGCGGAAACGCAGGCGCCGCACCACGCCGTCGCCGCCGCGCCACCTGCCCGCGCCGCCGGAGCCGTGCCGGACGGCGAAAGATTCCAGCACCACGGGAAAGCGGAATTCGAGCACCTCGGGATCGGTCAGCCGCGAATTGGTCATGTGGGTCTGCACCGCGCTGGCGCCGTCGAAGCCCGGTCCCGCGCCCATGCCGCCCGCCAGCGTCTCGTAATACTGGTAGCGGGCGTTGCCGAAGGTCAGGTTGTTCATGGTGCCCTGGGCCGATGCCGCCGCGCCCAGCGCGGCGAACAGCGCGTTGACCACGCATTGCGAGGTCTCGACATTGCCGGCGACCACCGCCGCCGGATAGCGCGGGTTCAGCAGGCTTCCT
>CAZVVC010000336.1:0-3853 GCA_964630425.1 uncultured Bifidobacterium sp. | reverse complement strand
CAGTCCTTGAACCGTTCGCCGCGATAGGCGGCCTCGTCCAGCCGGTAGCCCTGGATCATGGTGCCGAAGGCGCCGTCGATCACCAGGATGCGCTCGCGCGCCGCCTGCTCCAGCGCCTTCAGGCGTTCGTCACGGGTCATTGTGCGGCCTCCCTGGCGCGCAGGCCCAGCAGATGGCAGATGCCCGCCGTCAGCTCGGCCCGGTTGAGCGTGTAGAAATGGAATTCGTGGACGCCGGCGGCGATGAGCTGGCGGCACTGCTCGGCGACGATGGCGCTCGCCACCATGCGCGTGGTGGCCGGATCGTCGTCGAGCCCGTCGAAATGGCGGCCCAGCCAGTCCGGCACCACCGCGCCGCACACGGCGCTGAACCGCTTGACCTGGGCGAAGTTGGTGACCGGCATGATGCCCGGCACGATGGGCGTCCTGACGCCCGCCGCGCGCGCCTTGTCGCGGAAGCGCAGGAAGGTGGCGGGGTCGAAGAAATACTGGGTGATGACCCGGTTGGCGCCCGCGTCGACCTTGCGCTTCAGATAGTCCAGGTCGAATTGCGGGCCGGGCGCGGCGGGATGCACGTCCGGATAGCCGGCCACCGAGATGTCGAAGTCGCCGACCCGCTTCAGCCCGGCCACCAGATCGGCCGCATAGGCATAGCCGTCCGGATGGGGCGTGTAGCGGCCGGCGCCGTCGGGCGGATCGCCGCGCAGGGCGACGATGTGGCGCACGCCCTCGTCCCAGTAGCGCCGGGCGATGTCGTCGATCTCGCCGCGCGAGGCGCCGATGCAGGTGAGGTGGGCCGCGGGCGTCAGGCTGGTCTCGCGCAGGATGCGCGAGACCGTGTTGTGGGTGCGCTCGCGGGTCGTGCCGCCGGCGCCGTAGGTGACCGAGACGAAATCGGGCGCCAGCGGCTCCAGCCGCTTGATCGCCGCCCACAGCGTCTCCTCCATCTTCGTGCTGTTGGGCGGGAAGAACTCGAACGACACGCTCAGCGGGCCGGGATCCCAGTCCAGCAGCGAGAAGGCGGTCGCCTGGTCGATGGTCGCGGCCAGGGTGCTCATGATGTTCCTCCGACGACCTGAAGCGGCGCGGCTCGCCGGCCGGCCCTGCCGGCGAGCCAGATGGTGACGGTCAGCTCGCCGCCCACCAGATGACGGACGGAAACCTCGCCGAAGCCGGCGGCGCGGCACAGCCCGGCGACTTCCTCGTCGCTGAATCCCAGCCGGCGATGGGCATGTTCGGTGCGCAGGAACTCGAGCTGGTGCGGCGCGAAGTCGACGATCAGCAGCCGGCCGTCGGGCCGCAGCACGCGCGCGGCTTCCTGGATGGCGGCGGCCGGGTCCTCGGCGAAATGCAGCACCTGGTGGATCACCGCCGCGTCGAAATCCGCCGCGGGCAGGCCCAGATTGTACATGTCGCCCTGGCGCACCTGACAGTTCTGGATCTGCGACTGCGCCAGATTGGCGCGGGCGACCGCCAGCATCTCGCGGTTCATGTCGACGCCGACGCCGCGCTCGATCCGCCCGGCGAGGATGTTCAGCATCCGGCCGGTGCCGGTGCCGATGTCCAGCAGCTTGCCGATGGGCGCCTCGCTCAGCAGTTCCAGCACGGCCTTCTCGACCTCGGCCTCGGGCATGTAGAGCGAGCGGATCGTGTCCCAGATCGCCGCATTCCGGGTGAAATAGGCGGCGGCCGCCTCGGCGCGGGCGGCCTTCACCTGCTCCAGCCGCTCCAGGTCGCGCGCCAGCACGGGGTCCTCCTCGGCGATCAGGTCGACGATGGCGCGCACCAGGGCGCGGCCCAGCGCCTGATCGACCACCCGGTAGAACGCCCAGGTGCCTTCCGAGAACCGCTCGACCAGCCCGGCCTCGGCCATCAGCTTCAGGTGGCGCGAGACACGCGGTTGCGACTGGCCCAGGATCTGGGTCAGTTCCGATACCGTCAGCTCGTTGTGTTCGAGCAACGCCAGAAGCCTGAGCCTGGTGGGCTCGGCTGCCGCCTTGAGCGCCGCGAGCAGATCGTCCATGGAGTCGGCCATTTGTCGAGGTTCAACTTCACATGCATATATAAAGATATCCTTATATAATCAACACCGATCTGCATGGCGGGCCTGCGCGCCGCCCGGAAGCTGTAGCATCCCCGGAACATGTTGGGATATGGTCGCGTTCGGCCACGACCTTACCACGCTTCATCCTTTCGCCGGAGAAAAGGGCCCCGTGACAAGACCCCATGTTCCCTCCTGCCGCCGTCTCGTGAAGATCCTGCCCGCCCTGGCGATCACCGGCCTCCTGCTCGCGGGCTGCGCCACGGTGCCGGCCGATCCGGCCGCCCGCGCCGAGTACGAGCGCCTCAATGATCCGCTGGAACCCACCAACCGCGCCATCTTCGGCTTCAACGAGTTCCTCGACAAGGTGCTGATCCGGCCGCTGGCCGAGGTGTACCATTTCATCCTGCCGAATTTCGTCGAGGAGCGAATCACCGTCTTCGTGCGCAACCTGGGCGAGCCGCTGACCTTCGTGAACGACGTGCTGCAGGGCGAGGTCGACCGCGCCAACGTCACTTTCGGCCGCTTCGTCACCAACACCATGCTCGGCATCGCCGGCATCTTCGACGTGGCCACCGATCTCGACATGCCGCGCCATACCGAGGATTTCGGCCAGACCTTCGGCGTCTGGGGCATCGGCGAAGGCCCGTATCTGGTGCTGCCGATCCTGGGGCCGTCCACCGTCCGCGACGGTTTCGGCACGGCCGCCGACACATTCGCCGACCCGGTCACCATCGGCATCATCGACCAGGCCAACACCAGCGGCCTCGCCCTCGGCAGGTTCGCGCTGGTGGGCCTCGACGCGCGGGCCCGGAACCTCGATATGGTCGATCAGCTCCGCCGCGAATCCCTCGACTACTACGCCACCCTGCGCAGCGCCTACCGGCAGAACCGCCGCAGCGAGGTGCTGAACGGCGCCGCGCCCGACAGCGGCGAGAATGGCGAGATCGGCTTCGAGGAATACGAGGACCTGGACGCGCCGCCGCCCGCCGCTCCGGACTCGCCCGAGCCGCCCACGCCCGGTCCCGCGCTCTCGCCGACCAACCGCTGATCCGTCGTCGCCGGCCGGCCTTGACAAGGCCGGCCCGGGCCACGAGCCTCGTTCGCGGGGAGAGTCAGCTCGGGAGGACGAAGGTGGCGATTTCGGCCGTGTTCCACCATGTGGGCATCACCGTCTCCAATCTGGAGCGGTCGGTGAAATGGTATCGCGAGGTATTCGGGCTGGAGCCCGCCTTCGCGCTGGAGGTCGGCGGCGAGGGCGCCGGCAGGACGCTGCGGCTGCCGCCCCACATCCACCGCACGGTGGTGATGCCGGTCGGCGATTTCGCCATCGAGCTGCTGGAGTTCGAGCCGACGCGCAACGGCCCCGGCCAGATGCGTCAGGACGACGTGGGCTACGTCTATCTCTGCTTCGCCGTGGACGACATCGAGGAGGTCTACCGGCGCCTCACCGCGCTGGGCCACGATTTCCACACCGAGCCGCTCCATGCCGGCGAGGAAGGCCAGATCGCCGGCTCGAAGTTCTGCGTCATGCGCGATCCCGACGGCAAGACCATCGAATTCGTCCAGTGCGGCCCCGGCATGACCATCCCCGGCCTGCACGCCGCCGCCGCGCGCCGGCAGGTGGACCTGAAGAACCCGCAGGTATTCGGTTAGCGCCGCAGCCGGCATCTCTTCAGCCGTCATCCCGCCGAAGGGCGGGATCCAGACTATGCAATCCAGATCAAGCCGTTGAGAGTAAAGCGTGAACTGCCCAGGCTGGATGCCCTGAGTTCACAAACGAAGTGCAACACCAGTTTAGGGTGTTGCGATG
>CAZVVC010000335.1:0-3860 GCA_964630425.1 uncultured Bifidobacterium sp. | reverse complement strand
GTGCTGCTCTATGCGCCCAACTACCTGCCGGCGATCAGGTATGGCGGCCCGGTGCGGTCGGCGCACGGGCTGGCCAGGGGCCTCGTCGGCCTGGGACACGAGGTACACGTCTTCACCACCAATGTGGACGGTCCCGGGGTGATCAATGCGCCGCTGGAAACGCCGGTCGACATGGACGGGGTCCAGGTCCGCTATTTCCCGCTGGCCCCGCCGAAGAGGCTCTACCACTCGCCGGCCATGGGGCGCGCCATCGACGACGAGATCGCCTCGTTCGACGTGGCGCACATCAACGGCGTGTTCCTGTGGCCGGGCCCGAGGACGGCGCACGCGGCGCGGCGGGCGGGCGTTCCGGTCGTCATCTCGCCCAGGGGCATGCTCGTGCCCGAGATGATCGCGGGGCGCTCGACCTTCGTGAAGCATCTGTGGATCAGGCTCATGGAACGGCGCGGCCTGGCCCTGGCGAGCGCCATCCACGTGACCTCGGACGAGGAAGCGCGCGGCGTGCGCCGGCTCGGCCTCGACCTGACCGCGCTGACGGTGATCGGAAACGGCGTCGACCTGCCGGAAATCCCGCCGTCGCCGGATCGGATCGAGCGGATCTGGGCGGACGTGCCCAGGGGCAAGCGGGTCGTGTTCCTCGGCAGGCTCGACTGGACGAAGGGCGTCGACCTGGCCATCGACGCGGTCCGCCAGGTGGCGGGCGCATACATATCGATCGCCGGCCATGACCAGATCGGGCTGCGGGCCGAACTGGAGCCGAAGCTGACGCGGCCGGACGGAGCCGTCTGCGGACGGTTCACGGGGCCGGTGGACGGCGAGGAGAAGTGGGCGATGCTGGCGGGCGCCGACGTGCTCCTCGCGCCGTCCGTCAAGGAAAGCTTCGGCATGGCCGTCGCCGAGGCGCTCGCGCTCGGCACGCCGGTGATCTGCACGGAAGGCGTGGGCGCATCGAGCATCGTCGCGCGGATCGATCCGGCCTGCGTCGTGCCCCGGACCGGCGAGGCGCTGACCGCCGCGCTGCGGACCCTGCTCGACGACGGCGACCGGCGGCGGGCGGCGGGCGCGCACGCGAAGCGCGTCATGGCCGACCAGTACACATGGGAGGCGATCGCCCGCCAGATGGAGACGCTGTACCGGCGGGGCGGCGTGAAGCGCGATATGGCGTCAGCGGCATGAGCGTCGTCTCCAGTCCGGCCGGCCGGTACCGCGAGATCGTGAGTTCGAGCTTCGTGCGGGCGGTCGCGACCCTGTCGACGGGGCAGGCCGTCGCCGCCGTCATCCCCATCCTGGCGGCGCCGATCCTCGGGCGTCTCTATCCTCCGTCGGACTACGGCGTCCTGGGCGTCTACATGGCGATCGCCAACGTGCTGGCCGTCTTCAGCACGTTCCAGCTTCAGCAGGCCATCATCGCCGAACGGTTCGAGCGCCGCGCCATTGCCCTGGTCCAGGTCTGCCGGTGGATGGCCGTGCCGGTGGCGCTCGCGGCGGCCGGGCTCGCGGCCGGGCTGGTATGGTGGATGGGGGACCAGCCGGCCTATGTGGATGCACGGTTCTGGATGCTCTTCCTGCCGGTGTCCGTGATGGTGGCGGCGACGACGCAGGGGATCGCCGTCCTCGCCAACAGGGGCCGGCGCTACGGCTTCCTGGCGCGCATCCAGGTCATCGCCGTCACGGTGACGGTGGCGACGTCCATCACGCTGGGGTTCATGGGCTGGGGCGTGCATGGCCTTCTGTCGGGATATTTCGCCGGCCAGTCGGTGTCGCTGCTCGTCCATCTGTGGCTTTACCGCAGGATGGTCGCGAGACCGCCGCGGGTCGGCGCCGCGGGCGTGTTCGCGCTGGTCCGCCGGCACCGCGACTTCGCGACCTATTCCCTTCCGTCCGAGCTGCTGCTGACCGTCAACCTGCAGATGCCGGTGTTCGCGTTGACCAGCTTCGGGGCGACCGCGCTGCTGGGCTCGTTCGTGCGGGCGCGGCAACTCATCTCCCTGCCCCTGACCCTGCTGGGCTCGTCCATCTCCCAGGTGTTCCAGCAGCACGCCGCCGAGGAGTACCGGCGGACGGGTTCATGCCGCCGGCTCTACGAACGCACGTTCTTCGCCCTGATCGGCATCGGCCTGGCGCCCACTGCGGTGCTGATCGTGTTCGGCCCCGACCTTTTCCGGCTGTTCCTCGGCCCGAACTGGGGACAGGCCGGCGAGGTCACGCGCATCCTGGCGCCCATGATGCTGCTGCGCCTGGGCACCTCGCCCCTCACGCGGATCTTCAGCTTCACCGGCAACCAGAAGCTGGCGTTCCGGCTCTCGGTGCTGAGCTGCATCGGCTGCGTCCTGGGCGTGGTCGGCCCCGTGCTGGTGGGATTGCCCGCCATCTACAGCGTCATCGGGTTCGCGGCGGTCTACTCGCTCGTCTATCTGGCGTATGGGGTGATCGGATGGAAGCTGACCGTTAGATGATGCCGACATTCGCGTTGCTGCGCCGCCTGGTCCGCGGCCCCTATGTGCTCCTCCAGAAGATCTTGCAGAAGCACCCCGCGCTCGGGTTCATCCGGGAAACCCGGGGCACGGCGGTGCCCATCTCCTACGACATGTGGTTCCGCCAGCAGATCCTGGGCTGGAACAGGGGCCCGTACTGGCCCGTCCATGTGTCGAGCGCGGTGGTCGGATGGAAGAACATCCTGATCGGGATCGACGTCTCGCCGGGCTACATGCCGGGATGCTACATCCAGGCGCTCGGCACCATCGAGATCGGCGACTACACGCGGATCTCGGCCAATGTCGGCATCATCAGCAGCAACCACGACGTCTACAATCTGGCGGAGCATCAACGGAGCCGTATCGTGATCGGCCGCTACTGCTGGCTGTCCATGGGCTGCATGATCCTGCCGGACGTGACGCTGGGCGATTTCACGATCGTCGGCGCTGGCGCGGTCGTCACGAAGTCCTTTCCCGAAGGCTATTGCGTCATCGCCGGCAACCCCGCCCGCGTCATCCGGACGCTCGATCCGGCGCGATGCGTCGAATACCGCAACGAGCACGAGTATCACGGCTATATCCGCCACGCCGATTTCCCGAAGTTCCGCGAAGACAACCTGAATGTCTGAACTCAAGAGCATGCTGGCCGCCGCCGCTGGCCGCGCGCCCGGGCAGGAGCGGACCGTCCTGGTCATCGCGCTCGAATTCGCCCCCGTGCAGACGACGGGCGCGTTCCGCTCGATCGCGTTCGCCCGCGATCTCCCGGAATTCGGCTTCCGGGCGCATGTGGTGTCGATCGAACCCGGCGAAGCCGGCGTGGTGTTCGGCGCCAAGCCCAACGACGCCCTGCTCGCCGGCCTGGAGGGGCGCTGCGACATATCGCGGATATCCGCGGCCCGCGCCGTCACGCCCGAAGGCCGGTTCGCCCGGCTCCTGCGCCTCTACACCAGGCTGGACGATACGTTCTTCCGGCGGTACCGGGCCTCGCTGGCGGCGACGCTCCGGGATATCGCGCGCGAATCCTCCATCTCGGCCGTCTTCGTCACCGTGCCGCCGTTCGGGGCGGCGCGGCTGGGAGAGATGGCGGCGAAGATGCTGGGCGTGCCGCTGGTGCTCGACATGCGGGACGCATGGGCGGAATGGGAGGTCGGGCCGAGCCCCACCTATCTGCATCACCGGGCGAAATACCGGGGCGAGGCGCGGGCGTTCAGGGCCGCATCCGCGGTCATCGCGACCACCGAGCGTATGCGCGCATTGTTCCGGCGCACGCACCCGCAAGAGCCGGCCGGCAAGTTCCACTATATCCCCAACGGGTTCGACGGACCGCTTTTCGAGCGCGGCGGCACGGTCACCGACAATGCCGTCAAGACCATGGAGACCATCCGC
>CAZVVC010000334.1:0-3869 GCA_964630425.1 uncultured Bifidobacterium sp. | reverse complement strand
TGATCAAGCGCATCGCCCCCGATTCCGACGTCACGGTCGCCTCGGTCGACGGCGGCGTGATCCTCCAGGGCTCCGTCGAGGAGCCGCAGCAGGCCGAGGACATCGAGAACGTGGCCCAGAAGTTCCTGGGCGAAGGCGAGACCGTGCTGAACCGCCTCGCGGTCACCGCGCCCACCCAGGTCAATCTGCGCGTCCGCTTCGCCGAGGTGTCGAAGGAAGTGGTCCGCGCGCTGGGCGTCTCGTGGAACGCCAATGACGCCAGCGGTCGGACGCAGTTCAACATCCAGACGCTTCGCCCTTCGCCCAGCACCTCCTCCAACGAGGTGATCCGCTTCGCCCAGCAGATCGGCCCGGTCGATCTCCAGACGGCGATCGACGCGCTGGAGACCGAAGGCCTCGTGTCCATGCTGGCCGAACCGAACCTGACGGCCATCTCGGGCGAGACCGCCTCGTTCCTCGCCGGCGGCGAGTTCCCGATCCCTGCTAACGTCAGCAGCGGCGATAGCTCCGACCGCGGCACCATCACCATCGAGTTCAAGTCCTACGGCGTCAGCCTGTCCTTCACGCCCACCGTGCTGAGCGGCGACAGGATCAGCCTGCATCTGCGCCCCGAGGTCAGCGAGTTGAGCGACGCGGGCGCCATCATCCTCGACGGCTTCCGCATCCCCGGCCTGGTTACCCGCCGCGCCGACACCACGATCGAGCTGGCCAGCGGCCAGAGCTTCATCATCGGCGGCCTGATGCAGAACCGGACGTCCAACAACATCAGCAAGATTCCCGGACTTTCCGACGTGCCGATCCTGGGCAAGCTGTTCCAGTCGCGCGCCTATCAGGCCAACGAGACCGAGCTGGTCATCATCGCCACGCCTTATCTGGTCAGGCCGATCGGCGCCGGCAAGCGGCCGGTGGTGCCCACCGACCAGAAGACGTCCGGCTTCCAGTTCGAGGAACTGCTTCGGAAAAGACTGGGCGGTTCGGGCACCGCTCCGGCCGCGGCGGCGTTGTCCGAGGGCGGGATCGCCGGGCCTGTCGGCTTCATGGTGGAGTAAGTGACGATGACGTTCGATCGATCCGCCGCCCCGTTGCGCACGGCCCTGCTGGTCGCGGCCGCCGCGCTCGTCTCCGCCTGCGGCACGAACAACAACTACATGCCGCCGCGCACCGGCTATGTGGACACGCCACCGCGCGCCGCCGCGGCGCTGTCCTCGCTGAACTATCGCATGGAGCTGGGCGCCGGGCAGACCGCGCTGACCCGCGCCCAGATCGACGGGCTCAACCGCTTCCTCGCCTCCAGCGGCCAGGCCGACGGCGACCATATCGAGATCAGGACCATGCTGACCGGCGGCCCGCTGCGCAACCAGACGCTGGCCGAAGGGCTGCGCGGCAGCTTCATCGCCGGCGGCTACACGCCGTCGCGCGTCCAGATCGTCGAGGCGCCGGTCCATGCGGACGTGGTCGAGGTCGTCATCCAGCGCTACACCGTGGTGCTGCCCGACTGCGCCGCCGAGATCCGCCGCGATCCGGGCATCCAGTCGTGGAGCGACGAGCCGGTGAACCTGCGCAAGCTCGGCTGCAGCAACGAGTACAATCTCGGCCTCATGATCGCCGATCCCCGCGACCTGGCCGGCGTCCGTGAAACCGGTCCCGCTCCCGGCTATCATGAGGTGGGCGCCGTGCAGCGCTATCGCACCGACAAGGTCAAGGAGCTCGAGGACCTCTCGAGCCGGAAGACGCAAGAATAAGGACCGCTGACGCAGCGGTCGTCGCATCGAGATGAACGGACCGGTAGGACATGTCGACCCACGCCACCGATGATAGACAGGGCGCAGCCGCGCGGGACCCTTTCCTGGCGTTCGTGACGGACGAGCAGAGCGAGGCCGTCGTGCGCGAGATCGCCGAGTCATTGCTGCTGCCCGAGGACCTCGTGCGCCGGGGCTCCATCGAGCATGCGCGTCAGTTCCTGGAACGGATGCATTCGCCCAGGCTGCTGATCGTGGACATCGACGGCGCCGCCGATCCCATCGACGAGGTGCTCAAGCTGGCCGACGTCTGCGAGCTGGGCACGCGCTTCATCGCCCTGGGCTCGGACAACGACGTCACCCTGTTCCGCGACCTGCTGAGCATCGGCGCCGCCGACTATCTGGTGAAGCCCATCGACCGGGATTCCCTGCTGCGCTCGATCAACAACCTCCAGGACGCCGGCGCGGGCCTGGCGACGATGGGCCGCACCGGCAAGGTGATCTCGTTCATCGGCACGCGCGGCGGCGCGGGAACCACCACGCTGGTCAGCAATTGCGGCCGGGCCATCTCCCAGAGCGCCAAGCGCAAGGTGGCGATGCTCGACCTCGACCTGCATTTCGGCAATCTGGGCCTCTCCATGGGCGCCAACGTGCATGAGGGCCTGGCCGACGCGCTGCAGCAGTCCGACCGCATCGACAGCCTGTTCCTGGAACGGGTGATGAGCCCCTGCGGCGACCGGCTGTTCGTGATCGGCGGCGAGGAAAACATGTCCCGCCCCACCTATGGCAGCGATCCGCTGGCGGTGGACACGCTGATGGCCGAGCTGCGCGCGGTGTTCCATTTCGTGCTCATCGACATTCCCCGCTCGCTCTCGGACATCGCCTACCGGGCGCTCCAGCTTTCCAGCGTGGTGGTCATCACCTCCGACCTGTCCCTCGCCGGGATGCGCGACGCGGTCCGCCTGCTCAAATTCACGCGCGAGAACAATCCCGCGGCGCAGATCATCATCATCGTCAACCGCATCGGCGAGAATCCCAAGGCCGAGATCCCCATCGCGGAATTCGAGAAGGGCCTGGGCCGCAAGGTCGACTTCAAGATCAACTTCGAGGCGAACGCGGTGCTGAACGCCGCCAATCTGGGACGCCCGCTGATCGAGACGGGCGGCCCCGCCGCGAGAGTGATCGACCAGCTCGCCGAGCGGCTGGCCGGTCCGGGACCCAAGGCAGCGCCGCAGCAGCCGCGCATGAAGTCGCTGCTCGCCCGCTTCAAGAGGTAAAGCCATGTTCGGCCGCCGGCCACCCAACGCCGAGATCACCCCCAGGAACCGGCCGAAACCGGAGCCCTCGGCCGAGACCCGAAGCAACGTCCCCGACACCGTCGCCGAGAAGCCGATCGAACCGGCGCCGACGACCGGCATCGACGACGTCTCGCACGCGCTGGCCATGCAGAAGGGGCCGGCGCCCCGCCCCGCCTCGGAAGGCAACCGCGACGAGATCCTGGCCGAGGTGCTGGAGCGCATCGACGCCTCGACCGCGGTGCGGCTATCGCGCGAGGACCTGCAATCCCAGCTCGGCGGCCTGGTCGCCGAGATCCTGCTGGAGCGCCGCATCGTCCTCGGCCAGCGCGAGCAGCAGGAACTGACCCGGCAGCTCGTGGACGAGATGGTCGGCTTCGGCCCGCTCGAGCCGCTGCTCAGCGACGAATCCGTCACCGACATCATGGTGAACGGGCCGAACAAGGTCTATGTGGAGCGCAGCGGCAAGCTGGTGCTGACCGACGTGACCTTCCGCTCCAACAGCCATGTGATGAACGTGGCCCAGCGCATCGTCAGCCGCGTCGGACGCCGGATCGACGAATCCGTCCCGCTGGTGGACGCGCGCCTGCCCGACGGCAGCCGCGTGAACATCATCGCCCCGCCGCTCGCCCTCGACGGCACCTCGATCTCGATCCGCAAATTCTCGCAGAAGAAGATCACGCTGGACGTGATGGCGCGCCAGAAGAACCTGTCGACCGCGATGGCGACGGTGCTGAAGATCGCCGCCGCCTCGCGCCTCAACATCCTGGTGTCCGGCGGCACGGGTTCGGGCAAGACCACGCTGCTGAACGCGCTGTCGCGCATGATCGACATC
>CAZVVC010000333.1:0-3873 GCA_964630425.1 uncultured Bifidobacterium sp. | reverse complement strand
GTCCACGCCGACGTGCGCGCCCGGCTCGAGGAACGCCGAAGGATAGCGCCCGCCGTGGCGGAATAGCGCGCGCGGCGATCCCGTCTTGATGCGAGAACAACCCTATCCGTGTCCCTGAGCTTGTCGAAGGGCTTTGCATCAGCGTTCGTGCAAGGCCCTTCGACAAGCTCAGGGACACGGTAAAGGTGATGTATCGCACCTCGGCTGGATCGCCGTGCCGTGCTCGCGATGACGGGTGTTTAGCAGCGTCGGCCTACGGCACGATGCCTTCCATGGACGTGACCGTGTTGTCGACGATCATCTCGGCGCCGTTGGTGTACTTGCTCTCGTCGGACGCCAGGTAGAGCACCATGTAGCCGATGTCGTCCGGCTCGCCCGGCCGGGTGCCGCGCACCGACGGCTTGTTGCGCGGGTCCCTGGCGATGGCCTCGGCCACCTGCTTGCCCACCGCCTGGGTCATGGGCGTGACGATGCCGCCCGGATGGATCGAGTTGACCCTGATCTTGTCGCCGTTCTGGGCGCAGTGGACGGCGGCCGCCTTGCTCATCAGCCTGATCGCGCCCTTGGCCGCCGCATAGGCGAACACATAGGGCACGCCGACGATGCCGGCGATGGACGACATGTTGATGATCGAGCACGGCTCGCCGCTCTCGCGCATCAGCGGGATGGCGTGCTTCATGCCATAGAAGGTGGCGTCGGTGCTGACCGCGTTGACCGCGCGCCACTGCTCCTCGGTGCAGGTCTCGACGGTGGCCGGGATGACGATGCCGGCATTGTTCACCAGCACGTTCAGCTTGCCGTATGTCTGCTTCACATGGGCGAGGAAGGCGACCCAATTGGCCTCCTTCGTCACGTCCAGATGGTAGTATTCGGCGCCGATCTCGGCCGCCAGCGCCTTGCCCTTCTCGTCGGCGATGTCGGCGACGATCACCTTGCCGCCCTCGCGCGCCAGCAGGCGGCAATCGGACTCGCCCAGACCCATGGCGCCGCCGGTGACGACGCAGACCTTGCCCTCGACCCGTCCCGCCATGCTCAGGCTCCCGGATTCCGAGGATCCCAGAGCCGGCTCTGGTAATCCTTCTCATAGCCCTTGCCGCGCGGATAGCTGATCAGCTCCATCTGGAAATCCCACGGCGTGAGGAAATAGCACGAGCGCGCGCCCGCCTCCGGGCCGCTGGCGATCTCGGGGCCGGGGTCGCCCCCCTTCATCACCCGCACGCCGTGCGCCTTCAGGTGATCGACGGCGGCGTCGATGTCGTCCACATAGATGGCGATGTGGTGGCCGCCCCAGTCGGTGTTGCGGGGCATCTTCCGCCGCTGGTCGGGCGAGGCGTATTCGAACAGCTCGATGTTGAGGCCCGCGCCGCCGCAGAGCTGCTGCACCCGCCGGATCTCGGCCTCCGGGTGCACGTTCAGCGTGCTCTCCATCCAGTCGCCCTTGTAGGGACCGTGGGCATAGAAGGGCCGGAAGCCCAGCACGTTGACGAAGAAGTCATAGGCCTGGTCGAAATCCGGCACGGTGACGCCGATATGCTCGACGCCGCGCAGCCCAGGCAGTCCTTTGTGATCGCTCATGCTCATCTCCCCGATGGACCGCCATTGAAGCCCGGACGGAAAGGGTTTGGCAATGCGGAAAGACGGATTATGCGCGGTCCCAGTTCTCCATGCGCAGGGGATCGGGAACGCGCGAGAACGCCTTGTCGTTGGTGACCAGCACGGCGTCGGCGGCGACCGCCTGGGCCGCGATCATCATGTCGAGCGGCGCGAGCGGAACGCCCCTGGCCTCGCACGCCGCGCGGAGATCGGCATAGGTCCGCGTGACCTCGTGATCCCATGCCAGCACGTCGACCCGCAGCAGGAACTGGCGGACGCGTTCGGTCAGCAGGGCCGGATAGTTTCGCCGCGCGAGGCCATGGAGCAGCTCGCCTTCCGTCACCGCCGAGATGGCGATCTCCTCCATCGGCAGCGACGCCAGCCGCTGGCTGACCCACGGCCTGTCCCCGCGGATGACATGACTGGCGATATTGGTGTCGAGCAGATAGCCGCTCATTCCGGCCAGCCCTCGAAAGGATCGCGGTCCTGAGGCGGCTGGTCGCGGTCGACCGGCCCCATATAGTCGTCGGGCACGCCGCCCTGGTCATACAGCGCGAACAGGCCGTCCCATGAATCGGGCTTGCTGGAGAGGATCACGTCGCCGGTCTTCGGGTCGCGGCGCACGAACACCTCGCTGCCCTCGAAGCGGAACTCCATGGGAAGCCTCACGGCCTGGCTGCGGCCGGTGGTGAAGAGTTTGGCGGTGCGCTGTCCCACGATAGCCTCCGTCAGCGGATAACTACCATGATATATACCAACATCCTCGATAACTATCAAGGTAGGTACCAAAGGGCTGCCTTTATCGGCTCGCGCACTTCCGGCGCCGCTCCCCGAATGGCTGGTTTCGGGCTGCGTGCGTCTACGCCGGAGGCAATGCGGTGAAAGGATCGAGCACCGGCACGTTCAACGGCGCGAAATGCCGGATGTTGCGCGACAGGATGGTCAGGCCGTGGCGTTGTGCGGTCGCGGTGATGATGATGTCGCTGAAGCCCGGCGCATGGCCCCGGCCGCGCGCCCTGTCCGACAAGGCGCCGGCAATGCGCGCCGCGGCCGTGTCGAATGCCAGGATACGATCGCCGTAGAGATGCAGCACGGCCTCGAGCCAGGCCGCCAGATCGACGCTCCTGCGCGTGGCCCCCTCGCGCCGCAGCTTGGCGATGCCGTCTTCGATCTCCGCCACCGTCACGGCCGAGAGAAACAGCGAGGCCGAGTGCGTATCCATCCAGTCGACCAGCACGCCCGGCGCGAGCCGCGACGGCGCCCCGGCCGAGACAACATTCGTATCGACGAGATACACCGGCGCTCAGAAGCCGGGATCGCGCGGTGGTGTGCGGTCACGCTCCGGCAGATCGTCCGGGGCGATGGGCGCCGCCATCAGCAGCCGGCCGAAGGACGGCACCTGGGACAGCCGTTCCCATTCCTTGAAACCCAGGACCACGGCTTCCTTCTTGCCGTGCCGGGTAATGACGGCAGGCTCGCCCCGCACGGCGTCGTCCACGACAGCCGACAGACTCGCCTTTGCATCACGAAGCTGGATTTCCCGCATCGGAATCCCCTTTGATTATGACTACTGTAGTCATATGGGCCATCTCGATCCTGCGGGCAAGGGGCGGGATGTAAGTGGTCAAGCGGATGCCGTGTCTCTGCTCGACTACCGCACTTCCGTCACAGCCTCGCGGCCCAGTTCCACCAGGCGCAGCGTGCCGCCGTCGTTCTCGACGATGGTGATGGAGCAGTTGTCGGGCCGGAACGACACCACGCGGTCGTCGCCCAGCAGGTGGCCGGTGATGACGTTGATGGCGATGAAATGCGACGTCAGCACCGTGTCCTCGCGCAGTTCGCTCACCGCCTCGATCACGCCCCGACGCCAGGCCGTCAGGTCGTGGCCGCCGGCGCGCCGGGCGGCCGGATCGCCCCAGGTCCCGGCCATCACGCCGGCCAGCCATTCCCTGCGCGCCTCCAGGTCTTCGCTGGGCGAGGGGATCTCGGAGATGCGCGGCTCGATGCGCGGTGCGCGGCCCCACCGGGTGCTGAAGGGCCGCGCGGTTTCCCGGGTGCGGCGCATGGGGCTGGAGACGACGGGCAGCGGCCCCAGCGCCTCGAGGATCGCGGCCGCCTCGCTCGCCTGCTCCCAGCCCAGTTCGCTCAGGCCCGGGTCCATGTCCTGGCCCCAGCCGGCGGACGCCTGGCCGTGGCGGATCAGGTAAAGGCGGACGGGCTTGCTCATGGCGCGGCTCCTGGTTTCACGCCGGCGGCGGCGGCGGCGGCGAACGGCGAATT
>CAZVVC010000332.1:0-3880 GCA_964630425.1 uncultured Bifidobacterium sp. | reverse complement strand
AGCAGCGGCAGACACGGCGGCGCTGCACCTGGCCATGTCCGCCATCGACACCGGAATCACCATCGACATGGAGGCCATATCCAATGTCCGCACCGTCTACCGCGACCGCGTCCGAGAGGTGGCCGTTGATCGCTATCGTGATCGCGACTGCACTCTTGATGACAGCCTGCTCGGCGAAATCAACGCCGCCGCTTCGGCCTACGCTGCCGCCGCTACCGGCTCAGGCCAGCCAGCCGTGCGACCTGCCGGCCCCGCTCGCTGACGGGCAGGTGCCGACGCTGATCGCCGCGCTGCTGGACGCATGGGAGGGGCAGGCCGAGTGCGAGGTGCGCCGGCGCGCGGCCGTGGAGGCGTACGAGGCTGCGAGGGCGGTGAATAACGGCTCGAGATAATGGTCGGAACGAACGAAAAACATCCGCAACAATCCGCAATTTTCGTGCTCGAACGGATCGGGAACGCTATACTCGGAAACAGTTGGGGTCGCAGCGCACCAAACGCTACGACCCCGATGTTCAGAAGCTGGTACTTTGGCGATGTCCCCAGCTTCCGTTGCAGCGGATTTTACCACTCTCCCCGCAACCTCGCAACGCCGATAGATCGCCCACGGTCGTTGGCTCCCGAAATTCAAAGCCATCATGCCTCGGGGGCACTTCACCCGCAAGGGGCTTCCGACCCGGCCAAATGGTCCATGTGCCTATGGCCGCATCTCGTCCATATGTACGGCGCTTTTTCATGGTCGTGGTTCGACCGCCGGGCGGCTGGCCCCCGATATCGGGCAGACGAGGTATACGAGGCTGAAAGAGCATGGTCCTCAACCGCGTGGCCCCAGGCTTCACAGAGAAGCCGTTCCTTTTTAGGTGGGGCCGGGATGACGCGGAAGGCGGGCTATTGTCCAAGGTCAACAACGAGGTGAAGCCATGAGCCTTCAATCGATCCGCCGCAAGGTCCGTTCCTGGACGCGGCCCGGCGACTTCCGCTTCGTCCTGCGCAAGGGCGAGACGTACATTCTGATGGCGGCTGCCGGATGCGTCGGCGCGGTGGTTGGTGCGCTGATCCTGTAGGGCGGCGACATTGAAACATAAGCATGTCTTTATATGTTGACGCCGGGATAGGCGGATTCATAACCAACTGGCACTGCATCAGTTTGAATTAGCCCGCCTGCGATAAGGGCCGCGAGCCTTCGGGGCTTGGGCTGCATCAATCCGGGCCAGCACATCCTCAAACGACATGAACGAGGTTGCGACCTCGATAATTTATGAGGCCTCAATCGTGGTCCCGAAAATTATCGCTGTCAAAACGCATTAGGTAGCCGCATCAGTCGGCCTGCTGCTGGGCTTCCTGGCCGGGGTCGCGCTCTAGTCGCGCACCTTGTCGTGCTCGTCCGCCGCCGCCGCCGTGGCCACAGTCGAGCCGCGCGGCACCAGCCGGACGGTGATGTCCGGCGGCAGGTAGGACCACACCCGCGCCGCCATCGCCATCTGCGCGCCCACGCAAGGGTATCCCAGGTCGCGGGCCTCGTGGTCGTCGGCGGCGATCCCCAGCTCGACGGCGGTAGGCTGCTCGTTCTCCGGCAGGGCTTCGGCCTGCTCCACGAACAGATCGGCCGTCTGCGCGGCGGCCTCGTCCAGCCGGGCGGCGAGCGCGTGCAGCTCGGCCATGACGCCGGGCGGTATCTGGTTCCGGCCCGACGACCAGCTTTTCACGGTGTCGAGCCGGGTGCCCAAGAACTCGGCGGCCTCCCGGAGAGAGAGGCCGCACAGGCGCAGGGCGGCGGAGAAGATGGTCTCAGGCACCTAGTCCGCCTTCTGGAAGCTGACGGCCTCGCCGCCGCGCCAGGTGGCGAAGGCGATCTCGCGGCCGTCATAGTCGGTGATGACCTCGTAGGCGTATTCGCCGTCGCGCTCGATGACGACCAGATCGGGATTGCTGGGGCGCAGGGCCTCGAACTGTTCGCGGGTGATGTTGGTCATGCTGGCCTCCGATCAAGCGGCGGTGAGCGTCGCGGCGGTGAACACCTTGACGGTGCCGGCCACGTCGACGCTGATGCGGGTGTCGTTGATCGCGGTGATGATCCCGGTCTGGCCCAGGCGGGTCCAGACGGTCTGGCCCACCTCGAAGGTCGCAGCGGCGTCCAGGCCCACCTTGCGGGCCTTGGCGGCCTGCTTGGCCTGGTAAGCGTGGCTGCGCTTCAGGCCGCCGGCCACGTCGATGTGGGCGAGCGAGATGCGCTCGCGCTGGGAAACGGGGTGGCTCTCAGGAAGCTCGTGCAGTTTGGCGATGCGGTTCAGGTTGCTCATCTCAGGTCTCCTACCTATCGCGGTTGGCTCATCCATCCGCCTGATGAATATAGAATACACTAACGGTGTATCCTGTCAACGGGTTTGTGCCCAAAATGGGCCTAATGCACCGTCCTCCCCAGCCGCACAGGCTCATCCGGGCAGTACCGCGCCGGCGTGACGTGGCGGCGGGCTACCACAGATCCTCGCTGAACAACTCCGGTGGATGACTGAGCGCCTTCACCTGCCTGCACGCCAGAGCATGTTGGGCTGCTTCCGTCCTGCATAGAAATTCGGGATTATCCCCTTGACACAAGTAGGGCTATTTTTCCTTTAGCGCGAGGATTTCCCGGCAGCGTCGGTAGTGCTCCCAAAACTTAGCGACAGCATTCTCTTCCGTCTGAGCGGCGACGCCGATTTTCAGCGTGTCGGATGCACCAGACACAGCCAGCCATCCACCGCACTTCCGTTCGATGGTGCGAGGCGATTCACCCTGAATGCTCATTTCTCTCTCCACGGGAGCTCCTGTCGGCTCGACCGGCACCACGGCATATCCAGCCTCCTGGAGCGCGCGGAGCTGGGCGCGGGCACAGAGGCGGTCCAGGAGGGCGGCGCAGGCTTCCTTGTGTCCGTCCTCGACGCTTGTGCCTGTCCCGTCTTCATTGACCCGGTTCAGGAACCAGTGGCCGTCAGGATGCATTCGGAGCCGATACCGCGCCCGTTCCTTCGCGGCGGCGTCCGCAAGCAGGGTGAGCAGGTCGGTCATTCGTCGTCCTCCTTTAGGCGGCTCAGTCGCGCCTCGATCTCTGGCGTGATGGGAAAGGGGATCACCTGGGCAGACGGGACGACACCCCGAAGGATGTCTTCGATGCGCCACCCTGCTCTCGCATAGTGGAGAAGCAGGCTCATCACGCGGCCTCATGCCGTGAACGGGGCGCGGAAGCGTCAAATTGGGGGCTTGTGGTAAGCCGCGCGGGCGAAAGTGGTAAATCCACTTTCCGGCTGGCTAAGTTATTGATTTGATTGTGGCGATCCCTACGGGACTCGAACCCGTGTTTACGCCGTGAAAGGGCGTCGTCCTAACCACTAGACGAAGGGATCAGCGCGGAGCCCGGTTTCTACAGATTGGCTCCTGGCCGGTCAAGCGTTAAACCTTGGCCCGCGCTCAGAACGGCGCGGTCAGGCTGACCGAAAACGTGCGCGGCAGGCCCGGAAAGACGGTCAGGAAATCGGGCCCGGACGTTTCCGCGGATTCGTAATAGATCTCGTCGAGGACGTTGCGCACATTGAACTGGATGCGCGCGCCGGGAAGGCCCGACTGCAGCGTGTACGCCGCCATCAGGTCGACGATGGCATAGGACGGCAAGCGCGCGGCGTTGTCGTTCGCCGGGAACAGGGCGCCCGTGTAGAACATGCCGGCGCCGACCGTCAGCCCCTCCAGCGCGCCGCCCATGTCGTAGGTCGTCCATACGCTGCCGGAATGGCGGGCCACTCCGGCGATGATCTTGCCGATGTTGGCGCCGACGTTGTCCTCGGTGATCCTCGGGTTGACGAAGGCATAGCCGGCGATAACGTTCCAGCGGCTGGTGATCTGGCCGACGACC
>CAZVVC010000331.1:0-3881 GCA_964630425.1 uncultured Bifidobacterium sp. | reverse complement strand
TCGCTCCTGCCCAAGACCGACGCCCAGATGGGCCGCCCGACCAACGGCGATCCCTATCTGGACGACCGCGGCTTCGTGAATCTGGATCTGTCCTACATCAACGATCCGGCCACGGGCGGCGCCGATCAGGACCGCACCACCTGGGCGGTCTATGCGGACGGCAACTGGGACATCACCGACCGGCTGCGTTTCACCGCCGGCATCCGCTGGACGCTCGACAAGAAGACCTTCTATCGCCGGGCCAATCCGGGCGGCGCGTGCAACCAGTACACGCCGAACTATCACCAGGTGTTCGTCGGCGGCAATTGCTTCGACACCCGCTCGAACACCATCTCGCGGGCCGGCCTGACCGCCTCGGACATCGATCCCCGCCAGATCCCGCTGCCCGACAGCCAGTTCGACCTGGTCGTCAACACCAAGGACGACTGGGACAAGATCACCTGGCGCGCGGTGGTGGACTACAAGATCACCGACGAGGCGATGGTCTATGCCAGCTACTCGACGGGCTTCATCTCGGGCGGTTTCACCGAAACCTGCTCCAGCGTCGCCACCTGCACG
The DNA here is from genome assembly GCA_964630425.1 of uncultured Bifidobacterium sp. Lineage (GTDB taxonomy): Bacteria > Pseudomonadota > Alphaproteobacteria > SMXS01 > SMXS01 > RI-34. The sequence continues at coordinate 3,323 of CAZVVC010000331.1, read as the reverse complement.
CCGTTCCAGCCCGAGAACAACTGGAGCGCCGAGCTGGGCCTGAAGTCGCGCTGGCTGGACAACACCCTGCAGGCGAACATCACCGGCTTCTACACGGTGTATTCGGACCTGATCCGTTCGCAGGTGGTGCCGTTCACCGACTTCGCCGGCAACACCACGCAGGAGACCATCAACGTCAACGCCGGCAAGTCGCGCAACATCGGCGTCGAGGCCGAGTTCCAGTGGCAGGCCACCGACAACCTGCGCATCGACCTGTCGCTGGCCTGGCAGGATCACAAGTACAAGGAGTTCTTCCTCGACCGCAACGGCGACGGCCTGTTCAGCGGCTATACCCTGGCCAATGGCTGGTTCATCACCGAGGACCTGAAGGACTACAAGGTGCCGTATTCGCCCAAGTGGAAGATCGGCGGCTCGGTCACCTACGACGTGCCGCTGGGCAATGCGGGCATGCTGACCCTGAACACCACCGGCAACTACCAGTCGGAAGCCGAGATGACGGTGTTCAACTCGCTGACCTCGCAGATGCACGCCCGCTTCCTGTGGGATGCCTCGGCCACCTGGCGCGACGCCGAGGAGCGTTACCGGGTAACCCTGTTCGCCAAGAACATCCTCAACGAGAAATACCGGCTGGGCGCCAACCCGGTGGCCGGTCTGTGGAACATGACCATCTGGGGCAAGCCCCGCACCTATGGTGTCGAGGTGGGCTTCCACTTCTAGGCCACGGTTCATCCGTTGCCACGGCGGGCGCTTCGGCGCCCGCTTTCTTTTTGGGCGCATCATGCATGGCGGGAAAGCGTTCGGAAGCTGGGCCGAGCCTGTCCGGTGCGTGGCCCTTGGCACCCCTCTCCAATCCTAAAGCCAAAGCCGATCAGGTTGGCTCGACCTGTCGCCTTCATTTGCCGATCCATCGTGGTCTCCTTCCACCGTGACTCTGCGGGCGTAGCGACGCAGTCCAGCCTCTCCGGTGACGGCTGTGTGGCGGAAGGGCTGGACTGCGTCGCTACGCTCGCAGAGGCACCGAGAAGAAAACCGGAGGAATGCCAACTGGGACAGGGACATCCTCGCGGTAGGTCAGGCCGTCTGACATGTTCCCGACCGGTAAAAATTTTGCATTCATGCATGCTTTTACGATGACGGCGATTCATAGGGTGCGTATCGTGGTGTCTGTCCGTAACCGTCCGGGGTGTTTGCATGGAGGGGCGGATCGATGGGGAGGAAAGAACGGAGCCGCTATTGGGGATAGCGGCGTACCTTGCCGGAATCCTTTCCATCGGGATTTTCGCATGACCGCTCTCGTACGGTCCTGCTCGCCTGATGGAGGCGAAGCGCCCGTGCGAAGCGAACCTGAAGGGGAGGGTTCATGTACGTCGTTTCACGGAAAAGGCTGAAGTCATACGCTGTCCTTGCGAGTCTGGGCGCGGGTCTGCTCGCGGCGCCGTCCTTCGCGCAGAACACGGCGCCGGCGGCCAGTCCGGCACCGCAGGTCAGCCGGACGGGTCTGGAGACGGTGACCGTGTCGGGCACCAAGCGCGAGGAGGCTTCGCAGGACGTGCCGATCGCCATTTCGGCGATCTCCGAGGCGCAGATCGCCAACACGTTCCGCAACGACGTGCTGGCCGTGTCCGACATGTCGGCGGGCGTCGCGCTGGGCCAGCTCGCGGGCTTCCGCGCCATCGCCGGCGGCATCCGCGGCACGGGCCAGAACTCGATCCTGGTGACCCAGGACAGCTCGGTGCCGATCATCGTCGACGAGTTCGGCCTCAACCACGTGCAGTCGCAGTTCGTCGAGCTGTTCGACGTGGAGCGGGTCGAGGTCTATCGCGGCCCGCAGGGCACCCTGTTCGGCAAGAATTCCACCGGCGGCGCGATCTACATCGTCACCAAGAAACCGGATCTCCAGGAGTTCACCGGCGACGTGGAGTTGCAGCTCGGCATGTTCGACAGCAACCACGGCAAGATCGGCAAGGGCAAGCTGGCGCTGAACATTCCTATCGTGCAGGACAAGCTGGCTGTCCGCCTGGTCGGCATCTACGACTATGACGACGGCGCCATCCGCAACACGCACCAGGCCAGCAGCTTCCCGAACATGATCCCGCTCTATGCCAACTATCCGGGCATCGGCGCGGTCAACCCGCCGCTGCCGCCCGAGCTGGACACCAACGCCAAGGGCACGGGCGAGAATCTGAACGGCACCGACGTGTTCGCGGGCAAGTTCAAGGTCCTGTTCACGCCCAACGACAATTACGAAGCCTATTTCATCATGGAAGTGCTGCGCGACCGCTCGGACTCGGTGCCTTCGGTCAATGACTCGCCGCGCCTCGGGGCGATCGACCCGGACGGCGGCCCGCAGAACATGCTGATGCCGCTGCTGGGTTTCGCCGGCAAGGACGCGACCGGCGAGAGCCCGTGGGTCACCGCGGTCACCAACCAGTGCGCCGGCGGCAATCCAAAGGGCCTTTGCGTGCCGGCGGGCCACCGGGTCAGCGCCATGGGCTACAACCTGCAGCAGACCCTCAATCTCGAGGACGTCAGCTTCAAGCTGATCACCGCCTACCGCGAGCAGAAGGAAATCCTGCCGTCCACCTATCCGGGCGAGGCGTTCCGGGCGCTGTTCGACGCCAGCCGCAACCTGAAGCGCGACCAGCTTCAGATCGAGCTGCGCGCGACCACCAATTTCGACGGCCCGTTCAACTTCACCGCCGGCGCCACCTATCAGGAGGACAATGTCAGCATGTTGTCCTATGGCACCGTCGGCCTGTCGAGCCTGCTGCCGAGGACCGATGCGGAACTGGGGCGCCCGATCAACGGCAACCCGTTCCTCGACGACCGCGGCTTCGTGAACCTGGACCTCGACTACATCAACGACCCCGGCACGGGCGGCGCCGATCAGGACCGTTCGACCTGGGCGGTCTATGCGGACGGCAACTGGGACATCACCGACCGGCTGCGCCTCACCGCCGGCCTGCGCTGGACGCTCGACAAGAAGAGCTTCTTCCGCCGGGCGAACGGCGGCGGCGTCTGCAACCAGTACACCCCGGCCAAGGACCAGCGCGTCATCAACGGCACCTGCTTCGACACCCGCTCGAACGCGGTCTCGCGCGCCGGCATCACGGCGGCGGACGTGCTTCCCTATGACCTGCCGCTGCCCGATTCCGCCTACGACCTGGTGGTCCGGACCAAGGACGACTGGGACAAGATCACCTGGCGCGCGGTGGTCGACTACAAGGTGACCGACGAGGCGATGGTCTATGCCAGCTACTCGACCGGCTTCATCTCGGGCGGCTATACCGAGACCTGCTCCAGCGTCGCGACCTGCACCCCGT
>CAZVVC010000330.1:0-3927 GCA_964630425.1 uncultured Bifidobacterium sp. | reverse complement strand
TCCTTCGTGCTCGGCCCCGGGCAACGGGCCTCGCCCGGCTTCATGGATGGCTGCGGATCGTAGATGTTCATCGGTCTTCCCCGTGCGGTGTCTGAGAATGGACGCCTTCCCCAAGGCATGTCCGTCTGAGCCGAACGCTAACACAATGGTCAGTTTAAAAGAAGCCGCCGAGAAACGGGCTGGCCGCGCGGGCTGGGCCGTGACACTCTCGCGGTGGGAAAACGGGAGAGTGTCATGGAATTCGGACTGATGTCGCTGGGCGATCACCTGCCGGACCCGGCGACCGGCCGGCGCACGACCACGCAGGCCCAGCGGTTCCGCGAGATCGTCGATTACTGCGTGATGGGCGAGGAGCTGGGCTTCGACGCTGTCCATCTGGGCGAGCATCATTTCAGCCACTACATCGTCTCGGCGCCGCAGATGGTGCTGGCCTCGGTCGCCGAGCGCACGAAGAAGATCAAGCTGTCCACCGGCGTCACCCTGCTGCCCCATCACGATCCGCTGCGCATCGCCGAGGATTTCGCCACCCTCGACGTGCTCTCGGGCGGCCGCGCCGAGGTGGTGATCGGCCGCGGCGTGTTCCCGCACACCTACAGGCACATGGGCCAGGACATCGAGCAGTCCCGCGCCATGACCGACGAGGGGCTCGACCTGCTGCGCCTGCTGTGGAGCGGCGAGGCCATCTCGTGGCGCGGCACGTTCCGCGCGCCGCTCGATGGCGTCACCCAGCAGCCGCGCCCGGTGCAGCGGCCGCATCCGGACATCTACCTGTCGGGCAGCTCGCCCGACGCCGTCGACATGGCGGCGAAGAAGGGCCTGCCCATCGCCATCGCCGTGGTCTCGACCGGCTTCGGCAACACGCGCGACCTGATCGCCCGTTACCGCGAGCAATACCGCGCCTCGGGCAACGACCTCGCCGGCATGAAGGTGGCGGTCAGCTTCCACACCCATGTGGACCGCGACGGCGGGAAGGCGCGCGACTATTTCGGCCCGCACCAGTTCGGCTACCTGAACTGGGTGCTGAGCGAGATCGGCGTGCCCGGGCGGCAGTTCCCGCCGACGCACATGACCCTCGGCAACCCGGACTGCATCGCCATCGCCGGCAGCCCGGCCGAGGTGACCGACGACATGTGCCGCTGGATCGAGGCCGCCGGCGGCGTCGACCGCCTGATCATCCAGAGCGACCAGGGCGGCATGCCCGCCGACCGGGTCCGCGCCTCGGTGGAGCTGTTCGCCGCCGAGGTGATGCCGGTGCTGGCGAAACAGGCGATGGTCGCGGCCTGACGCGTTCATGAACCCGCGTGCGCCCGCCGGGCCGCTCGGGTAATGATGCGGGGCCATGAACCCGTTCCTGCTCGGCATCCTGCTGATGATCGCCACCTGCGCCGTGTGGGGGCTGGCCTTCGTCGCGCCCATCGCGCTGCCGAACGCGACGGCCATCGAGGTGACGCTGGGGCGCACCTTCGCCTATGGCCTCATCTCACTGCTGCTGTTCGACCTGCGCCGCGCGGTCCGGCTGCCGCCCGGGGTGCTGGGGCGGGCGCTGGTCTACGCGCTGACCGGCAACGTGCTCTATTACTTCCTGCTGGTGGTCGGCATGCAATGGGCGGGCGCGTCCATGGGCGTGCTGATCATCGGCATGGCGCCCGTGACGGTGACCATCGCCGGGCGGCTGCGACAGGGCATCGGCGCGCTGAAGCCTCTCGCATTTCCGCTGCTGCTGTTCGCCGGCGGCGTGGTGCTCTCGAACACCGCGAGGACCGATTTCTCGGGCGCGTCGTCCGACCTGGCGCCGCTGGGCATGCTGGCGATCTTCTCGGCGCTGGTGATGTGGACCTGGTACGCCGTCGTCAACGCCCGCTTCCTGCAGGAGACCCATCTGGTGACCGCGCGGGAATGGAGCTCGGTCGTCGGCCTGGTGTCGCTGGCCGTGGCCATCGTCGCCCTGCCCGCCGCATGGGCGACCGGGCTGGCGCGGGCGCCCGATCAGGTCCCGGGAAACGAGCTTGCCCTGCTAGCGCTGTGGAGCGTGCTGCTGGGCGGCGGCGCCACCTGGTTGGGCACGGTGCTGTTCAACATGGCCTCCAAGGTGCTCGACCTGACCATCCTGGGCCAGATGATCATCTTCGAGGCCGTGTTCGGCATGCTCTACGTGTTCATCGCCGTGGGCGAGATGCCGACGGCCCAGGAATTCGCCGGGATCAGCACCGCCCTGTTCGCGGTGTGGCTGTCGATCAGGCGGCTGTACCGGCCGGTCCGATGACAGCCGTGGGGACGGTCAATCCCTTCGGACGCTCAACAAACACAAGACTCAGGCTGCCCGCGAGGCCTTCTTGCGCTCGTGCTCGAGCAGCAGCTTCTTGCGGATGCGGATGGATTTGGGGGTCACCTCGACCAGCTCGTCGTCGTTGATGAACTCCAGCGCGTATTCCAGCGTGGTGTCGATCGGCGGGGTGAGGATCAGCGCCTCGTCGGTGCCGGCGGCGCGGATGTTGGTGAGCTGCTTGGCCTTCAGCGGGTTGACGACCAGGTCGTTGTCGCGGACGTGGATGCCGACCACCATGCCCTCATAGACCTCGGTGGCGTGGCCGATGAACATGCGGCCGCGCTCCTGCAGGTTGAAGATGGCGTAGGCCAGCGCCTTGCCCGAGGCCATGGAGACGAGCACGCCGTTGTGGCGGCCGCCGATGGCGGCGTTCACGCGCGGCGCGTATTTGTCGAAGGTGTGATAGATCAGGCCGTTGCCCGAGGTGGTGGTCATGAACTCCGAGCGGAAGCCGATCAGGCCGCGGCTGGGGATGTTGTAGTCGAGCCGCACGCGGCCGCGCCCGTCGGGCACCATGTCGCGCAGCTCGCCCCGGCGCTCGCCCAGCTTCTCCATGACGGCGCCCTGATATTCCTCCTCCACGTCGACCGTCAGGTTCTCCCACGGCTCGCAGACGACGCCGTCGATGGTCTTGAGGATCACCTCGGGGCGCGAGATGGCCAGCTCGTAGCCCTCGCGGCGCATGTTCTCGATCAGGATCGAGAGATGCAGCTCGCCGCGCCCGGACACCTGGAAACGGTTGGAATCGGCGGTCTGCTCCACGCGCAGCGCCACGTTGTGGATCAGCTCCTCCTCGAGGCGCGCGGCGATGTTGCGGCTGGTGACGTATTTGCCCTCGCGCCCGGCGAACGGAGAGTCGTTCACCTGGAAGGTCATGGAGATGGTCGGCTCGTCCACCTGCAGCGCGGGCAGCGCCTCGACGTTGTCGGGATCGCAGATGGTGTCGGAGATCTTCAGGTTCTCGAGGCCGGTGAAGGCGATGATGGCGCCGGCCTCGGCCTCTTCCACCTCGATCTTCTCCAGGCCGTGGAAGCCCAGGATCTGCATGACGCGCCCGCTGCGGGTCTGGCCGTCGGCGCCGATCACGGTGACGCGGGTGTTGCGCTTGATCCGGCCGCGCTGGATGCGGCCGATGCCGATGACGCCCACATAGGACGAATAGGAAAGCGCGCTGACCTGGAGCTGGAGCGGGCCGTCGATCTCGACCTCGGGCTCGGGCACGTGCTCGACGATGGTCTCGAACAGGGCGCGCATGTCGTCGGCCGGCTGGTCCATGTCGCGGGTGGCGAAGCCTTCCAGCGCCGAGGCGTAGATCACCGGGAAATCGAGCTGCTCGTCGGTCGCGCCCAAGCGGTCGAACAGCTCGAAGGTCTGGTCGACGACCCAGTCGGGCCGCGCGCCCGGCCGGTCGACCTTGTTGACGACGACGATGGGGCGCAGGCCGCGCTGCAGCGCCTTGTTGGTGACGAACCGGGTCTGCGGCATGGGGCCGTCGACCGCGTCGACCAGCAGCAGCACCGAATCCACCATGGACAGCACGCGCTCCACCTCGCCGCCGAAATCGGCGTGGCCGGGCGTGTCGACGATGTTGATGCGCGTGT
>CAZVVC010000329.1:0-3970 GCA_964630425.1 uncultured Bifidobacterium sp. | reverse complement strand
AATGCCGGCCCGCGACGAGCCGACCATCGTCCAGAAATCGACGCTGGCGGTCGCTCCAGGCGCGATTCGCACAGTGCGGCGCAGTGCGAAAATTGGATCGAGCACAGTTCCGGTCGCGCCGGAGAGCGGACGGCCGCTCATCACCGCGCCGGGTGATCGGACGCCGCCACCGCGGCCAAGAAACCGTGTTCGATCGGTTTCAAACTCACGCTTGCCTACGGCTTCGCCATCCACCACCGCCAGATGTGCCGCCCACACTTCCGGCTCGGCCGGGGCGCGCTGCCGCCTGGTCGCCAGTATCGCACCAAGCCCGGAGAGGTATTCGGTCTCGACGAACAGCTTTGAGAATGCTGGATGAGCAACATCTGCTGCCTGGGGCGCAAGAACCAGTTCCGCATAGGACGTCAACTCGATCTCGCGCGGGTGATCGCCTAAATTGGAGACCGACACACGCCTCACTTCCGCGTCATCTTCCGATGACACCAGCACCTGGATCGTCGTCGTCAGACCGTTGTCTCGCCGCGCGAATTCGGCGCGGTCCTCGGTGAACGTGACGTCATACGCTTCGGGGCCGACACCGATGGGCTGGTACGTCGCCGACCAAGCTTCGCCACTAGAGGCATCCCGAAGGAAAATGTAGGAACCCCAGTCATCGCAGGTCACGTCCTCGCGCCACCGGGTCACCGCCAGGTCGCGCCAGGTGCTGTAGCCTGATCCCGCCGCCGTCAGCATGACCGAGTAGCGCCCGTTGGACAGGAGCTGGGTCGCCGGCGTCGCGCCGTTCGGCATGGCCTGCCAGACGCTGGGGCTCTCGGTGCTTCTCGTCCTGGCCGCCGACGTCGTGTCGGATACCAGCGGCGGGGTGATCGTGACGTCCCGGGGGACCCGTTCCTGCAGCAGAAGCTCCGTCGCCTGGACGATGGGCTCGGCGTGGAAGCGCCTGCGCATCACCCCGTCGAGCAGGGTATCGGCGATCGCACCGATCGTCATGCCCTGGTGGTGCGCCATGAAGGCACGCACGATGGCCACGCTGGCCCCTTCCGGAACCCGCGCGGGCGTGAAATCCAGCGCCTCGTAGAAGCCGTGCCGGCCGCGTGCGCCCAGCGCCTCCAGCCGCTCGAAGTTCCGGATGGCGGCCCGGGGATCGATCATGCTGGCCAGCGCGGTGGCATAGGGCGAGATCACCATGTTGTCAGCCAGGCCGCGTTTCAGGCCAAGGCCAGGCACGCCGAAATTGGAATATTGATAGGTGAACTGCAGGTCGCGGGCGTTGTAGGCCGATTCCGATACGCCCCAGGGGACCTGCCGCGCCTCGGCGTAGGCGATCTGGCGTTCGACGATCAGCCGGTTGGTCTGTTCGATGAGGCTGTCGGCCGGCGCCCGCATGACCAGCGACGGCATCAGATACTCGAACATCGAGCCCGACCACGAGATCAGCGCCGCGCCCTTCGCCACCGGTGTCACGGCGCGGCCCAGACGGAACCAGTGCCGGGGAGGAGCGTCCCGCTTTGCGATCGCCAGGAAGCTCGCCAGCCTGGCTTCCGAGGCGAGGAGATCGTAGCAACTCGGATCCAGCGTGCCCTGCGGTACCTGATAGCCGATCGAAAGCAACAGGCGGTCGGTGTTCAGGAGAAAGTCGAACTCCATCGCCAGCGCCATCGAGCGCGCGGCTTCTTCAATGGCCGACAGCCTGTGCAACAATAGCCCGGCGCCGCTCTCCGCGAGGTCGCGCAAGTGGCTGCGAACGCAGCGCCCAAACGCCTCCGCCCAGAACTGCAGGTCGACGCTGGTTTCGTCGCTCTCCTCGACGGCGATCCCGCGCACCGTATCCTCGAGCTGGGCGGCTTCCGCGAGAAGCTCGGCCAGTCTCTGCTCGGCCTCGCCCCCGTCCGCGCCGGCCCTCGGCAAGGCTGATGCCAGATGGTCGATCTCGTTGCAGAGCCGCCGCCAGGGCGCGGTCGGCGATTGCTGCGCGGCGAGCCGCCGGTCCACCTCCTGCCTGAGGATGTCCAGCGCGTCTGACATCCCGTCTATGCGCCGTTCCGCGATTGGCGCTGCGCCGCGCCACTCGCCGCAGGCGTTGGCGAGCGCGATGAGGTGCCCGGCCAGGTTTCCGCTGTCGACCGAGGAGACGTAGGGCGGATCGAGCGGCCGCAGGTCACGCGTGTCGTACCAATTGTAGAAGTGGCCGCGGTGCCTGGCCATCCGCGCCATGGTCGCAAGCGTCGCTTCCAGCCGTTCCGTGGCTTCGGTGGTGCCGATCCATCCAAAATCCCGCGCGCTCGCCACGGCCAGCAGGTAGAGGCCGATATTGGTAGGCGAGGTCCTGTGCGCCACGACCGGCTCCGGCGTTTCCTGGAAGTTGTCCGGCGGCAGCATGTTGTCGGCCCGCACGACGAAAACCTCGAAGAAGCGCCAGGTGCGTCTCGCGATCAGCCGCAGCGACAGGGTGTCCGCCTCGTCCAACGGGCGCCGGCCCAGAACGCGAGGCGACCGGCTGGCCCAGACCGCGACTGCGGGAGAGGCAAACCAGATGACCGCGAACATGGCGGCGAGGGGCCACGTGTCCTCTGGCTGCGTCGAGGCCACGGCGATCGCGACGGCGCCGATGACGAGGGCGCCGGCCATCCGGTTGTAGAAGCGGCGCATGCCCGGACGGGGGCCGAACGCGGCATGGGCCGTGGGCACCCACTGCAGGAGGTGGCGGCGCGTCAGGATCAGCCGCACCAGGGTGCGCAGGATGGCGTCCCCCATCAACCATGCCTGGTGCGCCAGGAAAATGAGCATCAGGCCGGACTGGACAAGCGCGAGGCGCAGCTCGGCGCCCAGGGCCCGCGCGTGGCTTTCCAGCGTCACGCCCGGGCGGCGGGGCGCGACGGCCGAAATGACGGGAATGAGCGGAGGCAGCACCATCGTCGCTACGATGAAGGCCGTCCAGACCACCGCTTCGTGTAGCGGCAAGGCCCAGCCGGCGATCAGGGCGAGGACGGCCGACGGCGCGGAAAGCGTCCTGCGCAAATTGTCGAGCATCTTCCAGCGTCCCAGTGCCGGAACGCTTCCTCGAGCGCCCCGAGGTCCGCGTCCGAATATCCACGGGAGCAGCTGCCAGTCGCCGCGCGCCCAGCGATGATGACGAAGCGCCGCGACGTCGTAGCGGATCGGGAAATCCTCCACGACCTCGACGTCCGACGCCAGGCCGGCGCGGGCGAAGACACCCTCGAACAGGTCGTGGCTGAGCAGGGTACTTTCGGGGGCGCGACCGTGCAGCGCCGCCTCGAAGGCGTCGACGTCGTAAATACCCTTGCCCGTATAGGAGCCCTCGCCGAACAGATCCTGATAGACGTCCGAAACCGCGGCGGCATACGGGTCGATGCCCGACGCACTCGCGAAGACCCGGAGAAACAGCGAGCCTTCATGTCGTACCGGCAGCGCCGGCGTCACTCTGGGCTGCAATATGGCGTATCCTTCGACGACGCGCCCGAGCTGTTCGTCCAGCCGCGGCCGGTTGAGGGGATGGGCCATCTTGCCAATCAGCCGGCCAACGGTTTCGCGCGGCAGCCGCGTGTCCGAGTCCAGCGTGATGACGTAGCGGACATCCGTCGGGACGGCAGCCGGCATGATGAAGGTTGTGTCCTCGGCACCGCGAAGCAGCCGGTTGAGTTCGGACAGCTTTCCGCGTTTGCGCTCCCACCCCATCCAGCAGCGTTCGCTCTGATTCCAGACACGGCGCCGGTGCAGCAACAGGAAGCGGGGACCGCCCGGCGCCGGGCCATGGCGCTGGTTGAGCCTTTCGACACCCGCAGACGCCGCGGCCAGCAGCGCATCATCCCGGTCGGTATGCTCGCTCGGCGCGTCGGCCCAGTCGGATAGCAGGGCATAGTGGAGATCGCCCTCGGGGCTCGCCAGGTGATGGACTTCCAGGCGCTCGATCTGCTCGTCGATGTCCTGCAGCGAGGTCAGCAGGGTCGGC
>CAZVVC010000328.1:0-3980 GCA_964630425.1 uncultured Bifidobacterium sp. | reverse complement strand
AGAAGCCGCCGATCATGAAGTTCACCGGGCCGTCGAAATCCGACCGCAGGCGCAGCTCCTGGCTGAAGGTGTGCCCGCCTTCGCCCTGCTTCGAGGCGACGACGCCATAGGCATAGTCGTACTGGGTCAGCTCGGTCTGCTTGTAGTCCCAGTAACCCGACACCGACGTCAGCGTCAGGTCGTCGCTGATCCGCCAGTTCATCTCCAGGGTGGTGAGCAGGTTGCGGAAATGGTTGTAGTAGTGGTCGTCGTTGTCGTCGAGCGTGGGGTTGGAATCGAACCATGCCTGGGGCGGCTGGGTGCTGTGCCGGCGCCAGCGGATCTTGCCGTCGCAGGTCTGCGTCGGATCGGCCACGTTGCCGAAGAAGCCGGTGGACTGGTACGGGTGCCCGCCGATGCCGTCGGCGCAGGCGACGACGGCGGCGGCGCCGGCGTCGTTGTCGCGCGAATCCGCGCCGAAGATCTTCAGCGTCGCGTCGAAATTGTCGTTCGGCGTGAACACGGCGGTGATGCGGCCGACATACTGCTTGGTCCTCGGCTGCTCCTTGAACTGGTTGGGATTGGTCGGATAGAGCGCCGTCGTCTCGTAGGGGCTCAGGTCACGGGGCAGGCCGATCAGGTCGGACGAGGTGTTCTTGTAGTAGCCGCCCTGCATGAACTGGCCACGGCCGGCGACCCGGATCTTCAGCTTCTCGCTGACCGGGATCGACACGCCGAACTCGACGCTCGGGTCCTCGGCGCGGAACTCGTAGCTCAGCTTGGCGAAGCCCTCGAATTCGTCGCCCGGGCTGACGCTGGTCACCGAGATCACGCCCGCCGGGCTGTTCTTGCCGAAGAACAGCGTCTGCGGGCCTTTCAGCACCTGGATGTTGGAGATGTCGAAGAAGCCGACGCTCGACATGTGGCCGCGGGTGAAGGAGAAGCCGTCGATGACGAAGGCGACGGGCTGCTCGGCGCCATAGTCGGACGCCTGCCGGCCGATGCCGCGGATGATGAAGTTGCCGCCCGCGCCGCCGCCCGAGGCCTTGCTGACCTCGACGCCGGGAAGCTGGGTGGTGAGCTGGGTCAGATCGGTGGTGTTGTAGCGCTGGATCTGGGTCTCGGTCATGGCCGTCAGGGCGACCGGCGTGTCGATGGCGCGCTCCTCGGTCTTGCGGGCGCTCACCATGACGGTCTCGATCGACTGGCCGCGCGTCTGCGACGTCGGTTGCTGCTGCGTCTGCGCCGGCGGCGCGGCGCCGTCCTGTGCGCTGGCCGGCATCGCCGTGGCGGTCAGCGCAAGCACGCCCGCCAGGCCGGTCAGGAGCCGGCCGGGTTGGCCGAACCCGATCTTAAAAAGCTGTCCCACTGGTTGTTTTCTCCCCTTGTACATGATTCCCCAATCCGCTGGCTTTCAACGGAGAACTGTCAGGCTGTCGTCAATATGCAGCCTTTGAACACATGGATACGGAACGAAGAAGGCGCCGAAGCCGGCTTGATGGTGCGATGGATTGCGACGACGATACCCGCACCTATCCTCCCCAAGATCAGTGCTCGTTATGGCGAAAAGCAGACCATAATCCCAACATACATTCAAGCGTGATTTTTCGGGCGTTCGATCTAGGGGAAAAGCCGGAAAGGCTGCACGCCTCGAGTTTCCCTCTCGCAGGGTCACGGCAGAAGGGAGTCCGGTGGGTGGCGAATAAACGTGACAGGTCAGCTAACCTGATCGGCCCTTGCTCCGGGAGGAAAGCCGCCTGGGCCGGCGGGCCCGAGTTCCCTTCTCCGTAAATCCAAGGCGCTCCCGGCAACGCCGGAAACGACGCGGGGCGGGCCGGTTTCCCGGTCCGCCCCGACATCGGCCCGATGCTGGTTCAGCTTACCAGCGGTAGGTGGTCTGGATGGTGACCAGCCTCGGCATGCCGAGCTGGCCGGTCAGGTCGCCGGTCTTGCCCAGCGGCTTGTCCTGGATGCTGTAGACATAGTGGTCGTTGCCGCAGTTCGAGCAGATCAGCGAGAACTCCCACGGGCCGTCCACCTGATAGAGCCGCAGCGAGGCGTTGATCAGCGTGCGCGACGGCACCCGGGTGCCGGGCTGGCGCAGGGTTTCGAAGCTCTTGTTGCGGTAGTTCACGTCGCCGGAGAGCGACAGGCCCCAGTCGTTGGACACGGCCACGTCATATGTGAAGCCGGCGTTGACCTGGAACGGCCCGCCGCCGTAACGCATGCCGGACATGTCCTGCACCAGGCCCGTGCCGCTGGCGCTCGGATGGCAGAAGCCCGTCAGTTCCGGCCGGTAGGTGGCCGACGTCGGATCGGCCTGGCCGGCATAGCACTGAGCTTCCGGGAAGCTCTTGTATTTGAGGTGGTTGTACTGGGCCGACAGGCGGAGCTGCAGGTCGTCGGTGGCCTGCAGGTAGAGGTTGCCTTCGATGCCCCGGTTCACCGCGGCCGCGGCGTTCTGCACGGTGAAGTTGGTGGTGACCGGATTGAACACCGCCACCTGAAGGTCGCTGTACTTCATGTGATAGAGGGCGATGTCGCCGGTCAGCATGCCGCCGAAGAACGAGCCCTTGGCGCCGATCTCGAAGCCTTTCACCGTCGAGCCGTCGAAGGTCAGGATCGGGTTCACCTCGGCGCTGGTCGCCCGGATCGGGTTGCCGTTGCCGTCAAACCGAATCTGGCCATTGCTGTCCAGGGAGTAGAAGTTGCCGATGGTCCCGGGGTTGGAGATGCCGGCCGCCTGATAGCCCGTCTTGTAGGAGGCATAGAGCAGGATGTCCGGCGTCGCCTTCCAGCTCAGCGTCGCCTGCGGCGAGGTGTTGTGGAAGCTGCGGGTCAGGTCGTATTCCGTGCCGGAATGGGCGAACGGATTGGCCGTCTCGGGCAGGCCCAGCAGATCGAAGAACTGGTCGAGGCGGTTGAAGAGCTGTGCGCCGTGGGCGTTCCTGTTGTCCTCGGTGTAGCGCACGCCGCCCGACAGCTCGAGGGTGTCGGTGATGTCCCAGCGCATCTCGGCGAACACCGACCAGCTCGTGATGTTGTTGTCCCAGTGCTGGTGATAGCTGAGGAAGCTGCCGTTGTAGAAGTCCGGATAGAAGGTGCTGTCCGGCGCCGGACCCAGCGGGAAGATCTGCACGGGCGCGTCCAGGTCGCGCTTCATGTCCTCGTAGAAGCCGCCGATCATGAAGTTCACCGGGCCGTCGAAATCCGACCGCAGGCGCAGTTCGGTGGTGAAGCTGCGGCCGCCTTCGCCCTGTTTCGAGGCGACGACGCCATAGGCATAATCATACTGGGTCAGCTCGCGCTGCTTGTAGTCCCAATAGCCCGAGACCGAGGTCAGGGTCAGGTCGTCGGTGACCCGCCAGTTCATTTCCAGCGTCGTTAGGAAGTTGCGGAAATGGTTGTAGTAATGGGTGTCGTTGTCGTCGAGCGTGGGGTTGGACTCGAACCACGCCTGGGGCGGCTGGGTGCTGTGCCGGCGCCAGCGGATCTTGCCGTCGCAGGTCTGCGTCGGGTCGGCCACGTCGCCGAAGAAGCCGGTGGACTGGTACGGGTGCCCGCCGATGCCGTCGGCGCAGGCCACCACGGCGGCGGCGCCCGCGTCGTTGTCGCGGGAGTCGGCGGCGAAGATCTTCAGTGTCGCGTCGAAATTGTCGTTCGGTGTGAACACGGCGGTGATGCGGCCGACATATTGCTTGGTCTTCGGCGTCTCGGTGAACTGGTTCGGGTTGGTCGGATAGAGCGCCTCCGTCTCGAACGGGCTCAGATTGCGCGGAACGCCGACCAGGTCGGACGAGGTGTTCTTGTAATAGCCGCCCTGCATGAACTGGCCGCGGCCGGCGACGCGGATCTTCAGTTTCTCGTTGACCGGGATCGACACGCCGAACTCGACGCTCGGGTCCTCGGCCCGGAACTCGTAGCTCAGCTTGGCGAAGCCTTCGAGTTCGTCGCCCGGGCTGACGCTGGTCACCGAGATCACGCCCGCCGGGCTGTTCTTG
>CAZVVC010000327.1:0-4005 GCA_964630425.1 uncultured Bifidobacterium sp. | reverse complement strand
CGCGGCCGATGACCTCAATTTGCTCTCGCGTATAGGCGAACGATCCGACAGATGGGTTGTCGCTGACGATCTCTATGCTGCCGAGAATGGGGTCCTTCCGAAGGCGCTTCACCAGCAGGCCTTCCAGAGAGCGCAGCGCATATATCTTGCCGCTGATGATCTCGGTGTCGCCGGTGTCGATCATCACGATATCGTCGTCGTCCAGCGTCGGATACATGCTGTCCCCGCGCACCGGCAGAATGACAAGGCGCTTAGGGTCGGTGCTGGTCAGCTTCCTTATCCATGATCGCCGGTAGGCAACCGAACCAGTCACCAGGCGCCCCGAACCCTCTGCACCCGGCCCCGCGCTGAGCGCAGTTTCGCTGAATTGCTGGATCGAAACAAAATCATCGGCATCGATGTTGTCGGTGCTGCCCGGTTCCAGCCCAGCTAGGGCCATCACTTCAGCGCGAGAAATAGGCGGGTTGCCGCGACCGACTACGGCGTCAGCAAACTTGCTCGCGAAATCGACGGGCAGGTGCTGTTTCTTGAAGTCGTCTGGGTTTTCGTATCGCTGATATCCCGAGGCGGTCTTGTAGCCCATCGCATTTGCGATGCTGAGCATGGAGAGGCCTGCGCGCTCTCTAAGAATTTTCAGCTTCCAAGGTATGTCATACGCCATAAGCGTATTTTGCCAAAACATGGATACGGTTTCCGCGTTGACGATCATACGTTTTTAACGTACGTTGACTGCCATGACACAGGCAGAACGCATCATCGAAAAATTCGGCGGCCTTACCGCCCTTGCCAAGGCGCTGGGCCACCGCAACCCGACCACCGTGCAAGGCTGGAAGGATCGTGGGTTCATTCCGTCGAGCCGCCAGCAGGAAGTTCTTAACCTGGCGCTTGTTCTTGGTGTCGACCTCTCCCCGGCCGACTTCTTCGACCCGGCGGTCATCACGCCAGAGGCGGGCGAGGGCCGCGCGGCATGATCCGGCGCTTCATCACATGGCTGATCCGGCCCAGCGTGGAGCGTGTGCTGGCGGATAATCCGCCGCTCATGTCGCTTGCCGAGATTGACCGGCAATTGCGCCACCCCCACCGCCGCCGCCCAAAACCCAGCAGGCCGGAGCGGAGAGGATGATGGCGAGCCTATCCTCGGTAGTCGCTTATCCATCGGAAGGTGCGATCCCGCACGACGGCCTTGGTGCTTATCTTGATGAGACCGCCGCGCGGTTTGGTCTTGTTGATCTTCGCCGCGAACGCTTTTTGCATGACGTAAGCCATATGCTCGCCAGCTTCCCGGACGGCTTTCTTGAGGTCGTCCCGCTGCCCGCAGGCGGGACAAACGGCATACGTTTTTCCGCCTTCATCAGTGGTGCGTTCTGCCGCGCAGCGACACTTGCCGCACAGAACATTGTTGCTGGTGGTCATCCTGAAATCTCCGCTGTTGGTCTCGACAACCTCAGCGTAGCGCAGCCGGGGCCGGGCGACGAGTCCGGCTCCGGTGATGCGGTAGGGCAGGGCGGTTTCCATGCCCTCCACCATGCGCGCCGGGGAGGGATAGCATCTTGAGCAACATCCTCGCCGTCAGCCAATCCTCTGTCCAGGACGTGCTCTCCGTCGCGATCCGGGCCTATGCCGGGCATGGCCGCCAGTACAGCACGGCGCTGCTGGCCGACGCCGCAGTGATCAGCGAGAGCAGCGTCAAGCAGTATGCGCAGGGCGTCGGCACGCCGGGGCTGGTCGCATTCCTCCGGCTGGTCATGATCCTCGGGCCTGAGTTCGGCAACGCGATCACGCGGCTGGCCGGCTTCGAGATGGTGCCGACCGAGACCGACGCCGTGAACAGTTATGCGCTCAACGCCCACGCGGCCGAGCTGCTGGGCAAGATCGCCGACGCCATCGCGGACGACGGCCGGATCGACCACATGGAGGAGGCCGAGATGGCCCCGCTGGTCGAGCGGCTGCACAGCGCGTCCGGCGCGTGGCTGGCGCGGAGGGTCGGATGAAGCCCTTCGTCTGCTCCTACTACTGGCGCGGGTCGGAGTTCACCTTCGACATCGAGGCCGAGAGCCACGAGGAAGCGGTCCAGCGGTTGTGGGCCATCAAGTGCACGGGCCGCGTAGACGGCGAGATCGTCGCGCGGGTTCCGCTGCTTCCGGCGCCCAGCCGGTTCTGGCGCTGGCTCAAGGGAGCGGCGGCATGATCAATTTCGACGGGCATCATCTTCCCTCTCCCTTGGTGCGCCCGTCGCGCGGCCAGCCGAACCCCCTCGGGCTGGCCGCACCCTTTCGAACCCCGCGCTGGCATCCCGAGAAGGGCTTACGGCGGCGCGGCAAACTCGGCGGGGCTTCGGCCCTGCCTCTTTCTCTTCGACGAGGTGACGATGGACGCGGCAGCGCATGACCCGGTGACGGGCGAGATCAAGGAAGGTGGCGTGGCGAGCGTCAACGTCGCCGGGGCGGCTGGCCAGCTTCGGTCCTACGTGGACAGGATCGAGAGGCTGGAAGCCGACAAGGCGGAGATCGCCGCCGATATCTCCGAGGTCTACAAGGAAGCAAAGGGCAACGGGTTTCATCCGGCCGCGCTGCGCAAGGTCGTGGCGGAACGCAAGAAGGATGCCCAGCGCCGCGAGGAAGAGGGCGCCTTGTTCCAGTTGTATTGGGACGCGGTGCACTGATCGTGGGCGAGGGGGAATCCATTACGTTCACGGACAGGGAGCGGCACCGCTTCCTGTCACGCATCAGCCGGAGCGACGGAGGCTGCTGGCTATGGACTGGCAGGCTGACGCCTAAGGGGTACGGAGAATTCAAGTTGCGGCGCCAATCCAAAAGGGCGCATCGCATCGCCTACAAGATGTTTGTTGGCGCCATCCCCGATGGATTGGTGCTGGACCACATTTGCCGCGTGCGCCACTGCGTCAACCCAGCCCACCTTCGCCCCCTCACAATCGGGGAAAACGTGCTCTGCGGCGAGACGCTGGCTGCGGCTAACGCGGCGAAGACGCATTGTCCTCGGGGGCACGAGCTTGCTGGTGAGAACCTCTATCAGCACCGCGGTGAGAGACATTGTCGGACCTGTAAACGGGAAGGGGGGCGGGCGCGGGAAAGCACGCCCGAGTTCAGGGAGAAAAAGGCCGCAAAAATGCGGGAGCGGCGCCGCTTGGCTCGGGAGGCGGTATGAGCGGCGCGATTACTTTTGTGGTCCCCGGCCTGCCCCAAGGAAAGGGCCGCCCGCGCGCCAGCACCATCGGCGGCAAGGTGCGGATGTTCACGCCCGCGCGCACCGTCAGCTACGAGGCGCAGTTGAAGCACTTCGCCCACGAGGCGATGCGCGCCGCCGGGCTGGATCCGATGGTCGGCCCCCTCGCGGTCTCCGTTCTGGCGGCATGGCCCAAGGCCGCGTCGTGGTCGAAGAAGAAGGCCGCGGCGACCCGCTGGCACACCAGCCGTCCCGATGCGGACAACATCGTGAAGTGCCTCGATGGACTGAACGGCGTGGTCTGGCAGGACGACGCGCAGGTCGCCGATATCCACGTGCGGAAGGTCTACACCGACGACGGCAGCGCCTATCTGCGCGTCACCGTGGAGCCGATGGCATGAGGAACTTCACGCCCGACGAGCTGGCGACCGTGCGCGCCATGTCTGCCACAGGCAGCACGCGGAAGGACACCCTCAAGGCGATCCGCATCGCGCCAGCCACGTTCGACCATCACTGCAAGGCGCTGGGCATCACGTTCCATGTGCGGCCCGCCAGCGAGCACTCGCCGCGACGGAAGTTTACGCCCGAGGAACTGGCCCTCGTCAGGCGCGAGGCGGCGGCGGGCAAGCCCAAGCGCGAGGTGCTCAAGCTGATCCGCATCGGCTTCGACCCGTTCACCCGCCTGTGTCGCGAACACGGGATCGTGTTCGCCACCGCGAAGTCGGATCGCACCCATGTGCGCGGCGCTGCGTCTCCGGCCCGGAAGGCGGCGCGCAAGAAGCAGCGCAACCCGATGAAGGACATCAACACGTGGCGGCCGCC
>CAZVVC010000326.1:0-4010 GCA_964630425.1 uncultured Bifidobacterium sp. | reverse complement strand
GCATTACGCGCTGGAAGGGATGCGCGGGCATCTCACCGGGCCGGGGCGCATGGGCGACCTCGAGGTGGTCGAGGAGGAGGACCGCTGGGCGATCCGCTTCGATCCCTGCGGGTCGGGCGGGCGAACCCTGCGCGACGATCCGGACACCGGAACCGGCCCGCGCACCGAGGCACCCTATGGCTTCGGTGTGACGCAGGAGCCGCATGACTGGTCATGGAACAAGACGGGGATCTGCCTCTATTGCGTGCATTGCTGCCAGCTCAACGAGCGGATGCCGATCGCGCGCTTCGGCTACCCGACCCGTGTCGTCGAGCCCCCGGTCTGGCCCGCCGCGCGGTCCGGGGCGAAGTGCACCTGGTATGTCTACAAACACCCGTCGCTCGTGCCGGACGAGGTCTATCGCCGGGTGGGTGCGGTGAAACCGGCACGTCTGGGCGGCAAGGCACAACGGGCCGAAGAACAGGGAGGCTGAAACCCATCATGCCAAGAGGGGACGAACACATGGAAACTGCCAGCACCAGCCAGACCGCCATCGAGGCGATGCAGAGAGGCGATGTCGATCTGGTGCAAATGGAAGTGCCCGATCTCAACGGTGCTCTGCGTGGCAAGTTCGTGTCGGCAAAGAAGGTGGCCGGGCAGTCGAAAAGCGCGATCTGCACGGTCCTGTATCAGATGACGCCCGTGGATGACGTCTGGGCGTCAAAGCACAGCTCGCACGAGAACGGGTTTCCCGATGTCTTCGGCGTGCCGGATCTGGGCACCGCCATCGAACTGCCATGGCGGCAGGGCATGGCCGCGGTGATCTATGATGTGACCTATCCGGACGGATCGCCCTTTCCGCTGGCACCGCGCAACGTCCTGCGCAGCGTGGCCGAGCGTTTTGCCGAGACCGGCTATACCCCGGTTTTCGGCGCCGAGTTCGAAGCCTTCGTGTTTCACGCCGACCGCGAGGTGATGGAGGCCGGCCGGCACCACGACCTCGTATCGGTGGGCCGGATGCACAATGCCTATCGGCTGACACAGTCCGACGAAGCGCGCGAGCTGGGCGCGGAGTTCATCCGCAGGATGCGCAGCATCGGCATCACCGTCGAGGTGTTCCACACCGAGCTTGGGCTTGGCGCGGTGGAGTTCGCGCTCGCCCCGGCCGAGCCGCTGGCGGCGGCGGACAACGCGGTTCGCGCCAAGACCTATTTCCGCGAGCTGTGCGCGGAACGCGGGCTGGTCCCGACCTTCATGGCGAAGTGGAGGATGGGGGATTCCGGTTGCGGCGGCCATGTCCACCAGAGCATCTGGAAGGACGGCGAAAACGCGTTCCGGCAGGCCGACAGCGGCGATTTCTCTCCGGTCGCCCACAAGTACATGGCCGGAATGCTGGCAACGCTTCAGGACTTCGGCGTCATCTTCCGGCCCTTCGTCAATTCCTTCCGCCGGTTCGACGTCGAGGCCTGGTGCCCCGAGAACGTCTCTTGGGGCCATGACAACCGCGGCGCGGCGTTGCGGGTGATAACCTTTCCCGATCCGAAGGCCTACCGCATCGAGCACCGCGTGCCCGGCGCCGATGCCAATCCCTATCTTTCGCTGGCGGCCATGCTGGCGGGTGGCCATCATGGCATCGTCAACGATCTCGTCCCGCAGGAGGCCGCCAAGGGCAATGCGCTGACCTCGGGCGACTTTCCGCAACTGGCCGACAACCTCGGCGAGGCGACCGAGATTTTCGCGGCCTCCGCTGCCTGCCGCGACTATTTCGGGGACACCTTTGTCGAGCACTACGCCGCGTCGCGGCGGGCAGAACTCAAGCATTGGACCGACTGGCTGGCCCGCGAAGTCACCAGCTACGAGCTGTCGCGGCATTTCGAGACAAGCTGACGGCAGTTGCGCGCGCCGGACTGAACCGGATGCGCCATGCCGGAATGAAAGGGAAGATCACCATGACTGCCTGTATCGTGGGCTGGGCCCATACGCCGTTCGGGAAACTGCCGGATGAAACGGTCGAAAGCCTGATCGTCCGGGTAGCGACCGAGGCAATCGAGCACGCCGGTATCGGCCCGCAGGATGTCGACGAGATCATCCTGGGCCACTTCAACGCCGGGTTCTCGGAACAGGACTTCACCGCCAGCCTGGTGCTTCAGGCCGACGACCGCCTGCGTTTCACGCCCGCCACGCGGGTCGAGAACGCCTGCGCGACCGGGTCGGCCGCCGTGCGGCAGGGCATTCGTGCCATCGACGCCAAAGCCGCGCGGGTGGTTCTGGTGGTCGGCGTCGAGCAGATGACCACGGCACCTTCCGCGGATGTGGGGCGAAACCTTCTCAAGGCATCCTACCTGCCGGAAGATGGCGACACCCCGGCGGGGTTTTCCGGGGTGTTCGGGCGGATCGCAGAGGCATATTTCCAGCGCCACGGCGACCAGTCGGATGCGCTGGCCAGCATTGCCGCGAAAAACCACCGCAACGGCGTTGAGAACCCCTATGCCCAAATCCGCAAGGATCTGGGTTTCGATTTCTGCCGCAACGAGAGCGACCGGAACCCCTACGTTGCCGGTCCGCTCAAACGCACCGATTGCTCGCTGGTCTCGGACGGCGCGGCGGCACTGGTGCTGGCCGACACCACGACCGCCCTGGGCATGCGCCGCGCCATCGCGTTTCGCGCCAACGAGCATGTGCAGGACTTCCTGCCGATGTCGAAGCGCGACATCCTGCTGTTCGAGGGCTGCGAGGAGGCCTGGGGCCGGGCGCTCAGGAATGCGGGCGTCTCGCTCGACGACCTCTCCTTCGTCGAGACCCACGACTGCTTCACCATCGCCGAGCTGATCGAATACGAGGCGATGGGGCTGGCTGCGCGAGGACAAGGCGCCAAGGTGGCGCTCGAAGGCCAGACGCAGAAGGGCGGCCGCCTGCCGGTCAACCCCTCGGGCGGGCTGAAGGCCAAGGGCCACCCCATCGGCGCGACCGGCGTTTCCATGCATGTGCTTTCGGCGATGCAGCTGACCGGCGAGGCCGGCGGCATCCAGGTCGAGAACGCGACGCTGGGCGGCATCTTCAACATGGGCGGCGCGGCCGTCGCCAACTACGTCTCGATCCTCGAGCGCATCAAATAGGGCCTCGAGCGCATCAAATAGGGCCTCGAACGGGTCGAACAGGAGCGGCATGAAGCCATCGGCCATCGTCACGGGCGGCGCATCCGGCATCGGCCTCGCGGCCGCCGAATGGCTTCTCGACGATGGCTGGCCGGTCGCCGTCCTCGACACGGACAAGGACGCGCTCGCCGCCGCCGAGGACATGCTGGCCGGCGAGAACGCGATCTTCCTGTTCGCCGACCTCGCCGACGAGGACGAGATCGGCGACGCCTTCGACCAGGCGGTCGACGCGCTCGGCCCGCTGGGCGGCCTGGTCAGCGCCGCCGGCCTGTCCTGCGATCTGCCGGCTCTCGAAACCGGCGTCGCGCTGCTGCGCCAGGTGCTCGACGCCAATCTCGTCGCCGCCTTCGCCGCCGCCAGGGCGGCGGTGGAGCGCATGGGCGACGCGCTCTCCATCGTCAACGTCGTTCCCGTCTCCGGCCTTCGCGCCAGCCAGGGCCGCCTCGCCTGCGGCGCGGCGCAGGCCGGCGTCAGGCTGATGTCCGAGGTCCTGGCCGTGGAGCTTGCTCATCGCGACGTGCGGATCAACTGCGTGGCGCACGGCCCGCTGGGCGGCGCGGCCGCGCGAGGCGGCGAGGAGGCGCGCCGGCGCTGGCTGGAGCGCGCGCCGCAACGCCGCTGCGGCGAGCCGGACGAGGTGGCCGCCGCGATCGCCTTCCTGTTGTCGCCGGCGGCCAGCTACATCACCGGCCAGACGCTCGCCGTCGACGGCGGCTTCATGGCCGCCGGCCTGATCCGCCCCGAACAACGATAGATTTTGCATCCGCCGGCGCGCCGGGCTATCCCGGCCTGGACATTCGGTGGAGGATATCGTGACAAACCCGGTTCTGGTCGAGGTGCTGCGCGGCGGCACGGTCGAAAGCCGCCATCGCGGCG
>CAZVVC010000325.1:0-4013 GCA_964630425.1 uncultured Bifidobacterium sp. | reverse complement strand
TGCTGCAACTGGCCAACGCCTACCGCGCGCTGGCCAACGGCGGGCGCGTCGGTCCCGTGGCGCCGCCGCTGGCGGGCGCCAGGCCGGCGCCGCGCGGCCAGCGCGTGCTCGATGCCGGCGCCACCTTCATCGTCGGCGACATCCTCGCCGACGCGAATGCGCGCGCGGCGACCTTCGGCCTCGACAGCGTGCTGGCGACCCGCTTCTGGAGCGCGGTCAAGACCGGCACCAGCAAGGACATGCGCGACAACTGGTGCATCGGCTGGTCGCGCCGCTACACGGTCGGCGTCTGGGTCGGCAATTTCGAGGGCGATTCCATGCACAACGTCTCGGGCGTCAGCGGCGCCGCGCCGGTCTGGCAGGACGTGATCACCCGGCTCGACCAGGGCGACGCGGTCACCGCGCCGCCGCTTCCCGAGGGCGTCGTCGCCCACGCGGTCGCCTTCGATCCGGCGATCGAGAACCCGCGCGAGGACATCTTCCTGAAGGGCACCGAGGCGGACGTCATGCGCGGCGTGCCGGGCGGGGCGTTCGCGCGGATCGTCAGCCCGGCGCACGGCCTGGTCATCGCCCTGGACCCGGACATCCCGGCGGGCAACACGCGGGTGCCCGTGCGGGCCGAGGGCGCCGACCGGACGCTGTCGCTGAAGATCGACGACAAGCTGCTGGGGCCTGCCAGCCGCTCCTATCTGTGGGCGCCGCGCCCGGGCGCCCATACGGTGCTGCTGCAACGGAGCGACGGCAGCGTGGTCGACCGCGCCCAGATCACCGTGCGCGACATCAGGCCTGTACAAAAATAGCGCGTGCTCTAGTATTTGATCGTGGCACGGGGAGAAGCCATGACGGAGACACGAAAGACCTATTGCCGCATCTGCCAGGGCTTCTGCGCCCTGGAGGTCACGGTCGAGGACGGCAGGGTGACCAAGGTGCGGGGCGACAAGTCCAACCCGCTGACGCGCGGCTATGCGTGCTTCAAGGGGCTGCGCAATCCCGAGCTGCACCACGGCCCCGAACGGCTCACCGCCAGCCTGGCGCGCGGCGCCGACGGCGCCCTGTCGCCGATCCCGTCCAAGCAGGCGTTCGATGAGATCGCGGACAGGCTGCGCGCCATCATCGACGAGGACGGGCCGCGCGCCGTGGCCGTGTTCATCGGCACGCAGGGGCTGTTCGGCGCGGCCCATCCGGCGTTCGCCGGGGCGTTCGCCGCCGCCATCGGATCGCCCAGCGTGTTCGGCACCATGACCATCGACCAGTCGGCCAAATGGATCGCGTCGGGCCGCATCGGCGACTTCGGCGGCGGGGCGCAGCCCTTCTCGAAGGCCGATGTGTGGATGTTCGTGGGCACCAATCCGCTGGTGTCGGTGACCGGCGGGCCGGGGCTTTCCGGCTTCGACAATTTCAATCCGGTCAAGAGCATGGAGGACGCGCGGGCGCGCGGCATGAAGCTGATCGTGATCGATCCGCGCCGGACCGAAACCGCCCGCCACGCCGACATCTTCATCCAGCCGCGCCCCGGCGAGGACGCGGCCATCCTCGCCGCCATGATCCACGTCATCCTCGCCGAGGGCTGGGAGGACAAGGCGTTCTGCGACCGGCACGTGGACGGCGTCGCGGCGCTGCGCGAGGCGCTGCGCGACTTCACGCCGGAACGGGCCGCGGCGCGGGCGGACGTGCCGGCTGCGCAGATCGTCGAGGCCGCGCGCCTGTTCGCCCGCCAGTCGAAGACCGGCATGGCGGGCAGCGGCACCGGCCCCGACATGGCCAGGCACTCCAACCTCTCGGAACATCTGGTGCAGTGCCTCAACGTGCTGTGCGGGCGCTATCTGCGCGCCGGCGAGCCGGTCGGCAATCCGGGCGTGCTGTCGCCCCGGATCGAGCGGACGGCCGTCGCCGTCCCGCCCACCCGCGAATGGGAGCGGGACGGCGCCAGGAGCCGCAAGCACGGCCTCGGCATCATCAAGGGCCAGATGATGTCGGCTGTGCTGCCCGACGAGATCCTGCATCCGGGCAAGGGACGGATCCGGGCGCTGATCTGCCTGGGCGCCAACCCGGCGGTCGCGCTGCCCGACCAGCGCAAGGCGCTGAAGGCGCTGCGCCATCTCGACCTGCTGGTGACCATCGACCCGCGGCTTTCGGCGACGGCGCGGCTCGCTCATTACGTGATCGCGCCGACCCTGCCGTTCGAGCGGCCCGATCACACCGGCTTCTTCGACAAGTTCTTCCCCGTGCCCTATGCCCAGTACACACCGGCCATCGTCGCGCCGCCGGGCGATACGGTGCACGACTGGTACGTTTTCTGGAGCCTGGCGAAACGGCTCGGCGTCGGCCTGCGCCTGGGCGCTGCCGCGCTGCCGATGGACACGCCGCCCGGCGCCGACGAGGTCCTCGACCTCATCGCCGCATCGGCCCAGGTGCCGCTCGACGAGGTCCGGCGCACCGATGGCGGCCGTCTCTACGATGTGCCGCCGCAGGTCGTGCGGCCCGGCCCCGACGACGTGACGGGCAGGTTGCAGGTCGCGCCGCCAGACGTCCTCGATGAACTGAGCTCGGTGCGCCGCGATCTCGTCGCCGAGGCGTCCCAGGCGGAGGAGCGGGCCTTTCCCATGCGGCTGGTGTCGCGGCGGTTCCGCGAGGTGATGAACTCGCTGGGCGGCGACCTGCCGGCGACGCGCGAGCGGATGCCCTTCAATCCCGCCTTCATGAATCCGGACGACATGGCGGCAGCGGGCCTCGCCGACGGCGAGCGGGTGCGGATCGTCTCGCCCCATGACAGCCTGTTCGCCCTGGTGAAGGCCGATCCCACCGTGCGCGGCGGCGTCGTCTCCATGAGCCATTGCTGGGGCGGCTTTCCCGAGGACGAGGACGACGAGGCGGGCCGCTACAGCCCCACCAGCCGGTTGGTCAGCGCCGAATGGTCGGCCCAGTCCATCAACCGCATGCCGGTCATGTCGGCCATTCCCGTACGCGTCGAACGCACCAACCGATGAAGGACGAAGCCATGAACGAAACCAGCCGGGTCTTCCAGCTCGCGCGCCGCCCCGAGGGGATGCCCAGGCCCGACGACTTCGCGCTGGCGCAGGTGCCGCTGCCGGCGTTGCAGGACGGGCAGGTGAAGGTGCGCAATACCTGGCTTTCGGTCGATCCCTACATGCGCCTGTCGCTCACCACGCTGAAGGGCGTGCACGCGCCCACCGGCATCGGCGACGAGCTGGACGGCGGCGCGGTGGGCGAGGTGATCGAATCCCGCTCGGACATCCTGCCCGTCGGCGCGAGCGTGTTCACGCCCCTGCGCGGCTGGCGCGACCTCTATGTCGCGGACGCGGCCGCCCTGCTGCCCATCGATCCCGCGCTGGCGCCGCTCAGCGCCTATCTGGGCGTGCTCGGCATTTCCGGGACCACGGCCTATGCGGGGCTGGAATACGTGCTGAAGCCGCAGGCCGGCGAGACCATCTTCGTCTCGGGCGCGGCCGGCGCCGTGGGCATGGTCGTCTGCCAGCTCGCGAAGCGGCATGGCTGCCGGGTGATCGGCAGCACCGGCGATCCCGCCAAGGCGGCGCTGCTGACCGGGCGGCTGGGCGTCGACGCCACCATCAACTACCGCACCGACGACCTGCGCGCCCGCCTCGCCGAATTCGCGCCGGCGGGCCTCGACATGTATTTCGACAATGTGGGCGGCTCGCATCTGGAGGCGGCCATCGATTCCATGAAGGTGCATGGACGCATGGCGCTGTGCGGCGCGGTCGAGCTGTACAATTCGGACAACTACCGGCGCGGCCCGGACAATCTGTTCGCCGCGATCGAGAGGGGGCTGACCCTGACCGGCTTCAATATCGGGTTGTTCGGGGCCAGGCGGCCCGAGATGATCCGCGCGCTCGCCGCCATGCTGGAGGACGGCAGCCTCCAGGCCGAGGAGACCGTCGTCGACGGGCTGGAGAATACGCCGCGCGCCTTCATCGACCTGCTCGGCGGCGCCAATGCGGGCAAGATGGTCGTCAGGCTGTAGGCACAGGCTC
>CAZVVC010000324.1:0-4083 GCA_964630425.1 uncultured Bifidobacterium sp. | reverse complement strand
CCCTTCCTCACCTGGCTGATCTTCCTCACCGCCCAGATGGTGCTTACCCGGCTGCCGTTCCTGCCAAACCAGGACCTGATGACCTTCGGGCTGGCGCTCAGCCTCATCCATTACGTGGACGCGCCCGAGGCGGCCGTCGCCGGCATGTTCCTGGTGTCGGGCGCGCTGTTCCAGGTGGTCAACCTGGCGTTCTTCCTGCTGACGTCGGTGGGCACCTACGCGCCGTCGACGGAAGCGCTGGACCTCCCCGAGGAAAGCTAGCGCCCCTTCAACGGCGGCCCTTGGCCTAGAGTCGCTTCCCGCACGCCGTCTGCGGCAGCGAGAAACGTGGATCGGCCGCGAAATTCCTGTCGGTCAGCGCGTGCAGGAAGGCGACCACGTCCGCCAGTGCCGCATCCGTCAGCGCGGCCGCGCCGGGGTGGCGGCGGACGGCCTCTTCAGCGTCGCGGCGCTGCCGTCGTGGAAATAGGGGCCGGTCAGGGCGACGTTGCGCAGCCCCGGCGTGCGGAACTTGCCGTCGTCCTCGGGCCTGCCGGTCACCTCGCCCAGGCCCCGGTCGCGTGCGTCCGCCTTGCCCGGCTCCAGGGCGCGGAAGCGGAAATCGGTGAAGTGGACGCCGCCGTGGCATGACGCGCAGCGGCCGGCGAAAAGCGTCTCGCCGCGCAGCGCGGTCTCGGTCATGGCGGCCCTGTTGCCGCGGCGCCGGCGGTCATAGGGCGCATCGAACGAGATCAGGGTCCGCTGGAACGCGGCGAGCGCCCTGGCGACCGTATCGAGGGTGATGGCGCCGTGTTCCGCGGGGAAGGCTTTGGCGAACATCCGGCGATAGCAGGCATCCTTGCCGAGGCGGCTGGCGATCTCCGCTTCCTTGCCGGCCATCCCCATCTCGACGGGATTCTCGCCGGCCACCGGGACGGGCACCTGCTTCTCCAGCGTGTCGAGCCGGGGATCTCCCCAGGTCAGCGACGGCGCCCAGGCCACGTTCGCCAGCCCCTGGACATTGCGCCGTCCGGGGTCGCCGTGCACGCCGGGCCGGGTGCGGTTATCGTCGGCGAAACCGTGCTTCTGGCTGTGGCAGCTCGCGCAGGACATGGTGCCGTCGATGGACAGGTCGGCTTCGTAGAACAGCCGCCGGCCCAGCTCGACCTTGGCCGGCGTCGCCGGGTTGTCGGCGGGGACGGGCGGCGGGGATACGCCCTCGGGCGGACGCTGGGCGAGGGCGCCGGTCGCGGCGGCGAGGATCAGCGACGCGGCCAGCACCGCGAGGCCGCCGCGGGCGGGCATGGTCAGGGCAGCCTGGCCACCAGCACGGCGATGGCGGGCTTGCCGTTCGCGGCGAGCTGCAGCACGTAGCGGCCGGGCTCGAGCGGGAAGTCGACCATCTTGCGGATGCCCGAGCATTCCGGTCCCGGCCCGTGCGCCGTCGACGCCACGGCCTTGCCGTTCCGCAGCACGTCGATCCAGGCGGCGGAATCCAGCGCGACGCGGTAGGTGCCCGGCTCGGTCACGTCGAAGGCGAACATGCCGCCGAAGCTGACCGATCCGCCCGGCTTCTCGGGGCGGGCGACGTAGCGGATGTCGCCGGTCTGGCGGAGCACGGCGTCCGCGCGGGCGCCCACGGGGATGACGGCCGCCGCCAGGCCGGCCTCGTTCCCCGCCGCGGTGGCCGGCGCCGGCGTGCTCCAGCCGGAGAGGCCGGCGGGCGGGGCCGTCACCTGGCCGGCGCAATCCCTGGCGTGCTCATGGGCCGGCGGCGTCGCGTGGACGGGCGCGCACAGCAGCAGGCCGAGCAGGATCGCGGTGGTTCCACTGCGCATGACGGACGCCTCCCTTTCGATATGTCCGATTGAATATATCGAATCGATATATCCCGATGTATACAACGATTCGACACGACAATGGATGTTCCGGGGAAAAACCGATGAAGCTTCTTGCCTGGATGACGGCCGCCGCCGTGGCGGCGCCGGCGGCCGCCGCGGCGCAGGACGCGCCCGCGCCCGCGAGCAATGCCTTCGGCCTGGGGCAGATCATCGTCACCGCGCCGGTGTTCGACGACGTACTGATCGACGACTCCACGCTCTCGTCCGAGGCGATCTACACCTTCAACCGCAACACGCTGGACGAGGCGGCCAGCCTCATTCCCGGCGTCACCGCGTCCAACACCGGCGGCCAGCGCAACGAAAGGCTGATCTTCGTGCGCGGCTTCGACCGCTTCCAGGTGCCGCTGTCCATCGACGGCATCCGCGTCTATCTCCCGGCCGACAACCGGCTGGATTACGGCCGGTTCCTGACGCCGGACATCGCCGAGATCCAGGTCGCCAAGGGCTATGCCTCGGTGCTCGACGGGCCGGGCGCCATGGGCGGCGCCATCAACCTGGTCACGCGCAAGCCGACCCGCGTATTCGAGGCCGAGGCGCGCGCCACGCTGGGCCTCGATTCCGATGTCGACTATGCCGGCTACAATGTGTTCGTGTCGCTGGGCACGCGGCAGGAGAAATGGTATGCGCAGGGCTCGTTCACCCGGAATTTCGTCGACCACTGGGATCTGGCGGGCGGCTACACGCCCGTCCCCGGCTCGGCCGAGGACGGCGGCGCGCGCGATTTCTCGCGCACCCGCGACTGGCGCGCCAACCTGAAGATCGGCTTCACGCCCAACGACACCGACGAATACTCGATCAGCTACACCCGCCAGGAAGGCGGCAAGAACGCGCCGCTGCACGTTACCGACGGGCTGAATACCCAGCGGTTCTGGTCGTGGCCCTACTGGAACATCGAGAACATCTATTTCCTGTCGAGCACCCGGCTCGCCGACTGGGCGACCCTGAAGACCCGGCTCTACCGCAACACCTTCAGCAATCTGCTGAGCTCGTTCGACACCCGCGCCCAGAACACGCAGACGCTGGGCCGTGCGTTCAACAGCTATTATGACGACGAGGCCTATGGCGGCTCGGCCCAGATCGATTTCGCCCTGTCGTCGGCCGACACGCTCAGCATCGCGTTCCACTACCGCCGGGACAAGCATGTGGAGGTCCAACAGGCGTTCCCCTCGGGCTTCACCGAGCCGCCGCAGGTCAATCTGGAGGAGACCTACAGCATCGCCGCCGAGAACCGGCTGGCGCTGTCGCCGACCCTGACCTTCATCGCCGGCTTCAGCTATGACTGGCGCAACCTGAAGCGCGCCGAGGAATGGGGCGCGCCTCCCGGCAGCGGCACCGGCGCGCCGTCGGAACTGTTCAGCTACCCGATCCGCGACGCCGATGCGTTCAACGGCCAGGGCAAGCTGGTCTGGCAGCCGAACGACCTGACCAGCGTCCACGCCAGCGTGTCGTCCCGGGTGCGCTTCCCCACCGTCTTCGAACGGTTCAGCTCGCGCTTCGGCGGGGCGGTCTCCAATCCGGACCTCGCCGCCGAGCGGGCGACCAATGTCGAGATCGGCGCCTCGCGTCAGTTCGGCGCGCTGCGCGTCGAGGGCGCCCTGTTCTATTCGCGTCTCACCGACGTGATCGTGGCGTTCCCCTTCATCTACACCACCTGCACGCCGCAGGGCGTCTGCACCGACAACGCCGTCTCGCAGAGCCGCAATCTGGGCAAGGGCGACTACTATGGCGGCGAAATCTCACTGGCCGCCGCCATCGGCCCCTCGCTCGACGTGGGCGCCAACTACACCTTCACCCAGCGCGGCCTGGACGATCCCTCGAACGCCGCCTTCCGCCCGACGGGCGTGCCCAGGCACAAGGCCTTCCTCTATCTGGACTGGTCGCCGCTCGAGCGGCTGCACGTCGTGCCGAACGTGGACATCGCCTCCAGCCGCTGGACGGTGAACACGGCGGGGACGCGCTACTACCGCACCGGCGGCCATGTGCTGGTCAACCTGCGGATCGACTACGAGCTGGCGAACGGCGTGCAGGTGGGCGTCGGCGGCCGCAACCTGTTCGACGACAACTACACCCTCACCGACGGCTTCCCCGATCAGGGCAGGAGCTTCTTCGTCAGCCTGCGCGCCCAGTATTAGGGGCCGGCCATGTTGCCCCTCTCCCTTTGGGAGAGGGCAGGGTGAGCAACTGTCTTTCATACGGCTCTGTT
>CAZVVC010000323.1:0-4095 GCA_964630425.1 uncultured Bifidobacterium sp. | reverse complement strand
CCTGGCGTTCCTTGGCGGCGTGGTACTCGGCGTTCTCCGACAGGTCGCCGTGCTCGCGGGCTTCCGCGATCGCGCGGATCACCGCGGGGCGCTCGTCGTGCTTGAAACGCCGCAGATCGCTTTCCAGGCGGTCCAGGCCCTTGGCCGTCATCGGAATCTTTTCCATCACCGTTCCTTCACTCGCAGCGTTCCTTCACTCGCCATGTCGCAAAACGATCGCGACCGGGCAGGGATTCCGTCCGGCGCGACGTTCTTCAGGATCACTTAGAATAGGATTGCAGACTGGCCACTTCAAGGCTGCCGGACTTCAGGCTCTCGATGGCGAGCACCGAGGCGACCGCGCCGGCGAGGGTGGTGTAATAGGGTACTTTCTCGGTCAGCGCGGTGCGGCGGATCGAGAAGCTGTCGTCGATCGCCTGGGCGCCCTCGGTGGTGTTGAAGACAAGCTGCACCTCGCCGTTCTTGATGGCGTCGACGATGTGCGGCCGGCCTTCCAGCACCTTGTTGACCCGCTTCACCTTGACGCCCTGTTCGGCGAGGAAGCTGGCGGTGCCCTTGGTGGCGATGATCTCGAAACCCATCTCGATCAGCTTCCTGGCCGGGCCGACGATGGCCGCCTTGTCGGCATCCTTCAGCGAGATGAAGGCGGTCCCCGACAGCGGCACGTTGGTGCCGCCGGCGAGCTGCGACTTGGCGAAGGCCTTGCCGAAGGTCCAGTCGAGGCCCATGACCTCGCCGGTCGAGCGCATCTCGGGGCCGAGCAGCGTGTCGACGCCGGGGAAGCGGGCGAACGGAAACACGGCCTCCTTCACGGCCACGTGCCGGATCCGGTGCTCCTGCAGGTTGAAGCCGGCGAGGCTCTCGCCCGCCATCACCCGCGCCGCGACCTTGGCCAGCGGCACGCCGATGGCCTTGGCGACGAACGGCACCGTGCGGCTGGCGCGCGGGTTCACCTCGAGGATGTAGATGGTCTCGCCCTGCACCGCGAACTGCACGTTCATCAGGCCGACGACGCCCAGGCCGCGGGCCAGGGCCTCGGTCTGGCGCTTGATGTCCTCGATGATCGGGGCGGGCAGCGAATAGGGCGGCAGCGAGCAGGCCGAATCGCCCGAATGGACGCCGGCCTCCTCGATATGCTCCATGATGCCGGCGACGAACACGCTCTCGCCGTCGGCGATGGCGTCCACGTCCACCTCGATGGCGTTGCGCAGGTAGTAGTCGATCAGCACCGGGCTGTCGCCGGACACGCGCACCGCCTCGGTGATGTAGCGCTCCAGCCCCTGCACGTCGGCGACGATCTGCATGCCGCGCCCGCCCAGCACGTAGGACGGGCGGATGACGACCGGATAGCCGATCTCGGCGGCGACCTCGCGGGCCTCCTCCAGCGAGGTGGCGGTGCCGTTCGGCGGCTGCTTCAGGCCCAGCGCCTGCAGCAGCGCCTGGAAGCGCTGGCGGTCCTCGGCCAGGTCGATGGCGTCGGGCGAGGTGCCCAGGATCGGCACGCCGGCGGCCTCCAACGCGCCCGCCAGCTTCAGCGGCGTCTGGCCGCCGAACTGCACGATCACGCCCTTCACCGTGCCGTTGGACTGTTCCTTGCGGATCAGCTCCAGCACGTGCTCCTCGCTCAGCGGCTCGAAATACAGGCGGTCCGAGGTGTCGTAGTCGGTCGACACGGTCTCCGGGTTGCAGTTGACCATGATGGTCTCGTAGCCGGCGTCGGTCAGCGCATAGACCGCGTGGACGCAGCAATAGTCGAACTCGATGCCCTGGCCGATGCGGTTGGGGCCGCCGCCCAGGATGATGACCTTCTCGCGGTCGCTGGGATTGGCCTCACACTCGCCCGCGCCGAACTCGGTCTCGTAGGACGAGTACATGTAGGGCGTGCGCGCCTCGAACTCGGCGGCACAGGTGTCGATGCGGCGGAAGCCCGGATGCACGCCCAGGTCCTGGCGCTGCTCGTAGACGTCCTCGGCCGCGACGCCGCAAAGCTGGGCGATGCGCGCGTCCGAGAATCCCAGCGACTTGTAGTACGCCATCTCCTGCGGGTCGGACGGCAGGCGGCGGTCGCGAAGCTGGTTCTCGGCGCGCACGATCTCCTCGATCTGGGCCAGGAACCACGGGTCGTAGCTGGTGACCTCCTGGATGCGCTCCAGGCTCAGCCCCTCGCGGAACGCCTGGCCGATATAGAGGATGCGCTCGGGCGTGGGCCTGGAGAGGGCGGCCAGCACCGCCTCCCTGTCCTCGTCCTCGGGGTCGTAGCCGGGCACCTCGATCTCGGAGAGACCGGTCAGGCCGGTCTCCAGGGAGTACAGCGCCTTTTGCAGGCTCTCGGCGAAGGAGCGGCCGATGGCCATGGATTCGCCGACCGACTTCATGGCCGTGGTCAGCGTCGGCTCGCTGTTCGGGAACTTCTCGAAGGCGAAGCGCGGCACCTTGGTGACCACGTAGTCGATGGTCGGCTCGAACGAGGCGGGCGTGACGCCGGTGATGTCGTTGGTCAGCTCGTCGAGGGTGTAGCCCACGGCGAGGCGCGCCGCGACCTTGGCGATGGGGAAGCCGGTGGCCTTCGAGGCGAGCGCCGACGAGCGCGACACGCGCGGGTTCATCTCGATGACGATCAGCCGTCCGTCCTCGGGATTGACCGCGAACTGCACGTTCGAGCCGCCGGTCTCGACGCCGATCTCGCGCAGCACCGCGATCGAGGCGTCGCGCATGATCTGGTATTCCTTGTCGGTCAGCGTCAGCGCCGGCGCGACGGTGATGGAATCGCCGGTGTGCACGCCCATCGGGTCGATGTTCTCGATGGAGCAGACGATGATGCAGTTGTCCGCCCGGTCGCGGACCACCTCCATCTCGAACTCCTTCCAGCCCAGCACCGATTCCTCGATCAGCACCTGGTTGGTGGGCGAGGCGTCGATGCCGCTGCGCACGATGGCCTCGAACTCCTCGCGGTTGTAGGCGATGCCGCCGCCGGTGCCGCCCAGTGTGAAGCTGGGGCGGATGATGGCGGGCAGGCCCACATAGGGCAGGGCGTCGAGCGCGTCGGACAGGGTGGTGACCATGCGGCTGCGCGGGCACTCCAGGCCGATCTTCTCCATGGCGTCGCGAAACAGCTGGCGATCCTCGGCCTTGGCGATGGCGTCCTTCGAGGCGCCGATCAACTGCACGCCGAACTCGGCCAGCGTGCCGTTCTCGTCGAGGGCGAGCGCGGTGTTGAGCGCGGTCTGGCCGCCCATGGTCGGCAGCACGGCGTCGGGCCGCTCCAGCTCGATGATCTTGCGCACCATGTCGGGCGTGATCGGCTCGATATAGGTGGCGTCGGCCACCTCCGGGTCGGTCATGATGGTGGCCGGGTTCGAGTTCACCAGGATGATCCGGTAGCCCTCCTCCCTGAGCGCGCGGCACGCCTGGGTGCCGGAATAGTCGAACTCGCACGCCTGCCCGATGATGATGGGCCCGGCGCCGATGATCAGGATGCTCTTGATGTCTGTACGCTTAGGCATGAAGGGCGTCCGTTGCGATATCAGGGATTGGGACCCCTCTCCCCTCGGGGGAGAGGGTAGGGTGAGGGGGCTGGGCCGACGTCGAGCGGTTCGGTACGATGCCGCAATGAGTCACGCGCGAGCCCGAGTACTCCGTCAAAAGCAGACCGATGCCGAGCGCAAGCTCTGGTATGCCCTGCGCGACCGCCGTTTCGAGGGCTTCAAGTTCTGCCGGCAGTTTCCCATCGGCCCCTTCGTCGCGGACTTTCTCTGCCGGCGCGAGAAACTCGTCATCGAGGTCGATGGCGGACAACATGCCGATCAGGCCGAGCGGGACAACGCGCGCACCGCATTCATGGAAGCCCAGGGGTTTCGCGTGATCCGTTTCTGGAACAACGATGTGCTGACGAATCTGGAAGGGGTTCTGACGCTCATTCGGCTGGCGCTTCCCGCGCAGCCGAGCTTCCCGCCGCGCCCTGCGCGTCCCCCTCACCCTAGCCCTCTCCCCCGCGGGGAGAGGGGACCGGGCGGTGGCGCCGAAACCTGAGAGCAATGCTTGCCGCGTCTCACCCACGCCTGGCCCCCATGTCCCTGAACTGGGTGAACAGATAGT
>CAZVVC010000322.1:0-4099 GCA_964630425.1 uncultured Bifidobacterium sp. | reverse complement strand
CCCAGACCATCGCCCAGGCGGCGCGCATCGCCACCCTGGGCGACGTGGACGTGAACCTGCCCAAATACAATCTCAGCGACCGGCAGATTCCCATCCGCCTGATGCTGGTCGAAAGCGCCCGGCAGGACCTCGACACCATCCGCAACCTGCGCGTGCCCACGGTGCATGGCGGTTCCGTGCCGCTTTCCTCGGTCGCGGACGTCTCGTTCGGCGCCGGGCCGTCGCAGATCGACCGGCTGGACCGCCGCCGCAACGCCGTCATCGAGGCCGAGCTGGCGGGCATCCCGCTGGGCGACGCCAACCAGATGGTCTACGCCCTGCCGGCCATGAAGAACCTGCCGCCCGGCGTGTTCGAGGTGCCGACCGGCGACGTCGAGAACATGGGCGAGCTGCTGATGGGCTTCACCGTCGCGATCGTGACCGGCGTCCTGCTGATGTATTTCGTGCTGGCGCTGCTGTTCCGGAACTTTGCCTATCCGGTGACGATCCTGACCGCGCTGCCGCTGTCCATCGGCGGCGCGCTGGGCCTGCTGCTGCTGCTCGACATCCCGCTGTCGGTGCCGCCGCTGATCGGCATCCTGATGCTGATGGGCATCGCGGCCAAGAACTCGATCCTGCTGGTCGAATACGCCATCGTCTCGCGCGAGGAGCGGGGCGCCAGCCGGCGCGAGGCGCTGCTCGACGCCGCGCACAAGCGCGCCCGGCCGATCATCATGACCACCCTCGCCATGGGCGCGGGCATGCTGCCCATCGCGCTCGGCATCGGCGCCGACACCGAGTTCCGCGCCCCGATGGCCATCGCCGTCATCGGCGGCCTCATCACCTCGACCCTGCTGAGCCTGGTGTTCGTGCCCGTGGTGTTCACCGTGGTCGACGACGTGCAGGCCTGGCTGGGCCGGCGGGTCAGCCGGCTGACCTTCGGCTCGGCCGACCCCAGGGGCGACATGGAGCCCGAGCGCCCCGGCGAGTGAGGCCATTGCCAGCGGGCCGCGATTTCGTTAAGCCGTCGCCGACTCCCGGAAGGAAAACCAGGCCATGACGACTGCGGCAAAGCCCTCGTTCTTCGACACCGAAACGGCCGTGCACAGGACCGGCGACGGCCGCTTCGCCGCCCGTTTCCACGAGACGTGGGGCATCGCCGGCGGCACGCCCAACGGCGGCTACCTGATGGCGATCGCCGCCCGCGCCCTCGCCGGCACCGTGCCGCATCCCCATCCGCTGACCATCACCGGCCACTACATGAAGCGCTCGTCGCCCGGCCCGGCCGAGATCGCCACCGAGCTGCTGGGCCGCAGCCTCACCACCTCGACCGGCCTCGCGCGGCTGATCCAGGACGGCGTCCAGCGCACCCACTTCACCGCCACCTTCACCGATTTCGACATCGCCACCGGCCGCTCGGTGGTCCACGCGACGCCGCCCGAGCTGCCGCCGCCGGACGAGTGCGTGCCGCATCCCTACGTGCCCGGCCAGTCCCCCGCGTTCCAGGAGCACATCGACATGCGCTTCCATCCCACCCACATGGGCTGGGCGAGGGCGACGCCCCACGGCGTGGGCGAGATGGCCGGCTATATCCGCTTCCAGGACGGCACCGCGCCGGATTTCTACTCGGTGCTGATGTTCGCCGACGCCGTGCCGCCCGCCATCTTCAACGTGGTGGGCGCGACGGGCTGGGTGCCGACCATCGAACTCACCACCCATTTGCGCCGCCGGCCCGCCCCCGGCTGGCTGCGCTTCCGCTTCACCACCCGGCTGCTGACCCGCGGCTTCTTCGAGGAAGACGGCGAAATCTGGGACAGCGAGGACCGCCTGGTGGCGGATTCCCGACAGATCCAGAAACTGATGTCGCCGAAGGCGAGGGGGTAGCCTCAAACTCCCTCGCCCTCCGGGAGAGGGAGGGGCCCGCGCGCGTAGCGCGTGGGAGGGTGAGGGGCGGTCTTCGGGAAGGGATAGTCTTAGGGAAGGTGTAGGGCCGGCGGACGTCATCGACACCGCCCCTCACCCTGACCCTCTCCCAAAGGGAGAGGGAAACTATACCAGCAGCTTCTCCACTTCCTTCGGCTGGCGCTTGGCGTCGAACAGGGCCCAGACGCCCTCGGTGCCGTCCCAGCTGCCGCGGGTGGCGCCCTTGGAATATTCCGTGGCGCGCTGTTCGAAGAAGTTGGCGTGTTCGACGCCGTTGAGGATTTCCACCAGCCACGGCAGCGGGTGTGGCTTCACCTGGCTGTAGGTGTTGTCGTGCTCGGTGAAATAGCCGAACACCGGCGGCAGCTTGAGCTGGGTCAGGCGCCAGTCGGCCACGTAGTGCACATAGGCGCGGATGTCCTCGGCCGTCATGCCCTGGATGCCGCCCAGGCCGAAGGCCAGGTCGATGAAGCCTTCCTCCAGCTTCACCATGGTCTTCGCCACGTCGACGATGTCGTCGCGCACCGCCTTGGTGACGGCGCCGGTCTCGTGGTTCCACTGATGGAACAGCTTGATGATGCCTTCGCAGTGCAGGCTCTCGTCGCGCACCGACCAGCTCACGATCTGGCCCATGCCGTTCATCTTGTTGTGGCGCGGGAAGTTCAGCAGCATGGCGAAGCTGGCGAACAGGGCCATGCCCTCGGTGAACGCGCCGAACATGGCCAGCGTGCGCGCCACGTCCGAGCAGGTGCCGACGCCGAAGGTGTGCATGTAGTCCGCCTTGGCGCGCATCTCGGCATAGTCGCGGAACGCCTCGAACTCGGCCTTGGGCATGCCCAGCGTCTTCAGCAGCAGGGCATAGGCGTCGATGTGCACCGTCTCCATGTTGGAGAAGGCGGCCATCATCATCTGCACCTCGATGGGCTGGAAGATGGGGATGTAGCGTTTCAGGTAGTTGTCGCCCACCTCCACGTCCGACTGGGTGAAGAAGCGGAAGATCTGGGTCAGCAGGGCGCGCTCGGCCGGCGTGACGCGGTCCGATGTCCAGTCGCGGATGTCGGCGCCCAGCGGCACTTCCTCGCCCATCCAGTGGGTCTGCTGCTGCCGCTTCCAGAACTGGTACGCCCAGGGATAGCGGTCGACGTCATAGGTGCCCGTCGCCTGCAACAGGCCGATACGGCCGGTGCCGATCAGGCTGCGCGGATCGGCGTCGCCGAAGGACGGCTTCACTGACATGCCAGGCACTCCTCGTAGTCGGTGCGGCCGCCATAGGACGCGGCCGTGGTCTCGCTCTTCTCGAGCTGGCCGGCGAAGGCGGCGCGGCTGACCGACTTGGAGCGGCAATAATAGAGGCTCTTGACGCCCTTTTCCCACGCGCTCCAGTGCAGCATGTGCAGGTCCCACTTGTCGATGTCGGCCGGCAAATAGAGGTTCAGCGACTGGCTCTGGCAGATGAACGGCGTGCGGTCGGCCGCCAGATCGATCACCCAGCGCTGGTCGATCTCGAAGGCGGTGCGGTAGACCAGCTTCTCGTCGTCGTCGAGGCAGTCCAGATGCTGCACCGAGCCCTCGTGCTCGACGATGGACTGCCACGTCTCGGGCGTGTCCGCGCCCTTGCGCGACAGCAGCGCCTGCAAATAGGGGTTCCGCACCACGAAGGCGCCCGACAGGGTCTTGTGGGTGTAGATGTTGGCCGGGATCGGCTCGATGCAGGCGCTGGCGCCGCCGCAGATGATGCTGATCGAGGCGGTCGGCGCGATCGCCAGCTTGTGGGTGAACCGGGCCATCATGCCGCGCTCGGCCGCGTCGGGGCAGGGGCCGCGCTCCTCGGCCAGGGTCACCGAGGCGGCGTCGGCCTCGCGGCGGATCTTGCGGAACATGCGCATGTTCCACGACTTGGCCATGGCGCTCTCGAACGGGATGCCGCGCGCT
Organism: uncultured Bifidobacterium sp.; assembly: GCA_964630425.1. GTDB lineage: Bacteria > Pseudomonadota > Alphaproteobacteria > SMXS01 > SMXS01 > RI-34. Next base: position 265 of record CAZVVC010000322.1, on the reverse strand, counting down.
TGCAGGAAGGAATGGAAGCCCATCACGCCCAGGCCCACCGACCGCTCGCGCAGCGCCGAATAGCGGGCGTTCTTCATGCTGTCCGGCGCGTCCTCGATGAACTGGGTCAGCACGTTGTCGAGGAAGCGCATCACGTCCTCGATGAAGCGTGGATCGCTGTTCCACTGGTCCCATGTCTCGAAGTTCAGGCTGGACAGGCAGCAGACGGCGGTGCGGTCGTTGCCGAGGTGATCGACCCCGGTGGGCAGGGTGATTTCGGAACACA
>CAZVVC010000321.1:0-4137 GCA_964630425.1 uncultured Bifidobacterium sp. | reverse complement strand
TCCCTGGACGATCCGCGAGCCCTTGCCCGACAGGACCGTGGTGGTGTCCATGCTGCCGCCCATCTCGAAGATATCGGGCATGCCCAGCTTGCGCGCCGCCTCGGGGCCGATGGTCGCACGGGCGGTATAGCGGGTCGGCGTGCCGGAGCTGTCGCCGAAACGCTCGGTCCAGTCGACGTCCGCCGGCGCGCCGAGGATGGTGAAGCGCCCCTTGGCGACGATGCCGGACGGATCGAGGGTCAGCGCCAGCGTGCCGGGTTGCGGCTCCAGCTTCTCGATGCCCTTGGTCAGCAAGAATTCATCGGCCACGAGGGCGGCGTCATAGGTGACGTCCTTCATGCCGAGGTTCCGGATCAGCGGGATGCGGAACCGCACCTTGCCGCGCATGTGGCCCGAGATCGCCTGGGGCGAGACGCCGAACCCGGTCGCATAGCCCAGCGGCTTGTAGTCCAGCAGGGTCATGAGCTGGGGCACCTGGGTGTCCAGCGCCAGCGTCAGGTCGGCGACGTGGTCGGTCTTCTCGTCCAGCTTGTCGATGATGCCGTAGAGCGCCGCCACGTCGACGCTGAGGTCGTTGGCCGGATCGGCGATCACGCCCCGATCCACCATCAGCTCGAAATATTGCGGCCGCAGGCTGGCGCGTCCCGCCGCCTGCGAGATCGGCGGCATGGGCCGCAGATAATGGGCCTCCATGCCCTCGTAGTCGAAGTCGAGGGCGAAATCGACCGTGGCGGGCTGCTCGGGCGCGGTGGGCTGCACGTCGACCTTCAGCCTGCCCTCGGTGATGTGCCCGGCGGTGATGTTCTTCTCGAACCAGGCGCGGGTGTTGGTCTTGAACTCCGGAGGCCACATGGCCGCGAGCGTGCGGAACGGCAGCGCGCGCAGGACCGCGTCCAGGCTGCCGCCCTCGCCCGCCGCCGAGGCGAAGAGCGCGCCCTTGCCCTCGATCACCGCCTCGCCGACCGTCAGGCGCATGGGGTCGAGGGTCAGGCGCCCGGAGGGGCGGTCGAGCGTGCCCTTGAGCACCGCCCCGTCCACCGTGAGCGGCGCCGCCAGCGCGGGAAGGGTCAGCCGGCCGGCGGCGGCGGTCAGCGAGAAATCCATCCGGTCCACATGTCCGTCGGCGCGGGCGTTCATGGTCACCCGCCCGCTCACCGGCAGGTTCCAGCCGCTCAGCACGGTGAGCGCGCCTTCCGGCCGCGCGAACATGGAGGGCTGGGCGCCGGTCAGCTCCAGCGTCATCGCGGCCTGGTCCGCCGCGCGCCGGAAGTCTCCCGAGAGGCTGAAGCCCACCTCGCGGCCGGTGCCCTTCAGCCGTCCGACCAGCCTGGCGGCAAGACCGGCATCGGTCCGCCGCACGTCGAGCGAGGCGCCGGTGATCCGCCAGTCCTCGATCCCCGCGAGGTCGTCGATGTCGAGCACCGCGTCCGAGATCGCGAGCCGCCGCAGCTCGTTGGTCCGCGACGGCGGCTCGAGCATGGATCTGAGCAGCTGCTCGATCACCTCGGACCCCTTGCTCGCCCGGTCGTCGTCGCGAAGGATGAAATTGCCGTCGGGCTTGCGCGACAGCTGGATGACCGGCGAGAAGAACTCGATGCGGCGCGGCGTGTAGCTGCCGTCCAGCAGGCTGGACGGCGAGAAGCCCACGGCGAGCTGGGGAAGATCGATGACCGCCCGCCCGTTGCCGTCGACCAGCTCGACATCGGTGACGCGCACGTCCACCGCGCGCTGCCATCCGCCCCAGGCCAGCACCGTGCGCCGGAAGCGGATATCGAACCCGTCGATCTGCCCTTCCAGGCTGCGCTCGATGACCGGGCGCAGGAAATCGACCTCGAGAGGTCCCACGAAAAGACGGGCGAACAGCAAGGCGATCAGGACGACGGCCAACAGTGCCATCGCCGCCAGGCCTCGCCATATCCATCTCAAAGCCGCCAAGAACACCTATCCGTCTGCCGCCCGAGGCGGCTTGACCAGGACGGCGCAACTCAGCAGTGTCGTGCCCTCACAGGAAGAATGAGCCATCCCTCGTGCAAGACTTAGCCTTGCCTATCGATCTCGACAAGCTCCCCAAGCCCTTCGATGCGGGCCTGGCGGCACAAAAACTCGCGGACTGGCGCGCCCAGGTCGCGGCCGAGCATCCCGCGCTGGCGGCCGCCTCGCAGCGGCCGGAGGCCGAAGGCCTGTTGCTGGCGGTGTTCGGGAACAGCCCGTTCCTGTCCCAGTGCCTGCAGAAGGCGCCCGAGACCTTCGGCACGCTGCTGGCGCAAGGCCCCGGCGCGGCCATGCAGGCGCTGATCCTGGACCTGCGCGAGCGCCTGCCGGGGATCGACGCGCAGGACGCCTTCATGCGCGCGCTGCGCCAGGCCCGGACGCGGGTGGCGCTGATCACCGGCCTCGCCGACATCGCCGGCGCCTGGACCCTGGAACAGGTGACGGCCGCCCTCAGCGATTTCGCCGAACTGGCGGTCGATCACGCCGTCGCGCACATCCTGCGCGCGCGGATGGTCGCGGGCGACCTCGCCTGGACGCTGGAGCCCGGCGCGCCCGCCACGCCCGAACTGGGCCGGCAGGCCGGCTACATCGTGCTCGGCATGGGCAAGCTGGGCGGCCGCGAGCTGAACTATTCCAGCGATATCGACCTGATCGTCCTGTTCGACACCGAGGTGGTCCGCTACACCGGCCGGCGCGATCCCTACGACTGCTTCATCCGCATGACGCGCGACCTGGTGAAGGTGCTCCAGGAGCGCACGGCCGACGGCTATGTGTTCCGCGTCGACCTCCAGCTCCGCCCCGACGCCGGCGCGACGCCCGTCGCCATCTCGGTGGACGCCGCCGAGATCTATTACCAGAGCGTCGGCCTGAACTGGGAACGGGCCGCCATGATCAAGGCGCGCCCCATCGGCGGCGACATCGACGCCGGACGCGGCTTCCTCGACCGCATCAAGGCCTTCGTCTGGCGCAAGCACCTGGATTACGTGGCGCTGGAGGACATCCACGCCATGAAGGCGCGCATCCACACGCATCACAGGCACCAGGGCATCCGCGTCGCCGGTCAGGACGTCAAGCTAGGGCCCGGCGGCATCCGCGAGATCGAATTCTTCGTCAGCGCGCACCAGCTCATCTCGGGCGGGCGCCAGCCCGAGCTGCGGGTGAAGCAGACCCTCGCGGGGCTCGCGGCGCTGCGCGCGCTGGGCACCATCTCGGACGAGGACGAGACCGAACTGGCCGACGCCTACCGCTTCCTGCGCATGGTCGAGCACCGGCTGCAGATGACCCTGGACGAGCAGACCCACAAGATCCCCGACAAGCCCGAGGGCCTGGCCGCGACCGCCACCTTCCTGGGCTATGACGCGCCCACGGCGTTCGAGGCCGCGGTGCTGCGCCACCTGACCAATGTGAAGCGCCGCTATGACGAGCTGTTCAGCGACGCCCATACGGTCAACGAGGATGAGCACTGGAGCCGCCTGCTGGGCGCGGCCGAACTGCCCGTCGAGATGCTGGACGAGATCGAGACGCTGGGCTTCGAGACCCCCGAAAGCATCGTCGAGATGGTCCGCTCGTGGGGCACCGGACGCTTCCGCGCCCTGCGGACCGACCGGGCGCGCGCGCTGCTCAAGATCCTGATCCCGGTGATCCTGCAGGCCTTCGGCAAGACGGCCGAGCCGACCAAGGCGCTGCACCGCTTCAACGATTTCCTGTCGCGCCTGCCGTCGGGCGTGCAGTTGCTGACCCTGTTCCAGGCCAATCCCAAGCTGCTCGAGCTGGTCGCGGAGATCCTGGGCACCGCGCCCGCCCTGTCGGATTTCCTGGCGCACAATCACCTGCTGCTCGATTCGGTGCTCAGCCCCGGCTTCATGACCCGCCTGCTGGGCGAGCGCGAACTGGAGCAGGATCTCCAGCGCGCCCTGTCCGCCGCCGGGGATTTCCAGGACGTCATGGACCTGTCGCGGCGCTGGGCCAACGAGCGCAAGTTCCAGATCGGCGTCCAGCTCCTGCACGGCATCATCAGCGCCGCCGACGCGGCCGCCGCCCGCGCGGCGCTGGCCGAGGCGGTGGTGCGCGGCATGCTCGTCCCGGTGCAGGACGATTTCGCGCGGCGGCAGGGCCGCATCCCCGGCGGCGGGCTCTGCCTGGTGG
>CAZVVC010000320.1:0-4147 GCA_964630425.1 uncultured Bifidobacterium sp. | reverse complement strand
TCATCGGCCCCTGACAGCCGCTCGCCGACCAGCTCAGGCGATCCGATCGTCCCGGCCGCGCCCCTCGCTCTTCTCCTAGGTGACCTCGAGACCGAGCTTCTTCTTGAGTGCGCCGGCGATGGCGCCGCGTACCGTGTGCTGCTGCCAGCCGGTAGCGGCGACCACCTCGGCGATGGTCGCGCCCTCGGGTGCACGCAGCATGGCGATGAGCGCCGCCTGCTTGGTGCCCTCGCGCGGCGTGCGGGCCGCTGGTGCGTCTTCGTCCTTCGATGCGGTATCGGTCGCCGCCGGTGCCTCCTGCGCGTCGTCGGCCGCCTCGACGCCGATGGCTGCAATCCCCGCGGCCGTGATGCGGAGCAGGTAGCGCTGGCCGTCCTCTCCGGTGCGCCAGATGTGCTCGGTCGTCGGCAGGGCGAGGGTCTCTTCGATCAGCCCGCGCGAAAGCAGGGCGCCCACCACCTTGTGAGCAGCACCGCCCTTTAGGGTCTCGGGCAGCGGCAGGATGGGGTGGCCGCCGCGCCGGGCAGCGGCGCCGAGGATGACGAGTTGCGTGTCGGTAAGCTTGGTCATGTGGACCTCCGGTTGGAGGAGCGCGACCACCGCGCCCTTCTACGAGGCCGAGTCCGCACGCGGCGGGTTTGTCCCGGAGGACGGTGGCTCAGGCGGCGTATTCGCCTTCGTGGAAGGCCTTGTCAGTGAGCGCGCGCAGCTGGTCCCGGTAGTAATGGAGGGTCGTGACATTGCCCCAGTTGATCATGTCCGGGCTGGTCTCGAAGTGGTCGTCGCTCAGCGTCTTCAGCCGACCCAGCATTGTGTCGATCTCGGCCTTGGCGGCGAGAAAGGCCTGCAGGGCCTGGTCGTTGCTGGTCATCGTCTGGCTCCGTTTGCATCGCGTCGTTGAAGTGACGTTCGCTCTGGTGACGGGGCTTATCAACTCAATCAGTGCAATGACTTAACGATTAATCGGAGAAGCGCCATGCGGGGCATGAGCGAGCGGGAGTATGCCGCCAGGGTCGGGCTGTCACGCGGGGCCATCCAGAAGGCCAAGGCGGCCGGGCGGCTGGTGCTCCATCCCGACGGCTCGATCGATCCGGACAAGAGCGATGCACGACGCCAGTCCAGCACCGACCCGTCGAAGCAGCGCGAGACGCTCAAGCCTGTGCCCGAGGCGGCGCTGTCGTCGGTCGGCGACACCCTGCGCGAGAACGGGCTCGGAGCGCTGGCGAGCGGCGGCACCACCTTCCTGCAGGCACGCACCGCCAATGAGGTGCTGAAGGCGCAGGAGCGCCGCCTGCGGCTGCAGAAGCTGAAGGGCGATCTGATCGACCGCGCCCGGGTCACCGCCATGGTGTTCCGGCTGGCCCGGGAGGAGCGGGATGGCTGGGTCAACTGGCCTGCCCGCGCCGCCGCCCTGATGGCCGCCGAACTGGGCGTTGAGCCCGCCAGAATGCAAACCGTGCTGGAGCAGCATGTCCGTCTTCACCTCTCAGAGCTCGCCGAGGTCAGCCCCGAGTTCCGCTGAGGTCACAGCCGCCACCGGTGCGACCGGTGCGGCCGGTGCATCCTTCGACGGCATCGAGGATGTGCTGCGCTCCTGGCGCGCGGGACTGCGGCCCGATGCGGACCTGACCGTCTCCGAGTGGTCCGACCGGCACCGCATGCTAAGCAACCGGGCCTCAGCCGAGCCCGGCCGCTACCGGACCGCCCGCACGCCCTACATGCGCGACATCATGGATGCGCTCTCGTCTCGGCATCCGGCGCAGCGCATCGTGTTCATGAAGGCCGCGCAGGTCGGGGCGACCGAGGCCGGCAACAACTGGATTGGCTACGTGGTCCACCAGGCGCCCGGGCCCATGCTGGCCGTACAGCCGACGGTGGAGCTCGCCAAGCGCAACTCGCGCCAGCGCATCGATCCGCTGATCGAGGAGAGCGCCGCTCTCCGGGACCGGGTGAAGCCCGCCCGCTCGCGCGATGCCGGCAACACCATGCTGTCGAAGGAGTTCGCGGGCGGCATCCTGATCATGACCGGCGCCAACTCTGCCGTAGGCCTGCGCTCGACGCCCGCGCGCTACCTGTTCCTCGACGAGGTCGATGCCTATCCGGCCTCGGCGGACGAGGAGGGCGATCCGGTCAGCCTAGCCGAGATGCGCACGCTCACCTTTGCCCATCGGCGCAAGGTGTTCATGGTCTCCACGCCCACCATCAGGGGCCGATCGAGGATCGAGCGGGAGTTCGAGGGATCGGACCAGCGCCGCTACCATGTGCCCTGCCCCCATTGCGGTGCCATGCAGTGGCTCAGGTTCGGGCGCCTGCGCTGGGAGAAGGGCCGCCCGGAGACAGCGGCCTACGTCTGTGAGAGCTGCGATACCCCCATCAACGAGCAGCACAAGACGACCATGCTCTCGCAGGGCGAGTGGCTGGCGACCGCCGAGGCCACTGACCCGGACACCATCGGCTTCCACCTGTCGGCGCTCTACTCCCCGGTGGGCTGGCTCAGCTGGGCCCGGATCGCCCGCGGCTGGGAGGCGGCGCATGGTTCCGATGAAGCGCACAAGGTGTTCCGCAACACCGTCCTTGCCGAGACCTGGGAGGACAGGGGCGAGGCTCCAGACTGGCAGCGGCTCTACGATCGCAGGGAAGTCTGGCCGGTCGGCACCGTGCCTAGGGACGGGCTGGTGCTGACCGCCTTCACCGACGTGCAGGGCGACCGGCTGGAAACCTCGGTCTGGGCGTGGGGTGAGGGGATGGAGAGCTGGCTGATCGAGCACAGCGTGATCCGCGGGGCGCCCAACGAAGCAGAGACCTGGAGCCAACTCCACGCTCTGCTGAACAACCGCACCTGGCGGCACGAGGGCGGTCATCTGATGCGCATTGCGGTCGGCATGGTGGACAGCGGCGCCTTCACCTCGGAGGTTTACAAGTTCATCCGTTCCCAGGACGCCCGCCGCATCCATGCCAGCAAGGGCCAGAAGCATGGCAAGAACGTCTCGTGGGTGGGAGCCGACATCGATGACAGCACGCGCAAGCATGGTGGCCGCAGGATCCGCAACATCGCCACGTCCTCGCTCAAGCACGAGTTCTACCGCCAGCTGCGCCTGGAGCGGCCGACGAGGGAGAGCGGCGAGCCGTTCCCTGCCGGCTACGTGCATCTATCGGAGGCAGTGTCCGAAGATGGCTGCCGGCAGCTGGTGTCGGAGGCCTATGACGCCGGCAAGGGTGTCTGGAGCATCCGCCAGGGCGAACGCAACGAATGGCTGGACTGCCGCATCGGCGCTCGTGCTGCGGCCTACTGGGCCGGCGTCGACATGATGTCCGAAGACGACTGGCAGAAGCTGCGGGAGGAATATGCCGGACCAACGCCGGAACAGATCAAGGCGGCACCGGAGCGCCACCGTCGGGAGCCACGGCCGCGTAAGGACAACTGGATACCGAGAAGAAGCGGCAGGTGGCTATAGATCTGCGTAATTGACACTGCTGAATTTCCAAAAATGTCTACAGCGTGTAAAATGGAATCTCCGTCCTATCACTACTTTGGCAGAAGTATAATCGGCGTTGTGCCAAGCGAACAGCCGCGGCGAGGGCATTGCGATGGTGGAGCGCGTGACAGATGGTCAAGAATGGCTTGCCGTACTGCTGGCAGACTGGGTTGTGGCGGCGGGCCGAGGACTCTTTTTTCCGTCCCACCTGAGCGATCCGGCGGCTTTGCAGGAAGGCATAGGCCATCATCGTCATCAAAGCGTGGCGGTGGAGCCCAGTCCAGGACCGGCCCTCGAAGTGGTCCAGGCCGAGTTCTTCCTTCAGTTGCTGATGGGCTTGCTCGCATATCCAGCGCGCCTTGATCGCGCCGGCCAGAGCCTTGATCGGGGTGTCGGCAGGCAGGTTCGAGAGATAGTATTTGCGTTCGCCATTCGAGCGATGCTCGCCCACCAGCCAGGCTTCCTCCCCCGGCATGTGCTGGGCTCCGGCAGAGCCGATCCGCTGGGGCGCTCCATCGGCAATGCGCACACGAACGGCGGCAAAGCGCGCCGCCAGACGTCCCTTCGTTCCCTTGCGCCAACTGACCGGATACCACTTCGCATCTTCGAGTATGGTGTGTGCGGCCCGGGATTTGACGTCCGGCACGTGCCGCACCCGCGGTCGCCCGCGA
>CAZVVC010000319.1:0-4149 GCA_964630425.1 uncultured Bifidobacterium sp. | reverse complement strand
ACTGCGCCGCCAGCCGCATGGCGAACTTGTCCTGGACCACCGGCATGTTGCCCACGAGCCCGACGACCAGCGACCCCGCATTGGCGATCTGCAGGCTGGCCTTGCCGCCATAGCTGGTGACGTCGGGCCGGTTGGTGCGTACGGCGATGGCGCCGGCGAAGGCGTTGCGGCCATAGATGGTGCCCTGCGGGCCGCGGCTGATCTCGACCGCCTCGATGTCGAGCATGTTGCTGAGCGCCCAGGCGTTGCGGGCCTGGTAGACGCCGTCGATGAACACGGCGGAATGCGGATCGTCGAAGCTTTCGATGCCGCCCGTGGCGATGCCGCGGATGGTGAAGGCGGCGGCATGCTGGAACAGGCCGACGCCCTGGAGCTGGACGCTGGGCGCCGCCTTGTTCAGGTCCTCCAGATTGACGGCGAACTTGCGCTCGAGCGCCTCGGTGGTGAAGGCGGAAACCGGCACCGGCACGGATTGCTGGGATTCCTCCCTTTTCTGCGCCTCGACGGTCACCTGCTCGATGGTCGAGCGCTGGCTGAAGATGCTGCCGCCGCGGGTCGCCGGCGCGGAGTCGGCCGGCGACGCCTGGGCGAGCGCGGCCCCTCCGCCGCACAACATGACGGCCATCGCCGCCATGTGACATGACGCCACAGAAAGCTTCATGAACGATGTCTCCCCGTTTGACGCGGTAACATCCTCCGTGAACGTCCCGCGCTATGGCCGAACGGCTCCCCAACCAGACGAGTGTTACACGTCGGTAACCCTCGCGCCACAAAAAATCAGCACACGAGCTTTTTTATGCGCCGCGTCAAAAGAAAAGGCGCCGGTGTTTCCACCGGCGCCCGGTCGGTCTCAGGCCCGGCGCGTGCCGGGCCTGACGGAGGCGGTCAGAAGTCCGCGGTCAGGGTGATGCCGTAGGTCCGCGGGTTGGTGCCCTGCTCGAAGGCGAACAGGTTCGACACCGGGGTGACCGACAGGCGCTGGATGTCGTTGGTCAGGTTCTTGCCCCAGACCGAGACGCGGTACTGGCCCGACGGCGATTCCCAGGAGATCTGGGCGTCGATCAGCAGCATGGAGCGCCGGTCGGAGTACGGCAGCGGCACGCCCGAGGTCGCCAGCTTCGAGGTGTAGCCGAAGCTCTGGCCGATGCTGATGTTGCCCATGTCGCCGATCGGGAAGTCATAGGTCCAGCCCAGATTGGCGATCAGCTTCGGCGCGAAGCTCAGCTTCACGTCGCTGAAGTCGGTGAACACGATCCAGGTGCCGTTCGGAAGCTGGGTGGCGCCGGAGCCGCACAGCGCCCGCCCGTTGGCCGGGCTGGCGAACGGCTCGGGGCCGTCGAGGTCGGCGCAGTAGTTGGTATACTTGATGTTGTTGTAGGCCATGTTGGCGTTGATGGTCAGGCCGTCGACCGGGATCGCCACCAGCTCCAGCTCGATGCCGTAGGAACGGGCGTCGGCGTTGTTGGAGATGAAGGTTTCCTGGCCCGAGGCGTTGTCGGCGGGACGGATGACCTGGCGCTGCAGGCCCTTCAGCTTCTGGTAGTAGATGTTGCCGTTGAACTGCAGCCTGCTGTCGAACCATTCGGTCTTCCAGCCGGCCTCGAAATTGTCGATGCGCTCCTCGCCATAGGGCGAGCCGACGAAGGTGGTGTAGGCCGAGGCGTTGTTGACGAAGCCGCCCGACTTGAAGGCGCGCTGCCAGAAGGCGAACAGCATCACGTCGTCGTTGATCCGGAAGTTCAGGCCCACGCGCGGCGCCCAGTTGTCCCAGGTGTCGCCCGCGTCGTTGGTCCAGTAGGGAATGCAGGGATTGGCGATGGTGCCGGTGGAGCCCAGCGGCGCGCACTGGGGCGCGTTGCCCAGCGGGAAGCGCGAGAAATCCGATCCCGGCGGGATGCCCGTGGTGGCCAGCGGCGTGTTGGGGGTTTCGAAGATCTTGTACTTCTTCTCCCACGAATACCGGATGCCGGCGACCGCGCTGACCCAGTCGGCGATGTGCACCTCGAACTGGGCATAGGCGGCCCAGGTCTTACGGTCCTGGCCGTTCTGGTAGTAGTTCAGCAGCGGGTTGTCATAGGTGAAACGGCCGGTAAACGGCGTCCACAGGATCTGGCCCAGGTGATAGCTGTCCCACAGGTAGAAGACGCCGGCGATCATGTCGACGGTCTCGGAGAAGTCCGACACGAAGTGGGCTTCGAACTGATAGGTCTCGTAGGTCTGGAACCGGGTGGACGAGAAGAAGTCGACGTTGGCGCCGTCGGTGTCCGTGTTGATCAGGTCCCGCTGGTACTGGTAGTTGCCCAGGAAGCTGAACGTGCCGAAATCGGTGCGATAGTCGGCGTTCAGCGTGGCGGTGTAGCTGTTCAGGTCGCTGTTGTTGTAGGGCAGGCCATAGCCGACGCGGAACGGATCGGCGGTCTTGTCGCGGTCGATGCCCGCCGTGCCGTCGCCGAAGTAGTTCCGGTTGTAGCCGGGATACAGAACCTCGAACAGGCTGGTGTTGCAGTTGTACGCCGTGGGCGTGCCGACGGTGCCGGGTCCGCCGCAATTGGGGTTGGCCGGCGTGCGCGGGTCGTAGACCGGATTGAGCGAGACCGTGCCGTCGCCGCGCTGGCGGATGAACTCGGTGGTCAGCGTCACGTCGAACGCGTCGTTCGGCGTGAAGCGGAAGCTGGGGCGGAAATAGACGTATTTGTTGCCCTCGATCCGCTTGCCTTCCAGGTCCTCGTCGATATGGGTGACGAGGGGCGCGCCGGGCGCGCTGTCGATGATGATGCCGTCGTTCTTGTAGAAACCCGAGTCCTTGTAGAACTGGGTGGCGAGGCGCATGGCGAACTTGTCCTCGACCACCGGCAGGTTGCCCACCAGGCCGACGATCAGCTTGCCCGGGTTGCCGTATTGCAGGCTGGCCTTGCCGCTGTACTCGGTCATGTCGGGGCGCTTGGTCTTCAGCGTGATGGCGCCCGAATAGGCGTTGCGGCCATAGATGGTGCCCTGCGGGCCGCGCAGCATTTCCACCGCCTCGATGTCGAGCAGGTTGGAAAGCGCCCAGGCGTTGCGGGGCTGGTAGACGCCGTCGATGAAGATCGCCACATGCGGATCGTCGAAGCTCTCGATGCCCGAGGTGCCGATGCCGCGCACGGTGAAGGACGAGGCCCCCTTGAACAGGCCGACATGCTGGAGCTGGACAGACGGGGCCAGCTTGTTCAGGTCCTCGAGGTTGACGGCGAACTTGCGCTCGATGGCGACGCTGTTGAAGGCCGTGACAGGGATCGGCACTTCCTGCACCGATTCCTCCTTCTTCTGCGCCGAGGAAATGACCGTCTCGATCCCCCCGCGCTGGCCGAACAGGCTTCCCTGGCCCGAACTCTGGCCCGAGGCGGCGGGCGCCGCGTCCTGGGCGTATGCGGCGCCGCCCATCAGGGCGACGACGGCGGCCAGCGATAGTGATGACAATGGCTTTCGCATCTCGACCTCCCCATGGCTCGCGGCCTTCCCCCGGACGCCGCGGCTCTCGTTTGTCGTCTTCACAGGGCGAGACTGTCATATCGCGATGTAGTTTTAAATAAAAACATCATTGTCTGTTTTAAGATACCTGGAATGTTTTTTAGCGCGATTCCTGACATATGCGCCACCGGCCTGAATCCGCCCCGATTCGCCGCCAACAACTCTTCACACGTTCGAAGGTCGGGATGACGACTGAGGTGAAGGCACGCGCCGCGTCAACAGCGGCCCCTGACAGCGATCCAGTCTGATCGGCCCTGGCTTCAACAGGAAAAAGGCGCCAGCGGAGGCCGCTGGCGCCTTTGATCCCTTGCGGAGCCGGACCGGCCGAAGCCGATCCGGAGCCCCAAATCCCTGGCCTTAGAAGTCGGCGGTCAGGGTGATGCCGTAGGTCCGCGGGCGGGTGCCCTGCTCGAACGAGAACAGGGTCGACACCGGGGTGACCGACAGACGCTGGATGTCGTTGGTCAGGTTCTTGCCCCAGACCGAGACGCGGTACTGACCCGTCGGCGATTCCCAGGAGACCTGGGCGTCGATCAGCAGCATGGACCGACGGTCGGTGCGCGGCATGTCCGCGGTGCCGGCGGTGACCAGCTTCGAGGTGTAGCCGAAGCTCTGGCCGATGCTGATGTTGCCCATGTCGCC
>CAZVVC010000318.1:0-4183 GCA_964630425.1 uncultured Bifidobacterium sp. | reverse complement strand
AGCCGCTGCGGATACGGGGTGACGTGGAATTCCTTCCTGAAGCCGCCGATGGTGTTGATCTCGGTCACGCCCGGCACGTTGCGAAGCTGGGGCCGCACGATCCAGTCCTGCACCGTTCGCAGGTCCGTGGGCGTCCATTCGCCGCCGTCCGGTTTGCGGGCGCCGGGCTTCGGCTCGACCACATACATGTAGATCTCGCCCAGGCCCGTCGAGATCGGCCCCAGCCTCGGCTCGAGGCCCGGTGGCATCTGCCCCGCCGCCTCCTGTATGCGCTCGTTGACGAGCTGCCGGGCGAAATAGATGTCGGTGCCGTCCTCGAACACCACGGTCACCTGCGAAAGGCCGTAGCGCGAAATCGAGCGCGTATGGTCCAGTCCCGGCAGTCCGGCGATCGCCGTCTCGATGGGATAGGTGATGCGCTGCTCCGCTTCCAATGGCGAATAGCCGGGCGCTTCCGTGTTGATCTGCACCTGCACGTTGGTGATGTCGGGCACCGCGTCGATGGGCAGCCGCGTGAAGTTCCACGCCCCCAGCACGGCCAGCAGCAGCACGACCGCCAGCACGATGACGCGGTGGCGGATGGAAAAGAGGACGATCCGTTCGAACGCCGGGGACGTCTCAGTGGTCATGGCCCGCCCCCGATTTCTCGATGTCCGCCTTGATCAGGAAGCTGTTCCGCGTGACGTACTCCTCGCCCGGCTTCAAGCCGCCGCGCACCTCGGCCCACGCCTCGGTGCGCCGTCCGATCTCCAGCATCCGGACCTCGTAGACGTCGCCCACCCTGGCGAACACCACCTCGAAATCGCGAAAGCGTTGCAGCGCGCTGGTTCTGACGGCCAGCGGCACCGTCTCCCGGTCCACGGTCACCAGGCCGCGCACGGCCATGCCGGGCATCCACGAAAGGTCCCGCACGGCGAGCGGCGCCCTCGCCACCACCGTCTGGCTCGCCGCCTCCTTCACCGGCACGAAGGTGCCGATGGTCGCCTCGATGCTCTCGCCGCCATGCATCGGGCTGATCTCGACGGTCTGCCCCGGACGCACCCGGCCCATGTCCCGGTCGAACAGATGGAAGTCCGCGACCAGCCGGGACGGATCGCCCAGCCTGTAGAGCGGCGCCTCGCCCGCGACGTCGCCGGGATTGGCCGCGCGCTCCACCACGAACCCGCCGATGGGGGCCGTGACGGCATAGGTCTGCAGGCTTTCGTTGCTCTCGACCCTGGCCAGCACCTCGCCGGCACGGACCGTCTCGCCCACGGATTTGGTCAGCGACAGGATCTTTCCCGGGAAGCGGGCCTTGACGCTCGCCTCGGCGCCGGGCGCGAAGGCCGTCCGTCCCTGCACCTCCACGGTCGTCGCGATGGTCGCCGGCCCCGCCGTCTCGGTGACGATCCCGGCCTCTTTCGCCGCCGCCGCGCCGATGGTCGTGCGCCCCTCATAGGATGCATAGCGCCACGCATGGCGCTTGCCGGCGCGCGACGCCTCGACCGACACATCGAAGGAATGCGGCTCCCCGACCACCCCGCTGCCCGCCAGATACCCGTCCTGCGGCCGGAACGAGAACCGGTCTACCTGGCCGTCCAGCCGCGTCAGCGCGATGCTCGCCGCCACGCTCGCCGGCGGCAGCGGCTTGCCCTTGTCATAGGCATACAGCCGGAATCTCGGTTCCGCCCCGGCCTCGTGGATCGTCACCTCGAGCGCCAGGTCGCCGTCCCGGAGCAGGCGGCCGCCATGCGGTCCCGTCTCGCCCTCGTCATGGACGTCGCCGGCCTCATGGGCGTCATGGCCGCTCTCGACCTTCTCGCCGCCGCAGGCCGCCACGGCCGCCAGCGCGGCGACCACCACGATCATCTTCATGTCGTACATCCGCATGGTCAGAACTCCTCCGCGGCGTCGGACATGGTCCAGCGCCCCGTCAGCCGGTCGATGACGGCCTGTGCCTCGTGAAATTTCCTCAGCGCCGCGATTTCCCGCGCCCGCAGCTCCACCAGCGCGCGCTGGGTATCGGCCACCTCGAGATAGGAAAAGGCGCCCCGGTCATAGCCGTCCCGGGCGCTTCTCGCCGCCTCGGCCGCGCGCGGCATCATGTCCTCGCGCACCGCCACGGCTTCGGCCCTGGCGGCCGCCTGATCCGCCCGCGCCGCCCGCAGCGCCGCGGCCTGCCGGCGCCGCGCCTCCTCCAGCATCCACTGGGCTTCCTGGCGCTCGGCCATCGCCCGGTCGATATTGCCCCGGTTCTTGTCGAAGAAGGCGAGCGGCATGGAGAACGACAGGATGCCGGCCACGTCGCCGCCGTCCTCGAAGCGCCGCAGGCCGACACCGATGGTCGGATCGGATTTCGCCCGCACCTTTTCCAGTTCGTAGGAGCGGCCGGCCCGCTCGATCCGCGCCTCGCTTATCGCCAGGTCCGGCGGCCCGCTGCCGGCCGGTCCCGTCTCGGTGCGGAAGAACCCGTCCACGGGGACCTCCGCTTCGGCGGCCGCATCGTCCCACAGCGCCGCCAGCGACGTGCGCGCCGTTTCCACCTTGAGCCGCGCCTGCGCCAGCCCGGCCCTCGCGTCGGCCACCTGGTTTTCCGCCTTCAGCCCCGCGGCCAGGGGGTCGCGGGCCGCCTTCACCCGGCGCCGCACGATGGCCGACATCTCCTCAGCCAGCGTCAGCCGCTCGCCGGCATTGATCGCTTCGGCCTCGGCCGCCCGCGCCGCGTTCCAGGCCTGCTGGGTCTCGAACGCCACGTCGGCCGCCGATTTCACCCGTTCCAGCCGGGCGATGCCCCGGTCCGCCTCCGCCAGCGACACGCGCGCCCGGCGCTTGCTGCCGCGCTCCAGCGCCTGGCTGTAGGTGATGGTGGTTTCGGTCTGCCCGAAGCGCGAATAAGGCCCGCTGCCGGTGAAGTTCTCGACATCCAGACCCAGTTCGGGATTGGGACGCATCCGCGCCTGCTCGATACTGCCGCCGGTCGCGGCGATGGCCGCCGTCTTGGCGTTCAGCAGCGGCGAGGCGGCAAGGCTCCGCGCGACCGCGTCGTCCAGCGTGAGCGGCGCGGCGGCGGCTTGGCCGGTCGCCCAGCCTATGGCGGCGGCGGCCGCCAGAACGGTAACTCGCATGATCGGTGATCTCTCGTCGTGACAGGAAAGCGCGCGCCCGCGAAGCGGACGCACGGCGCTATCGTTCGGAGATCAGGCGAGCGGCGGAGGAACCGGCGGCGTCAGGATGCGGCCGTCATGCAGCGTGCTCCACGCCACCGGCACCGGCGCCGCCATATTCACGCCGTGAACGGGCGCCATCGGCGCCGGCCGCTGCATGGCCTCGGCCATGTGGCTCGCGCAGTGCGCGGCCGCGTGGAAATCGTTCTTGGCGCAGTCCCCGTCGGTATCGAGCAGCACCACGGCGGCCTCGGCGGGCGTGCCGTGCTCGTGAACGTGCAGGTGCGCGGCCCCGTCGACGATGCGAAGGGTCAGCACGACGAACAGCGCCAGGAACATGATCGCACGGCTCATGGAAAGACTATGGCCAGTGCCCGCACCCGCGCGCAAGACCCTTTACTTCGCTATGATTGGTCATACCTATGGGCTGCCCCGCGCCGGATGCACAACGAATAGGCACTATCCGGTTGCACAGCCCCGCCATTTGGCGCATCAACGCGCCCTTCGCCGCCATCGGCCCAGAAGATCAGAAGATCGAGACCACGATGCCCTTCCCCGCCACCCATCCCGCCCTTGCCCGCGCCCTCGCCGCCCGCGACTACGCCGAACCGACGCCGGTCCAGAGCGCCGTGCTGGAGGCGGACGCGGAGGACCGGGATCTTCTGGTGTCGGCGCAGACCGGCTCGGGCAAGACCGTGGCGTTCGGCCTGGCGCTCGCGCCGACCCTGCTGGGCGAGGCGGAGAGCTTCGGGCCGGCCGAGGCACCGCTCGCCCTCATCATCGCGCCGACCCGCGAGCTTGCCCTCCAGGTCCACCGCGAGCTGAGCTGGCTCTACGGCGAGACCGGCGCCCGCATCGTCACCTGCGTCGGCGGCATGGACCCGCGCCAGGAAGCGCGCGCCCTCGATCATGGCGCCCATATCGTGGTGGGCACGCCGGGCCGCCTGCGCGACCACATGGAACGCGGCCGCCTCGACACCGCGACGCTCCGCGCCGTCGTCCTCGACGAGGCCGACGAGATGCTCGACATGGGTTTCCGC
>CAZVVC010000317.1:0-4194 GCA_964630425.1 uncultured Bifidobacterium sp. | reverse complement strand
CCTTCTTCCTGCTGTTCGCGCTCATCATCGGCCTGATCTCGGTCTGGCTGGTACTGCCGCTGATCATCGGCACGCTCATCGCCGTCCTCTACGCGCTGTCGGTCGCCGCGCGGCTCAGCGCCATCTCGGACGACATCAGCCGGGCCAGCGCGCAGCGCAACGCCGCGCTGGTCGAAGGGCTGTTCGCGCTCGAGACCCTGAAGGGCTTCGGCGCCACCAGCCGCGTCCAGAAGGTGTGGGAGCAGTCGACCGAATATCTGGCCGCGCAGGTGGCGCGCCAGCGCCTGCTCGGCGGGTCGGTGGCCAGCGTCACCGCGCAGATCCAGCAGGTGGTCGGCGGCGTCATGATCATCGTCGGCGTCTATCTGGTCATCAATGCCGACATCAGCCAGGGCGGCATGATCGCCGCCTATATGCTGTCGTCGCGGGCCATGGCGCCCATCGCCCAGGTCGCCTCGCTGATGACTTCCTACTATCAGGCGCGCACCTCGCTCACCCAGCTCGACGCGACCGTGGATCAGCCGCAGGAGCGGCCGCGCGGCAAGACCTGGATCAGCCGCCCCGCGGTCAACGGCGACATCGCCTTCCGCAACGTGGTGTTCGGTTATCCGGGCAGCCAGGCCGAGGCGCTCAAGGGCGTCAGCTTCCACATCCGGGCCGGCGAGAAGGTCGGCATCGTCGGGCGCGTCGGATCGGGCAAGAGCACCATCAGCAAGCTGCTGCTCGGCCTGTATCAGCCCAAGGACGGCATGATCATGGTCGACGGCGTGCACATCGGCCAGATGGACCCGGACGAGCTGCGCCGGCAGATCGGCTACATCCCGCAGGACCCGGTGCTGCTGTTCGGCACCGTGCTCGAGAACATCATGCTGGGCGCCTCGCACGAGAACCGGGCCGAGGCGCTGGCGAAGGCCATCGACGTGGCCGGGCTTCGGCCGATGCTGGGCGCCAACGCCGAAGGCCTCGAAATGCCCGTGGGCGAAGGCGGCGCGCGGCTGTCCGGCGGCCAGCGCCAGTCCATCGCCGTCGCCCGCGCCGTCGCCATGGACGCCCGCATCCTGGTGCTGGACGAGCCGACCAGTTCCATGGACGGCCCGCTGGAGGCGCATGTGTCCAGGGCCCTGGCCGAATATGCCGCGGACCGGACGCTGCTGCTCGTCACCCACAAGACCGCGCTGCTCGATCTGGTGGACAGGATCATCGTGGTGGATGACGGCCGCATCCTGGCCGACGGTCCCAAGGCGGTCGTGCTCGACGCGCTGAACAACGGCAAGATCCAGAGGGCGGCGGTATGACCGGCCAGACCGAGAAAATTCCGCTGGAACGGCGGTTCTTCGAAGGGCTGGACATGGTCGTCGGCCGTGTCAGGCCCGGCAAGTGGTTCGACAACATGTTCCGGCCGTTCTGGTCCATGCAGCGCGGCCAGGCGCGGGACTGGAAGACCAGCGCGCAGCACGCCATCCAGGATCAGCAGGTGCTCAGGGCGCGGGGCGTGCTCTATGCCATCGTCGCGGTCTTCGTCATCCTGCTGCTGTGGACGGCGCTCGCCTCGGTCGACGAGGTGACGCGCGGCGAGGGCAAGGTGATCCCATCGCGCCAGCTCCAGGTGGTCCAGTCGGTGGACGGCGGCGTCGTCGAGGAGATCTTCGTCGAGGAAGGCCAGAAGGTCGAGAAGGACCAGGTCCTGATCCGCATCGATCCGACCCGCTTCGTCGCCAGCCTGCGCGAGGGCAGCGCGAAGGTCTTCTCCCTGCGCGCCAAGATCGACCGCCTCACCGCGCTGGTCAACGACACGGCCTATGCGCCCCAGGCGCCGCAGGACGCGAACGAGGCCGAGGGCCGCGAGAGCGCGCTGATCCTGACGCAGGAGCAGCAATACTACTTCGAAAGCCGCAAGCAGCTCGACGAGCGGCTGGCCATCGCCCGCCAGCAGCTCGCCCAGCGGCGCCAGGAGCTGAGCGAGGTCGACGCCGCGCTGAGCGCGGCCGAACGGGCCTACCAGATGAGCCAGAAGGAGCTGACGATCACCCGGCCGCTCCTCTCGTCCGGTTCCGTGTCGGACATGGAGGTGCTGCGGCTCGAGCGCGAGGTGTCCAACGCGGACGGCGAGCGCCAGCAGGCCCGCGCGCGGCGCGGCCAGCTCGTCTCCGGCATCCAGGAGGCCAATTCCAAGATCCGCGACGTGGAGCTGACCACCAAGAACGAATGGCGCGCCGAGCTGGCCGCCGCCATGACCGAGCTGAACAGCCTGGACCAGAGCGTCACCGGGCTTGCCGACCGGGTGAAGTTCTCGGAGATCAGGTCGCCGGTGACCGGCGTGGTCCAGCGCGTGCTCTACAACACCATCGGCGGCGTGGTGCAGCCCGGCCACGCGGTGGTCGAGGTCGTCCCGTCCGAGGACCGGCTGCTGGTCGAGGCCAAGGTGGCCCCGCGCGACATCGCGTTCCTGCGGCCGGAGCTGCCGGCGGTGGTCAAGTTCACGGCCTACGACTTCTCGATCTATGGCGGGATGGAAGCGACGCTGAGCCATATCAGCGCCGACAGCATCACCGACGAGAAGGGCAACACCTACTATCTCGTCCGGGCGGAAACCGCCAAATCCCAGTTCAAGGACGGCCTGCCGGTGATCCCGGGCATGACCGTCCAGCTGGATATCCTGACCGGCAAGAAGACCATCCTTTCCTATCTGCTCAAGCCGCTTCTGAGGGCCAAGCAGAACGCGCTGAGCGAACGATAGGCCTGGCTGCAGGCCTGTCGTCGAACTGACTGACTCGATTTCGTTGGGGGTTAACATGAGCAAAATCGGAACCATCATCGGCCTGAACGGCAAGGCCTGGGCGAAAGCGGTCGATGGCTCGCTGCGCGAGCTCAAGGTCGGCGACAAGCTGGCCGGGAACGAGACGCTCATCCTCTCGGCGGGCGCGAGCATCGACGTCAGCTACGGCGCCGGCCGCGAGGCGCAGGTCATCACCTTCACCGGCCCGGACGCGGCCAGCCCCGCCATCGTTCCGCCGAACCATGTGAAGGCATCGGTCGCCTCCCCCGACCTGGTGCGCATGGTCAACGAGGACCTGGCGGCCCAGCGCAGCGGCAAGGGCGACGCGGGCGAGATCGAGCGGGTGGGCGACGGTTACGGCTTCGTGCAGCTCGTGCGCATCGCCGAGCTGATCGAGGCCGACGGCATCACCCCGCTGACGCTGGTGCGCATCAAGGAGATCATCCCGCCGCTGGCGCTGGACTGGCACGGCCCCGAATACGAGCTGCCCGAATGGCGCTATGGCCGGGGCGGCGACGAGGACGACCTCCGCAACCAGACGCCCGAGGCGCAGCCCGAGGTGCGGGTCATCCCCGAGGACGAGATCGCCACCGGCAACGTGCTGGACAACGACAGGGATCCCGAGGGCCGCCCCATCACGGTCACCCGGTTCGAGGTGAACGGCCAGGTCTATGCCGCGGGCGAGACCGCGACGATCGAGGGTGTCGGCACCATCGTCATCAACGCCGACGGCAGCTATGTCTTCACGCCCGTGCCGGACTGGAACGGCACGGTGCCCACCATCACCTACACGATCAGCGACGGCGGCCGCGACGGCACGGCGACCAGCACGCTCGACATCACCGTGACGCCCGTGGTGGATATCCAGCCGGATTCCGTCACCACCCATGCCGGCGATCCGATCACCACGAACGTGCTGGGCAACGACACGTTCGAGAACGGCGACGCCAAGATCACAGGCGTGACCCAGGGCAAGCATGGCACGGTCACCGTCAACCCGAACGGCACGATCACCTACACGCCGGAGCCGGGTTATGTGGGCCCCGACAGCTACACCTATACGGTGACCAGCGGCGGCGTGACCGAGACCACGACGGTCACGGTCAACGTCACCAACACGGTGCCCGTGGCCAAGCCCGAGGTGGAAGTCATTCCCGAGGACACGGTGCTGACCGGCAACGTGCTGGCGAACGACGCCGACGCCAATGGCGATACGCTGAAGGTGACCCAGTTCCAGGTGAACGGCCAGACCTACCAGCCGGGCGAGACCGCGACGATTCCGGGCATCGGCACCATCGTCATCAACGGCAACGGTTCCTACACCTTCACGCCGGTGCCGGACTGGAACGGCACCGTGCCGACCGTCACCTATACGGTGAGCGACGGCAACCAGGGTGGCACGGCGACCAGCACGCTGG
>CAZVVC010000316.1:0-4205 GCA_964630425.1 uncultured Bifidobacterium sp. | reverse complement strand
CTGCCGCATCGATTTTCTTCCCTACGGTTTCGATACGCGCACGCTCCTTCGTTACACCCCGCTGCTGCATGTGCCAGGACCAGCCGGCCATGACGGCGAGCGCAGCCGCCAAGGGCAGCGCAAATCGACCCAGGATGGTCATGATCGCACCTTCCCGACCAACCACACAGCCGCGAACGCCAGCGAGCCCAGAAGCAGCATCTGCCACGTTTGGCCGGACACCACGTCAGACCACCCGCTGAGGTTCGTGAGGCTTTCCTTCACGTTCGGCGGAACCTGGGGGATCAGAAACGAGCTCGGAGACACAGGCGACAGCGTCTCCATGAAGCCCACCGTCGTGATGCTGGCGATCGTCGCCTTGATGCTGCGCCAGGTCCACAACACGATGTTCTCGCGCCGCGCGCCCTCGGGCTTCTGAAAGGGCACGTCGTTGTCGATGCTGGGCGCGGGTGCCGCGGCGCCGTTGAAGGCCATGGCATGGACGTGACGCCAGTCCGCCTCGCTCAGCGGTAGTTCCACCTTGCCCGCCTCGAAGCGCGCAATCGCCATCGCGATCGGAACGGCAATGTCGGGATCGCGGATCCGCTCTTCCGTCAGGATCGCGGTGCGCTTGACGCCCGTCGCCCGCTCCATGTGGTCGATGTACTCGGAGGCCGAATGCCCGCCGCACCACGTCGCAATGGCGTCCTGGATCGGCTTGTTGCGATAGTACTTGCCCTCCGAGAGCAGCGTGAATACTGCGGCACCGCCGTGGTAATGAGTTGGGAACGTTGCGCACCTGTTCGTGTGCTTCTTGCCCTTCTTATCGACCCACCTCAACGTCTCATACGTGGTGGAGCCCCACCGCTGCGATGCAAACCCAGGCTCTTGAGCGCCGGGGTTGCGATTGCGGATGCTGGCAGGGATCATGCGGCCTCTCCCTTGATGTCGGCCAGGGCACGAATGGTGTTGGTCACCGCCTCAACCGCTCGCAGCCGTGCCTCCATCTGCTCGAAGCCAGCCAGGACGTGGTCAAGGATCTCTCGGGCGCCATGATCCACAGACGGGCCGGGAAGCGCGCGTTGTCCCCCGTCTGAGGCCGCAATTCTCAGCGTCTCGATTTCGCCGCGGAGTGCGTGTAACTGTGGCGTCATGTCCATCGCACGCGGCATGACTGCGAGAAGCGCTTTGAGCTCGTCCCGGGTGACGAGATGGCTGGTATCGGCCGCACGCTCGATGATGACCGGCGCGGATGCGCTGCCACCGCTCTGCATGCTCTGCCAAACCTCCTCGAGCATTTGGACCTGGTGCGCAGTCATGACGCCGGCAGCCGTAGGTGTCGCCGCCGGCAAGGTTCCCGCGCCGCCGTCTCCGCCGTCTCGCAACTGCAATGATGTTTTCGTTGGCAACACGCCAATGCGTGCCATCCGTGCCTCCTATTGACAGGGCACGCAGTACTGATTCGCTGTAGCTGATTTCTTATTGCGTCGCCAGAATCCGCGAGAGATCAGGTGCGCGCCGTGGCGCTTGCGCACCAGAGGGCCACCATTCAGCCTGACCGTACTCGCGGCGACGCTTTGCTGATGCCCTCGCGAAGGCAGCGGCGGCCTCTGGATCGGCCATGATCTGCAAGCGATCCATTACCGCCCGCTGGTACATCAGGGACAAGGCCCAGTGATTGGCAAAGGGCACGTTCCGGCGGAGCTGGTTGACCCCGTAGCGGCCGAAGTTGGTCTTCTTGCCCTGAAGCCCGGCGTTGATCTCGGCCGTGACGCCGAGCGCATCGGCCACGCGACCAACGAGCGGACCGGCAACGGTGCTCTCCAATCCGCCACCAAAGCGGTTTGTCTCCGAGAACAGGAGGTCTCCGTAAATGCCGAGGCCGCCGGCCTGCATGAATGCAGCGCCCCAATGCTTCCCGTCGAGCCAGGTCTTCTCGTCCAGCCACTTCCTCGGATCGCGGCCGTCGCGCATATCCTTCAGTGCTATCGCAACGGCGCCGAGCAATGTGCTGGTGATGATCAGCCCCGCACCGAAGCCGAGAGCGTCTCTGGCGTTCCCTGCACCCACCTCCCGCGCGATCCGCCCGGCATGCAGCATCAGAACGGAGATGCCGAACCCTTTGAACTGCCCGGCACTGCGGGCGATCTCACCGAGCAGCGTTCCTGGCTTCCCGGCACCGGTGATGATCGTGCGCGACGCTACGGTGCTTTCAGGGACCGCATAGCGGGTCTCGCGCAGGATCATCTGCAAGTAGCGCTCGCCGAGGTCGCGGTTGCCGAGCGCGTCGATGATCTCGTTTGGCCGCAGCGTCTTCCCCTCATGCAGCGGCGCGGCGCGGACCGTGTCCCAGGCAACCCGATCGAAGCCGTGCATCTGCAGGGCTCTCTGCAAGCCGGACGGCAGTTTGCCGAAGGCCGTCCCGACATGGGAGCCCATGAACGCCATTATGTCGTGCCCGACGAGATGCTTGCCGGCCTGCGTCCAGGGTGTGAGCAATCCCCAGGTCAGCGTGCGGTCGGCGACCCATCCCGTCCAGTAGCGGTGATCGACGCCCTTCACCTCCGAGGCCTTCCGGCGCAGCACGTTCATGGCACTGTCGAGCCCGAGCATGGCGTCGATTGCGTCCTGACGATTGCCGTTGGTGATCAGCTCCTTGAGGCTCGCCACCATGAGCCTGCCAAAGTTGGCCTTGGCAAAGCTCATGCCCATGCGCATGCGGGTGTCCTGACCAAACGATGGATCGGTCAGGGATGAGATCCATGCGCCACCGAGAGACGTGGCGGAGATGAAGTTGCGTACCGACTGCATCACCTCCGCGGCATGAACGTTACCCGGCTCGACGCCGCGCATTGCAGACCACATCTCGTCGGCGCGGTTGAGGCGAGTGCGGGTGTAGTCCTGCAAGCGCTTGCGGCCCTCGGCCACAATGATTGGCTGCTGCAATTCTCCCATCAGATTGGCGATCTGCCGGCCGAGATCGACGCGACGGGCCGTCTCGGGCTCGTCGGCATTGATCTGGTCGAGGGCGGACTTGGCGTCGGCATCTGCCGTCTTCAGCGCAGCATCGTCCTTCGAGAGGGACGCACGCACCATACGGTCGGCTGCGTTTTTCAGGCGCTCGAATGCCCCGGTCGGCGGCTCGTTGATCCCAAAGGCTTCCTGCTGCAGGGCGTCGATGCGGTCATTCAGCTCAGCAATGATCACGTCGCGCGGCGCCTTCTCGGCGGCGAGCTTCGTGATGTGCTGTCGCACGTACTGACGCAGGGCGTTCGGATTGGGGCCGAACGTCTCCATGTGCGCGATGTCGCGAGACATGACGGAGATGTGCCCCATCATGGCCGCGAAAGCATCGGGGTTGCCGAACCGCTTGGCATAGGCGAGCCACGAATCCGCGTTCTTGAAGTGCAGGAAGCGGTGATCCATGTGTTGGGTGTAGAGAGCGCCCTTGCCCGGCGGCTGGCTGGTCACGTCCTTGTTGGACCAGCCGTCGGTCGTGATCTTGAGCCAGATGTCTTCCAGCGCAGCGCGAAGCTCGGTATCGCTCAGGCGCTGACGCGTCAGCGGATGCACGGTACGGTCCCGGTCGAGCACGCCCTCCTGCATCATGTAGTCGATCCAGACGCGGCGGCCGGTCGTTCCGTCGCCGAGCAGGGCCAGCGGGTCATGGGACTGCGGCAGGCCCCAGCCTTCGAGCTTCGGGATGGCACCGCCGGCGGCGTTGAACCGGATGCGGAGATCCTCGCTGACCTTCTGCCACGCCTGGGCCATGACCTGGGCCGTCGCGTCACCGCTGTCCTCGCCGAACAGCTCCCGCACCATGTTGTCCATGCGGGCCTGCTGCTTGCGACTGCCGACCCATTTCCCGGTTCGCGAGAGGTCACCGAGGATTTTCCCACGAGCGAGCTCGTTCATCACCACGCGCATATCCGACTGGGCCTTGCGGGCAATGGTCTCGCGGCGGCCCTCGGCGTCCTGGATGAACGAGCCGATGTGGCCGAAATTCTCGTGCATGGCGAGCCACGCCTCGAGCATGTCGGTCTGCCCGCGATCGGTACGGTAGCCGGCAAGCTGCTCAAGCACGCGCGTCCGAGCGACCTCGGTCAGCAGGGCCGCTCGTTCCCGGTGCGCCGCCTCGGCCTCGATCTCCTGTTGCATCCGGGCGCGGGCTTCCGCCGTGTCGGTGGTTTCCTGCGCGATCTGATTGTAGCGCTCGCGAAGCTGAT
>CAZVVC010000315.1:0-4247 GCA_964630425.1 uncultured Bifidobacterium sp. | reverse complement strand
CGGCCGCGATCCAGGACATCACCGACCGCAAGCGCGCCGAGGCCAAGCTGCAGCAGGTCCAGCGGCTGGAGACCATCGGCCAGCTCACCGGCGGCGTGGCCCACGACTTCAACAACCTGCTGATGGCCATGCAGGTGAACCTGGAGCTGCTCAAGGAGATGGTCGAGCACGACCCGGACGGCAACGACTATGCCGACGCGGCGCTCGCCTCGGTGAGCCGGGGCGCCGAGCTGACGCGGCGGCTGCTGGCGTTCTCGCGCCGCCAGCCGCTCCAGCCCAAGGTGATCGACATCAACCGGCTGGTGACCGACACGGTGCGCATCCTGCACCGGACCCTGGGCGAGCAGATCGCCATCGAAAGCATGCTGCAACCCGGCGTCTGGCCGGTCGAGGTCGACCGCGCGCAGCTCGAGAACGTGCTGATGAACCTGGCGGTGAACGCCCGAGACGCCATGCCGCTGGGCGGCCGGCTGGCCATCGAGACCCTCAACACCCGCCTCGACGAGCACTATGCCCAGATCCACGGCGAGGTGGAGTCCGGCGACTACGTGATGCTGGCGGTCAGCGATACGGGCACGGGCATGACCCCGCCGGTGCTGGCCCGGGCGTTCGAGCCGTTCTTCACCACCAAGGACGTGGGGCGCGGCAGCGGCCTCGGCCTCAGCATGACCTACGGCTTCGTCAAGCAGTCGGGCGGGCATGTGAAGCTCTACAGCGAGCCCGGCGAAGGCACGACCATCAAGATCTATTTCCCGCGCGAGCGCCGCGGCGTGCCCGCCGAGGCGCCCCGGCCGCCCGAGCCCGGCGCGAGGACGGGCGACGAGACGATCCTGCTGGTCGAGGACGATCCCGGCGTGCGCCAGACGGTGACCGCGCTGCTGCGCTCGCTGGGCTATTCGGTGATGGTGGCGGCCGACGGGCCCGAGGCGATCCGGCTCGTCCGCGACGGCGCGCGGCCCGACCTGCTGCTGGCCGACATCGTGTTGCCCAACGGCATGACCGGGCGGCAGGTGTCGGACGCCATCGGCGAAAGCCTGCCCGGGGTCAGGACGCTCTTCATGTCCGGCTATACCGAGAACGCCATCATCCATCACGGCCGGCTGGACGAGGGCGTGGTGCTGCTGTCCAAGCCGTTCCCGCGCAGCGAGCTGGCGGACAAGCTGCGCGAGGTCCTCGACGGGCGCGGCTGACCGGCCGCCGTCTCAGCCGACCGAGGCGCCGACGAACCGATAGCCCTTGCCGCGCACCGTGTGGATGGCGTTCTGGTTCAGGCCCACGCTGCGGAACTTGCGCCGCAGCCGCGCCAGATGGACGTCGATGCTGCGGTCCTCGGGTTGCCACGGGCGGCCGAGGGCGAACATGCTGAGGCTGTTCTTGTCGACGACCTGGTCCTGGCTCTGGATCAGGCGGGACAGGATGCGGGTCTCTATCTCGGTCAGGGCGGCCGGCGCGCCGGCGGTGCCGCCCAGCCGGTTGTTCACCGGATCGAGGGTCAGGCCGTCGACGCGCCAGATCGGCCGGGCGCCCGCGCGCGACCGCCGGCCGCGCGAGCGGCGGATCACCGCGTTGACCCGCGCCAGCAGTTCCTCGGGCGCCGCCGGCTTCACCAGGTAATCGTCCGCGCCGGTGTTCAGCCCCTCGACGCGCGCGGTGACGTCGCCCATGTCCGACAGGATGATGATCGCCACGTCCGAGACGCTGCGCAGATAGCCCGCCAGCGCCAGGCCGTCGCCGTCCGGCAGGTTGCGGTCGAGGATGAACAGGTCGACGATGCGCGAATCGGCGATGGTCCGGATGTCCTTGCAGGAGGCGCCCGTCACCACCTCGAATCCGGCCAGCGCAAGATGATCGGCGACGGCCCGCGCAGCGACGGGATCGCCTTCGATCAACGCAATAACTGCTCCAGCACCCACCACCGATGGCCCCGTCACGGTTTGATGGCCGGGCACGAGGCCCCGCTGTATCACCGGCTCTGCCCCCACGGCGCCGGTGGACAAGTCTAACCCGACAAGAAGCGGATGGCAAAGCGGTACAACCATGAAGGGTATTTTCTTGGCCAAGGCCTGTCCGGGGCGTTGCATGGCGGGCCGGGGCGGCTTAGTACGGGCCTGCCGCCCGTACCGGGCAGGCCGTCGGCGCTGCATTGTTCCGACTGCCGCGGATGCCTAGAATAGGCGGTATGCCGTACAAAGGGCCCACACCAGATCATGCCTGACCAGACTCTTCGCGTCGCACTGTTCTCGGGAAACTACAACTACGTCACCGACGGCGCCGCCGTCGCGCAGAACCGGCTGATCGACTATCTGGAACGGCAAGGCATTGAATCGCTTGTGTTCTCGCCGACCACCGATCCACCCGCCTTCGAGCCGGCGGGCACCGTCGTTCCGGTGCCCTCGATCGGCTTTCCGGGCCGCGCCGAATACCGGGTGGGCCTGGGGCTGCCGCGCGCGCAGCGCGAGCGGCTGAAGGCGTTCCGGCCCACCCTGATGCATCTGGCCGCGCCCGACCTGATCGGCTATGCCGCGCGTCGGCTGGCCCGGAAATGGGACGTGCCGCTGGTCGCGTCGTTCCACACCCGCTACGACACCTATTTCCGCTACTACCACATGGGGTGGCTGGAGAGCACGGTGACCCGCTATCTGCGGCACTTCTACGCCGCGTGCGAGCAGATCTACGTGCCCTCGGAATCCACCGCCGAGGTGCTGCGCGAGCAGCGCATGGCGAAGGATATCCGCATCTGGAGCCGCGGCGTGGACGCGGACCGCTTCAATCCGGGCCGCAGGGACCTGGAATGGCGGCGCGCGCTGGGCATCGGCGACGGCGAGCCCGTCGTCGCCTTCGTCGGCCGGCTGGTGCTGGAGAAGGGCATGGCCTCCTTCGCCGAGACCGTGGACGGCCTGCGCCAGCGCGGCATCGCGCACCGGGTGATGGTGGTCGGCGACGGCCCCGAGCGCGACCGTTTCAGGGGCATGCTGCCGGGCGACGCCGTCTTCACCGGCTATCTGGAGGGCGAGGCGCTCGCCAGGGCCTATGCCTCGGCCGAGATCTTCCTCAACCCCAGCGTCACCGAGACCTTCGGCATCGTCACGCTGGAGGCGATGGCCTCCGGCCTGCCTGCGGTCTGCGCCGATGCGACGGGTTCGCGGTCGCTGGTGCGGCACGGCGAGACGGGCTTCCTGGTCCGGCCCGGCGACGCGGCGGGATATATCGACGCGGTGGGCAGGCTCGCCTCCGATCCGGCGCTGCGCGGCCGCATGGGCGCCGCCGCGCAGCAGGCGACGCGCCGCTATACCTGGGATGCGGTGATCGAGGCGCTGGTGGTACAGTACCGCGAGGTGCTGGAGGGGTGGCGGACGCCGGCGGCGGAAGGGGCCGCCTCCGGCGGGGCCGGGCGCGGCAGGCTGATGGACGATGCCGCGCTGACCTGACGCGCGGGGGTTTTCAATTTCCCTGCAATCCTTTAAGTCCCGCACACCGGCGTTGGAACGCCGGGTGGGAACAACACGGGGTGGCCGATTGGCAGATTCGCAGAAATCGCGGCTCTTTTCGGTCACGGCATGGAATCAGTTCCTGTCCCGCCGGTCCGTGAAGGCGGCGCTCAAGGTGCTGCAGTTCCTGCTGGTGGGCGGGGTCGTCCTCTACCTGATCGGGCGCATCTCCGAGATCGGCTGGCGCGAGGTGCGCCGGTCGCTTCCCGAAAGCATCTGGTTCTACGTGCTGTTCGGGGTGATGTATTTCGTCATCCCCGTGTCCGAGCTGCTCAGCTACAAGGCCATGCGCTGGCGCATCGGCTTCTGGCGCACCCTGCCCATGTTCGTGCGCAAGCGCGTCTACAACTACGCCGTCATGAGCTATTCGGGCGAGGCCTACATGTTCCTGTGGGCCAAGCGCCATCTGGGGCTGGGCGGGCGTCAGCTCGTGTCCATGATCAAGGACAACAACCTGCTCTCGGGGCTGGCGTCGAACTCCTTCACGCTGCTGCTGGTGGCCGCCTTCTTCGCCACCGGCCAGCTCGACACCATCACCCGCGCCCAGCCGGACACGGGCAGCTACATCGCCGCCACGGTGCTGGTGGGCGTGCTGATGGTGCTCCTGGTGCTCGGGCTGAACCGGCGGATCATGAGCGTGCCGTTCCCCATGGCCGCGCGGATCACCGGCATCCATGCCGCGCGCGTCGTCATGATCCTGCTGCTCCAGACGGCGCAATGGGCGGTGGTGTTCCCCCATGTGCCCTTCCTCACCTGGCT
>CAZVVC010000314.1:0-4265 GCA_964630425.1 uncultured Bifidobacterium sp. | reverse complement strand
CGGCGTCATAGGCTTCCTGCCGGTGCGACTGGTGCGAGGAGGTGTCCCATGTCAGCCCCAGCCAGCGCAGGTCCTCGCCGATGGCGTCGGCGAAGGCCTGGGTCGAGCGCGCCGGATCGGTGTCGTCGAAGCGCAGCATGAAGATGCCGCCCTGCTGGCGGGCATAGAGGAAATTGACCAGCGCCGTGCGGACGTTGCCCACATGCAGGTAGCCGGTGGGGCTGGGCGCGAAGCGCAGCCGGACGCTCATTCGTTGAATTCCCGCTTGCGGGTGACCGACCGGGCGTTGCGGAAGCCGTTGGTGATCGGATAGCGCCGGTCGCGGCCGAAATTGCGGCGGGTGATCTTGACGCCGGGCGGCGCCTGCCTGCGCTTGTATTCGGCGACGTAGAGCAGGTGCTCGATGCGCTGGACCACCGCCGGATCGTGGCCGCGCGCCACGATGTCCTCGAACGCCATCTCGTTCTCGATCAGGCATTCCAGGATATCGTCGAGCACGTCATAGGGCGGCAGATTGTCCTGGTCGGTCTGGTTCTCGCGCAGCTCGGCCGAGGGCGGGCGGGTGATGATGTTCTCCGGGATCACCACCTGTCCCGGCCCCAGCGCGCCGTCCGGCACATGGGCGTTGCGCCAGCGGGACAGCGCGAACACGGTGGTCTTGTAGACGTCCTTCAGCACCGAATAGCCGCCGCACATGTCGCCGTAGAGCGTGGCGTAGCCCACCGACATCTCGGATTTGTTGCCGGTGGTCAGCACCATGTGGCCGAACTTGTTGGACAGCGCCATCAGCGTGATGCCCCGGGCGCGCGCCTGCAAATTCTCCTCGGTGGTGTCGGCCGCGCGCCCCTCGAACGACGGCGCGAGCATGGCGAGGAAGCCGCCGACCGCCGGCTCGATGGGGATCACCTCGTGCCGGACCCCGAGCGCCCGCGAGCACAGCTCGGCGTCGCGCACGCTTTCCGAGCTGGTGTAGCGATAGGGCATCATCACGCAGCGCACCCGGTCGGCACCCAGCGCGTCGACGGCGACGGCCGCCGACAGCGCGCTGTCGATGCCGCCCGACATGCCCAGCACCACGCCGGGAAAGCGGTTCTTGTTCACATAGTCGCGCAGGCCCAGCATCATGGCGCTGTAGATTTCCTCCAGCCCTTCCGGGTAGCGGACCTTCTCGCCCTCCTCGCAGCGCCAGCCCGCGCCGCCGCGCCGCCATTTGGTGACCGTCAGGGCCTCGCGCCAGCCGGCCATGCGCACCGGCACCTCGCGGTCGGCGTTCATGACGAAGGAGAGACCGTCGAAGACGATCTCGTCCTGGCCGCCCACCTGGTTGACGTAGATCAGCGGCAGGCCGCTTTCCGTCACGCGCTGGGCGGCGAGCTGGGCGCGCGTGTCCACCTTGCCCAGCTCGTAGGGCGAGCCGTTGGGCACCACCAGGATCTCGGCGCCGGCCTGCCGCAGGCCCTCGGTCACGTCCGGGAACCACATGTCCTCGCAGACCATCACGCCCAGCCGCGCGCCCCGGAAGGTGACGGGGCCGGGCAGCGGGCCGGCGGCGAAGATGCGCATCTCGTCGAACACGCCGTAATTGGGCAGACGGTGCTTGTACCGCTTGGCGGCGATCTCGCCGCCGTCGAGCAGAATCGCCGCGTTGAACGGCTTGCTGCCGCCCTCGTGCCAGCTCGCGCCGATCAGCATGGCGGGGCCGCCGTCGGCCGTGTCGCGGGCGAGGTCGTGGACCGCGGCCTCGACCGCGTCCTGGAACGCCGGCTTCAGCATCAGGTCCTCGGGCGGATAGCCGTTCAGCACCAGCTCGGCATAGACCACCAGATCGGCGCCCGCCGCCGCCGCTTCCCGCCGCGCCGCGCGGATCTTCTCCACGTTGCCGGCCACATCGCCCAGGGTGGGATTGAGCTGGGCGAGCGCGATGGTGAGCGTGTCGGTCATGGGAACCCGCGAATGGTTTGAAGCCAGTATCCGCGCGGAAACGCGCTTGTCCAGCGTCGGTGCCCCGGCACCGAGACCCCTCACCCTAACCCTCTCCCACAAGGGGAGAGGGAACCAGGCCGGAGCCCGGCATCGATCCCTCTCCCCTTGTGGGAGAGGGTGGACGCGAAGCGGCCGGGTGAGGGGTACGCCGCGCGAGCGGCGCCCTTGCTAAGACGCCGCCGCCACGCGGGCGATGCCGCCGCGTTCCTCGCGGATGCCTTCGGCGATGATGAAGGCCAGCTCCAGCGCCTGGCTGCCGTTGAGGCGCGGGTCGCAATGGGTGTGGTAGCGGTCCTTCAGGCCTTCGGCCGTGATCGCCTGGGCGCCGCCCATGCATTCGGTCACATCCTGGCCGGTCATCTCGAAATGCACGCCGCCGGCATAGGTGCCTTCGGCCCGGTGCACCGAGAAGAAGCCGCGCACCTCGGCCTGCACCTTGTCGAACGGACGGGTCTTGTAGCCCGAGGTCGACTTGATGGTGTTGCCGTGCATGGGATCGCACGACCACACGACCGAGCGGCCTTCCTGCTTCACCTTGCGCACCAGCGCCGGCAGCGCCTCGGTCACCTTCTCGGCGCCCATGCGGGCGATGAGGGTCAGGCGGCCGGGCTCGTTCTCCGGGTTGAGCGCGTCGATCAGGCGGATCAGCTCGTCCGGCTGCATGGTCGGGCCGACCTTGCAGCCGATCGGGTTCCTGATGCCGCGCATGAATTCCACATGGGCATGGTCGAGCTGGCGGGTGCGCTCGCCGATCCACAGCATGTGGGCCGACGTGTCGTACCAGTCGCCGGTGGTCGAATCGACGCGGGTCATGGCCTGCTCGTAGCCCAGCAGCAGCGCCTCGTGCGAGGTGTAGAAGCTGGTGCCGCGCAGCACCGGCGCGGTCTCGGACGTCACGCCGCAAGCCTCCATGAAGGCCAGCGCCTCGGAGATGCGCGAGGCCATCTCCTGATAGCGGCCGCCGGACGGCGAATTGGCGACGAAGCCCTGGATCCAGCCGTGGACGCGGTGCAGGTCGGCATAGCCGCCCTGGGCGAAGGCGCGGATCAGGTTCAGCGTGGCGGCCGACTGCGAGTAGGCGCGCACCAGCCGCTGCGGATCGGGACGGCGCGCCTCGGGCGTGAAGTCCATGCCGTTGATGTTGTCGCCCTTGTAGCTTTCCAGGGTGACGCCATCGATCTCCTCGACGTCGCTGGAGCGCGGCTTGGCGAACTGGCCGGCGATGCGGCCCACCTTCACCACCGGGCACGAGGCCGCCCAGGTCAGCGCCACGGCCATCTGCAGCAGCACGCGGAACGTGTCGCGGATGTTGTCCGGATGGAACTCGGCGAAGCTCTCGGCGCAATCGCCGCCCTGCAACAGGAAGGCGCGGCCCTCGGCCACCTCGGCCAGGTCCTGCTTCAGGCTGCGCGCCTCGCCCGCGAACACCAGCGGCGGATAGGACTTCAGCGTCTTCTCCACCTCGGCGAGGGCCGCCGGGTCGGGGTAGGTCGGGATATGCTTGGCCGGCAGCGCTCTCCAGCTCTCCGGCGACCACTTCTTGGTCATGGCTTCGCCTTGTAGTTTAGAGTCGTTCAAGGGCGCCTGATATACGCCCGGGCACGGGTTTTGGCCAGTTTTTAGAATCGCCACCGTTCGGGCCGCGGCCTCGCCCGCCGGAAAGCGCGGCTATTCCGCCGCCTGCTTCAGCCGAGGTAGCGGCGTACGCATGGTGACGAACTCCTCGGCGGCGGTCGGATGGATGGCGACCGTGGCGTCGAACTGGGCCTTGGTGGCGCCGCATTTGATGGCGATGCCGATGCCCTGGATGATCTCGCCCGCGTCGTGGCCGACCATGTGCGCGCCCAGCACCCTGTCGGTCTTCGCGTCGACGATCAGCTTCATCATGGTGCGCTCGTCCGAGCCGCCCAGCGTGTGGATCATGGGGCGGAAATCGGCCTTGTAGATGTCGATGTCGTCGCCGTGCCGCGCCCGCGCCTCGTGCTCGGTCAGGCCGCAGGTGCCGATCGGCGGCTGGGTGAACACCGCGGTCGGGATGTCGCGGTAGTCCATGCGCGTGGGCCGGTCCGCGAACTGGGTGGCGGTGAAGGCCATCGCCTCGGCGATGGCGACGGGCGTGAGCTGGAAGCGGTGGGTCGTGTCGCCCAGCGCGAAGACGCTGGGCACCGAGGTGCGGAAGTCGTCGGCCGCCTCGTGCTCGGCCAGCCCCAGCGACACCATGTTGGCCACCACGAAGAGGCTGCCGCGGACGGCGCTTCCCTCGCCCATCACGCCGCGCGCCG
>CAZVVC010000313.1:0-4274 GCA_964630425.1 uncultured Bifidobacterium sp. | reverse complement strand
AGGCCGCCGTCGCCCGCTGGGTGAGGACAATGGGCATCGGCCCGTGGGTCATGCTGGAGAACATCAGCATGGCCAACGCCTTCTACAAGGGCGAGCCGACCACCATGAAGCTGCACGCGGCGCTCGCCGCGTCCGGCGGCATCCAGATGGAGCTGATCCAGCCGCTGCACGATCATCCGTCGGTCTACCGTGACTATTACGCGCCCGGCGAGGAAGGCTTCCACCACATCGGCGTGCTGACCGACGACGTCGCCCGCGATGTCGAGACATATCGCGCCCTGGGCCACGGGGTCGTCGCCTCGGGCGGCAACCCGGAGCAGACGCACATCGCCTATGTGGACACCTGGAACGCGAGCCGCTGCCTGGTCGAGCTGATCCATCCCGACGACAACTATCTGCGGATGACCCGGATGCTGGAGGACGCCGCCCGGACCTGGGACGGCACGACCATGACCGTGCCGCGCGGATGACGGGAGAGCACCGATGAAACAGCACCAGAATCTCGTCATCACCCAGAACGCCTGGGTCGTCCGCGATCTGGGCGAGGCCATCGCCCGGTTCACCAGCACCATGAAGGTGGGGCCCTGGTTCACGATCCCGCGGATCGGCCTCGACAACGTCAGATACCGCGGCGCGCCGGCCGAGCTGGATATCTCGGTGGCCGTCGCCTTCGCCGGCCATGTGCAGCTCGAGCTGATCGAGCAGCATAATGACGGCCCGTCCGCCTACCGGGACGCCGTGCCGAAGGGGCAGGACGGCTATCACCACATCTGCTTCTATCCCGACGACTACGACGCCGAGCTGGCGCGCTACACGGCCCTGGGCTACGAGGTCGCGACCAGCGGCGAGGTCGCTTCCGCCAACAACCGGCGGTTCTGCTACATCGACACCCGGCGCGACCTGAACTGCATGGTCGAGCTGGTCGACGCCCCGGAAGGCGGCAACGCCGTCTGGGCCGCCCTGCGCGAGGCCACCGACAACTGGGACGGCATCACGGACCCGATCAGGACGATGGGGCTTTAAGCTCCCTTGAAGCCGTGACCCGGCCTTCGCCGGGATCACGGCTTCAAGGAGTGGGTCCAACCGTCCCTACGGCTGGATGACCGTGCCGTTGTCGACCAGCAGTTCCGCGCCGTTGACGTGCTTGGATTCGTCTGACGCCAGGAACAGCACCATGTTGGCCACGTCCTCGGGGTCGCCGAGGCCGGGTCCGGGCGGCTGGGCATTGCCGGCGTCGGCGGGGCGCGGCGTGCTGCCGCCTTCGGCCTGGGCCTGCCGGACCATGGCGGTGGCGATGCCGCCGGGATGCACCGAGTTCACCCGGATACGGTAGCCGGACTGCTGGCAGTGGATAGCCGCCGACTTGGTCATGGAGCGCACCGCGCCCTTCGAGGCCGCATAGGCGAAGAACGGCGGATAGCCCAGGAAGGCCGCCGTCGAGGAGATGTTGATGATCGAGTTGCGGTCGTCGTTCCGCTTCATCAGGTCGATGCCGTATTTCATGCCGAAGAACACGCTGTCGGTCATGATGGCGTGCACCCGCCGCCATTCCTCGGTGGTGGTCGATTCCACCGTCTTCACCACCACGATGCCGGCGTTGTTGACCAGCACGTTCAGCTTGCCGAAATGGTCGGCGGTCTGCTTCAGCACCTGCTGCCAGCCGTCCTCGTCGGTCACCTCCTGCCTGATGAAGATGGCGCCGTTGCCCGCCAGCTGGGCCGTTTCCTCGCCGCCCGCCACGTTCACGTCGGTGATGACGACCTTGCCGCCCTCCTGCGCCAGCCGGATGGCGTCCGCCCTGCCCAGCCCGCCACCGCCGCCGGTGACCAGGCACACCTTGCCTTCGATACGTCCCATGAGATCCTCCCGTTCAAATCCTCAGATGCCGCGCACCATCATGTGCATGCCGTCGGCGTTGTCCTCCCGCAGCTTCTTGTACGGCGCGTATTCGGGGCCGAACCAGAATTTCCTGAACGCATCCTCCGACGGGAAGCGCAGGCCGACGAACGATTTGTGCGGCCAGGCGCCGTCGAGCTGGTCGAAGCCGATGCCCGCCGCCAGCGCGCGCGAGCCGAACTTCGCGCTGATCGCCGGCACTTCCTGGTAGTAGGGCTTCATGGCCTCCATGTCGCGGGTGTCGCCGCCGCCGATCATGAACACCGCGCCGTCGCCCGTGTCGGGCAGCGGGTCGTCGCCGAACGCCTCGATCAGGATGCAGTCCTGGTCGCTGGAGCGCTCGCGCAGCTCCTTCATCGGCCGATATTCCGGCGAGGCCCAGAAGGTGCGGGCCGCCTCCAGCGACGGGAAGCCGATCAGCACCATGCGCTCGCGGCGGTAGCGCCCGTCGAGCAGTTCGGCGTCGCTGTCCACGGCGAGGACCCGTCCCCCGAAGCCGGCGAGGATCGGCGGCGCGCCCTCGACATATCGGGCCATGCCGGCCTCGTCCCTGATATCGATGCCGATGAACATATAGGCGGCCTTGGCCATCTGCGTTTCCCCGTTTGCGTGATGAATCAACGAACGCCGTGCATCAGCTTCCTGAGCAACGGCGAGATCGCCAGCAGGAAGACCGCGCAACCGATGGCGGTCCAGCCCACCGAGCTGAACATGCTGCCATAGACCGGCAGCGCCTGCACCACATCCACCTGGTCGCCGGGCACGTAGTCGATGCTGGCGGTCATGGCGATCAGGCCGGCCGCGTAATTGGCAAAGGCGTTGGACAGGAACCAGACTCCCATCATCAGCCCCGCGATCCGGGCGAGCGACAGCTTGGTGACCGCCGAGAGGCCGACCGGCGAGATGCACAGCTCGCCCGTCGAATGCAGCAGGATGCCGAGCGCCAGCCAGCCGAGCCAGACCTTCTCGCCCGGTTCGGCCAGGCCGATGCCCAGCACGAAGACCAGGAAGCCCAGGCCGATCTGCAACAGGCCCAGCGCGAACTTCACCGGGATGCTCGGCTCCCAGCCCTTCCGGTCCAGCCCGGTCCAGATGAGCGCGACGATCGGCGCGAACAGGATGATGCAGATCGGATTGATCGACTGGATCTGGCCGGCGGCCACGGGCAGGCCGAAGAAGCTGAGGTCGATGCCCCGTTCGGCGAACAGCGCCATCGAGGTGCCGGTCTGTTCGAAGAACGCCCAGAACAGGGCGTGGAACGGCATCAGCAGCAGGATGGCGAAGACGCGGTTGCGGGCGATGCGTTCCAGCTTGAGCGTGGCGTAGACGACCACCGCGAGGATCGCCGCCGCGCCCGCGAGCCCCAGCGCGCCGCCGAGCACCGCGCTGTTCTGCACCAGCAGCCATATGGGCAGGACCGTCAGGACGCAGCCGCCGATGACCGTGTGGTTGACGGTCAGGCCGGCGAAGACCGGCCGCGCCAGCGCCGCCGGATCGGGCGCCTCGCCCCGGCCTTCCAGCCAGCGGCGCCCGAAGATGAAGATGATGACGCCGATGACCATGCCGATGCCGGCAAGCCCGAAGCCATAGGACCAGCCATAGAGCTGGGCGACCTTGGCGCAGCTCAGGGTGGCGATGAAGGCGCCGATGTTGATGCCCATGTAGAAGATGGTGAAGCCGCCGTCGCGGCGGCGGTCGCCTTCCTCGTACAGCGTGCCGACGATGGCCGAGATGTTGGCCTTCAGCAGGCCGGTGCCGGTGATGATCAGCGCCAGCGAGAAATAGAGGATCTGCAGCGCCGTACCGTCGCGCTGCACCTCGCCCGCCGTGTCCGCCACGGCCTGCGCGCCCTCGATGGCCATGCCGCCGTGGCCGCAGGCGATCAGGATGCCGCCGATCAGCACCGCGCGCCGGAATCCCAGCCAGCGGTCGGCGACGAAGCCGCCGATGATCGGCGAGATGTAGATCATGGAGATGTAGGCGGAATAGATGCCGTAGGCCGGCGTGTCGGAGAACAGGAAGTGCTGCGTCAGATAGAAAATCAGCATGGAGCGCATGCCGTAATAGCTGAAGCGCTCCCACATCTCGGTGAGGAACAGGATCACCAGGCCGCGCGGATGCCCGAGGAATGTCGCGCCCGTGGCCGCCTGTGTCATGTGTCCCCCTTCCGTGTCCGCCCGCCACTATAGAGAAACGGCCCCGCCGCAAAAGAGCCTTATCATTCACCGGCGGCGGGCTATAGTCGCGGCGACACAGAGGGAGATTCCGATGACCGACATCCACAAGCCCGTGGACGCCACACTGACGCTCGAGAACCGCGTCGCCGTGTTCACTCTGAACCGGCACGACGTGCGCAACGCGCTGACCGGCAACAACCT
>CAZVVC010000312.1:0-4305 GCA_964630425.1 uncultured Bifidobacterium sp. | reverse complement strand
CTATCGCGAGATGGGCCTCGACTACAGCGACTGATGCATGGAATGGACCGACGAAGCCCTGGTTCTCGGCGCCGCGCGGCACGGTGAATCCTCGGCCATCGTCGAACTGCTGACGCGGAGCCACGGCCGTCACAAGGGTTTGGTGCGCGGCGGCCTGAGCGGACGCATGCGCGGCGTGATGCAGCCGGGAAACCGGGTCGCGGTCACCTGGCGCGGCAGGCTGGCCGAGCATCTGGGCACCGCGACGCTGGAGCTGATCGACGCCAACGCTGCCTCGGTGATGTCCGAGCAGACCCGTTTGCTGGCGCTCGCGGCGTTGTGCGCGGTCGCCTCCTCGGCGCTGCCCGAGCGCGAGGCCCATCCGGAAGTGTTCCTGGGCGCGCTGCCGGTGATCGAGCTGCTGCGCGGCGACGCCGCCGACCTGCCGCAGGTCGCCGCCGCGCTGGTCCATTGGGAGCTGGGCGTGCTCGGCGCGCTCGGTTACGGCCTCGACCTGACGGCGTGCGCCGTCACCGGCCAGACCGGGAGGCTCGTCTATGTCTCGCCGCGCACCGGCCGCGCCGTCAGCCGGGAAGGGGCGGGCGACTATGCCGAACGGCTGCTGCCGCTGCCCGCGTTCATCGCCGACCGGGCGGCGCCGGACGCGCCGGGCCTGATCGCCGGCTTCGACCTGACGGCGTATTTCCTGGAGCGGGACGTGCTGGTGCCGGGACGGATGCGGCTGCCGCCCGCGAGGGCACGGTTCGTGGATCTGTTGCGACGCCCATAGGCCCTCATCCGGCGCTTCGCGCCACCTTCTCCCCGCCGTGAGAGGGTAGGGCGAGGGGGTGCCCGAACCATGTAAACCATGGGGATAACCCACATCATCTGGTAGCGCATAAACCGCTTCCTGCTATATTCGGGGCATGAACGAACTCACTCCACCAGCCGGCGGCGGGGACGTCCGCGACGTTCCCTTCGGTGACGCGCTTTCCGAGCGCTATCTGTCCTATGCGCTCTCGACCATCATGGCCCGCTCGCTGCCCGACGTGCGCGACGGACTCAAGCCGGTGCACCGGCGGCTGCTCTATGCCATGCAGCAGCTCAGGCTAGATCCGGATTCGGGCTACAAGAAATGCGCCCGCGTGGTCGGCGACGTCATCGGCAAGTTCCATCCCCACGGCGACCAGTCGGTCTACGACGCGCTGGTGCGCCTGGCGCAGGATTTCGCGGTTCGTTATCCGCTGATCGACGGCCAGGGCAATTTCGGCAACATCGACGGCGATAACGCCGCGGCCATGCGCTACACCGAATCCCGCCTGACCCATGTGGCCGAGGCGCTGATGGACGGCCTCGACGAGGACGCCATCGACTTCCGCGCCACCTATGACGGCGACGACAAGGAGCCCACGGTCATGCCGGCGGGCTTCCCGAACCTGCTGGCCAATGGCGCGCAGGGGATCGCGGTCGGCATGGCGACCAGCATTCCGCCGCACAATGTGGACGAGCTGTGCCTGGCCATGCAGCACCTGCTGTCCCATCCCGGCGCCAGCGTGGCCGAGCTGCTGCACCATGTGAAGGGACCGGACTTCCCCACCGGCGGCATCTGCGTCGAGCCGGCCGAAAGTATCGCCCGCGCCTACGAGACCGGCCGCGGCGGCTTCCGCCTGCGCGCGAAATGGGAGGTCGAGGACCAGGGGCGCGGCACCTATCAGATCGTGGTCACGGAAATCCCGTACCAGGTCCAGAAGTCCAAGCTGATCGAGAAGATCGCCGAGCTGATCAACAACCGGAAGCTGACCGCGCTGCTGGCCGACGTGCGCGACGAATCGACCGACGTGATCCGCATCGTGCTGGAGCCGCGCGCCCGCTCGGTCGATCCCGCCGTGTTGATGGAGAGCCTGTTCAAGCTCACCGAGCTGGAGGTGCGCGTCTCGCTCAACCTCAACGTCCTCGGCAAGGACCAGACGCCGCGGGTCATGTCGCTGAAGGAGGCGTTGCAGGCCTATCTCGATCACCGTATCGAGGTGCTGGTCCGCCGGGCCCGCTTCCGCTTGGGCAACATCGAGCGGCGCATGGACATCCTGCGTGGCTACATGATCGTGTTCCTCAACCTGGACGAGATCATCGCCATCATCCGCGGCGAGGACGAGCCCAAGCCGGTGATGATGGCCCGGTTCGAGTTGAACGAGACCCAGGCCGACGCCATCCTCAACATGCGGTTGCGCTCGCTGCGCCGGCTGGAGGAGGAAGGCATCCTCAAGGAATATGCCGGGCTGGAAGCCGAGCATGCCGAGCTGACGGCGCTGGTCGACAGCCCCTCCAAGCAGCGGCTGGCGGTGCGCCAGGAACTGGACGGCCTGCGCAAGCGGTTCGGCAAGGACACGGCGCTGGGTGCGCGCCGCACCGCTTTCGGCGAGGCCGCCGCCGTCGACATGGCGACGCCCGAGGTGCTGATCGAGAAGGAGCCGGTCACGGTGATCCTGTCGCGCATGGGCTGGATCAGGGCCATGAAGGGCCATGTGGACCGCTCGGCCGAGGTCAAGTTCAAGGACGGCGACGGACCCGCGTTCCACGTCCACGCGCAGACCACCGACAAGCTGCTGCTGTTCGCCTCCAACGGTCGCTTCTACACGCTGGGCTGCGACAGGCTGCCCGGCGGGCGCGGCATGGGCGAGCCCGTCCGGCTGATGATCGACCTGCCCGCCAACGAGGACATCATCGCCGCCATGACCTATTCGGCCAGCGCCCGGCTGCTGGTGGCCAGCTCGGACGGTCGCGGCTTCATCGTCGACGCGGACAACGCGCTCGCCCAGACCAAGAACGGCAAGCAGGTGCTGAACGTGGACGGCAAGGTGAAGGCCAGGGTCTGCGCGCCCGCCGTCGGCGACACGGTCGCAGTGGTCGGCGAGAACCGCAAGCTGCTGATCTTCCCGCGCGACCAGTTGCCCGAAATGGCGCGCGGCAAGGGACTGACCCTGCAGAAATACAAGGACGGCGGCCTTGCCGACGCCAAGGTGTTCAACCGCGCCGACGGCCTGACCTGGGCGTCGGGCGAGCGCACCCGCACCGAGACCAACCTGCTGGACTGGACCGGCAACCGCGCGCAGGCGGGCCGGATGGTGCCGCGCGGCTTCGCCTCGAGCGGCAAGTTCGGATAGCGATGCACGGCGCGGGCGCGGGGGAGGCATGACCGGAAAGGCCCACCTGCCGGCCGCGCTCGCCGTCTTCATCGGCTGGATGCTGGTCACCAGCTTTTCCGGCGTGCTGTTTTCCGGCGGCGAGCAGGCATCGCTCGAGCAGCTCATGTCGCGCGGCGTGGTGCCGCAGATCCTGGCCGCCTGCGTCTTCATCGTGGCGGCCTCGTTCCTGTTCCCGCGCGGCGAGGTGGGCCTCGTCGCGCCGGTGTCGCCGCGCTCGCTGCTGCTCACCCTGCCGGTCGCGATCTATCTCGCCTTCTTCTTCGGCCTCGCGTTCCATCTGGGCCTGCCGCCGCCGGGGATCGTCGGCATCGTGGCGCTGAACGCCGTCCTGGTCGGCATCTCGGAGGAGCTGGCGTGCCGGGGCGTTCTGTTCCAGGGCTTCCGCGCCCGGTTCCGCATCTGGCCGGCGATCTGGCTGACGTCGGCGATCTTCGCCGCCCTGCACGTGCTGAACGGCTTCGTCACCGGTCAGTTCGGCATCGCCGCGGTGCAGGCCCTGGCGGCGTTCTGCACCGGCATGCTGTTCATGGCGATCCGGGTGCGCACCGGTTCGCTCTATCCGTGCATGGTGTTGCACGCGCTCTGGAACACCGGCGCGCTGCTCGCCGTGCTGGCCGCCGTCAGGCAGTCCGGCGGCCAGCAGCCCACGCCGGAGATGGGGCTGATCATGCTGATGCCGGTGCTGGGCGTGCTGCCGAACCTGCTCTATGGGCTGTGGCTGCTGCGGGGTATTTCCAGGCAGGAAGCCGAGGGCGCCATACCTGCCAACGCCTGAAGGTACAAATCGCGCCGGATGGCCGGATGGCGTTCGCGGGGCAAATGTTTATGGCGCAC
This sequence comes from uncultured Bifidobacterium sp., assembly GCA_964630425.1. GTDB lineage: Bacteria > Pseudomonadota > Alphaproteobacteria > SMXS01 > SMXS01 > RI-34. Next base: position 289 of record CAZVVC010000312.1, on the reverse strand, counting down.
TCCATTCCCGCTCACGTCGAGTGCCCGGCCGCGGGCCGGGTGTATAGAGACGCGGGCGGGTTTGGGCGCGGTTTCATGAAGCCGGATGCGAACGTCCTCCGCCAATCAAAGAAAGACCGGCCGAACCGGCCTTGCTTAATTCCGGGGAACGGGGCGCAGCTCGGTCGCGCTTTCCAGGCAGACCTTGCGCAGGCGGTTGGGGCGCTGCGGCTCCAGCGGGCAGACCTCCCATTTGCCGTTGATCTCGAGCGGATTGGCCTCCAGCGCGTCGTTCAGCTTCGGGGGCAGC
>CAZVVC010000311.1:0-4331 GCA_964630425.1 uncultured Bifidobacterium sp. | reverse complement strand
TGGCCGATCTGATGATCGGCTACAAGGTGATCCGCGAGAAGTTCACCTCCAAGGTCGAGCTGTTCCAGCACGAGCGCATCCGGGTTACCTACATGACCGGCCCCATGCGGCATCTGGAGAACGACTGGCGCTTCATGGACAATGGCGACGGCACCTGCACCGTCGACTTCTTCATCGAGTTCGAATTCCGCAACAGGCTGTTCGAGAAGCTGGTCGGCGGCGTGTTCGACGAGATCGTCAAGCGCATGGTCGGCGCGTTCATCGACCGCGCCGACGCGCTCTACGGCTCAGAAAAGCGACTGCATCAGCTCTAGGGCCAGCTCGACCGATTTCCGGCGCACGGCCGAGCGGCCCGGATCGCCGAATTCCATCTTCCTGTGAACGGTCTCGCCGCTCTTGCGCGCGGCGGCGAAATGCACGAGGCCGACCGATTTGTCGGTGTCGTCCTTTGGCGGACCGGCGATGCCGGTGATGGCGACGGCCACGTCCGCCTGCGACCGGGCGAGCGCCCCGGCGACCATGGCGCGGGCGACCGGCTCGCTGACCGCGCCATGCTGCCTCAGCATGTCGGCGGGAACGCCCAGTATCTCCATCTTCGCCCGGTTGCCGTAGGTGACGAATCCTCTGTCCACCACGTCGGACGAGCCGGGCACCTCGGTCAGGCAGGCCATGACCAGGCCGCCGGTGCAGGATTCGGCGGCGGCGAGCTTCAGGCCGCCGGCGCGTGCCGCGGCGAGCACCTCGGCCGCGCGGGGGATCAGGCTGTCGGTATCCATGGGCCACCTGCGAAAAGGATCAGGAACAGTTGCAACAGGACGAAGGCGAAGAGACCCGCCGCCACGTCGTCCTGCATGATGCCGATGCCGCCGCGGCCGCGGCGGTCGAGGACGCCGATCGGCCAGGGCTTGAAGATGTCGAACATCCGGAACAGCACGAAGGCCGCCAGCCAGGCCCACAGCATGCCGGGCGGCAGCAGCAGGCAGGCGATCCACTGGCCGGCCACCTCGTCGATCACCACCTCGCCCGGGTCGCTTTCGCCGAAGTCGCGGATGTAGTGGGCCGATGCCCAGCAGCCGGCCACGAACACCAGCAGCGCGCCGGCCTCCAGCGCCACCGGGCCCCAGAACGTCTGGATGACCCAGGCGAAGGGCAGGGCGGCGAGCGAGCCGAACGTGCCCGGCGCCTTCGGGATCAGCCCCACCCAGAACCAGGTGGACAGCACGGTGGCGGGATGGGCGAGATGGGGTCTCATGACGCCGTGTCGGGAAGCAGCACGCTGGCGCTCGCCTGGGCCGCGATGCCTTCGCCCCGGCCGGTGAAGCCCAGTTTCTCGGTGGTCGTCGCCTTGACGTTGATGCGCCGCGCCGGAATGCCGAGGATATCGGCCAGGATGGCGGTCATGGGCGCCACATGCGGCGTCACCTTGGGCGCCTCGCAGATGATGGTGACGTCCACATTGGCGATGCGGCCGCCCTGGTCCCGCACCAGCCGGACGGCTTCCTCGAGGAACAGCCGCGACGGCGCGCCCTTCCACTGCGGATCGCTGGGAGGGAAATGCCGGCCGATGTCGCCGGCGCCCACGGCGCCCAGGATCGCGTCCACCAGCGCGTGCAGCGCCACGTCGGCGTCGGAATGGCCGATCAGGCCCTGGCTGTGCGGGATGCGGTGGCCGCACAGCGTGACGTGATCGCCCGGCCCCAGACGGTGCACGTCGAAGCCGTTGCCGCTGCACGGGATCATGGGAACGGCGGACAGCGCCGCCACGTCTTCCGGGGTCGTCACCTTGATGTTCCTTTCATCGCCATTGACCACGTGGACGGCGATGCCGGCCCGCTCGGCCACGGCCGCGTCGTCGGTCAGATCGTCCACCGCCGCCAGCTTGCGGTGCGCCTCCAGAATGGCCGCGAAGCGGAAACCCTGCGGGGTCTGGGCGCGGCGCAGGCGGGCGCGGTCCACATTGCCCACGATACGCCCGTCCTCGACCTGCTTGATGGTGTCCGTCACCTCGAGTCCGGGGATGACTGCCTTATTATTGGACAGCGCGGCGACGATGGCGCGGATCGTGTCCGCGCCGACGAAGGGCCGCGCGGCGTCGTGGATCAGCACCAGATCGGGCTTTTCCGGCACCAGCGCCTCGAGGCCGAGGCGAACGGATTCCTGCCGGCTCGCGCCGCCCGCGCACGGCGCGCGCAGGGGCAGTCCGGCGGTGGCGGCATCGTAGAGCGCCCGGTCGTTCGGATGAATCACGATCTGAACCAGATCGACCAAACCACTGGCGATGAAGGCATTCGCCGAGCGGCGCAGGATCGGCTCGCCGGCCAACTCCAGATATTGCTTGGGCAGCGGCGACCCGGCTCTGTGGCCTCGGCCGGCCGCGACGATCAGGGCTGCAACTTTCACGATTGGTCCGGCTGGTGGTGTAAGATAAGTTTCACGCAACTGTGTGCGAGAGTTTTCGCCGGCGGTCAACCGTGTGATAACGCTTGCACAAAACGGCGTCTTTGCTTAGGGAAACAGCAACCGACGAGGTTGCATAATAAATGACCATCCAGTTAGGCCACGTTTCCATCTCCGATCCCGTCGTCCTCGCGCCCATGTCCGGCGTGACCGACATGCCTTTCCGCCGCCTGGTGAAACGCTATGGCGCCGGGCTGGTCGTGTCGGAGATGATCGCCAGCGAGGCGATGATCCGCGAGACGCGCCGCACCCAGCAGATGATCGCCAAGTCGGCCGAGGAGCAGCCGCTGTCCATGCAGCTCGCCGGCTGCGAGCCGCGGGTGATGGGCGAGGCGGCCAAGCTGAACGAGGATTTGGGCGCGGCCATCATCGACATCAACATGGGCTGCCCGGTGAAGAAGGTGGTGAACGGCGAGGCGGGCTCGGCGCTGATGCGCGACCTCGACCACGCGGCCCGCATCATCGAGGGCACGGTCGCCGCCGTCTCGGTGCCGGTGACGCTGAAGATGCGCACGGGCTGGGACCATCATTGCCGCAACGCGCCCGAGCTGGCGCGGATCGCCGAGGAGCGCGGCGTCAAGATGGTGACCGTGCACGGGCGGACCCGCAACCAGCTCTACAAGGGTCACGCGGACTGGTCCTTCGTGCGCCAGGTGAAGGACGCGGTGAGCATCCCGGTCATCGTCAACGGCGACATCAACAGCTTCGACGACGTGGACGAGGCGCTGGGCCAGTCCGGGGCCGACGGCGTGATGATCGGGCGCGGCGCCTATGGCCGCCCGTGGTTCCCGGGCCAGGTCGTGCATTATCTGCGCACCGGCGAGCGCCTGCCCGATCCGTCGCTGGCCGAGCAGCTCCAGGTGCTGCTCGAACATTACTAGTACATGCTCAGCCTCTACGGCACCGAGAACGGCGTGCGCGTCGCGCGCAAGCATATCGGCTGGTATTCCAAGGGCATGGTCGATTCCGGCGAGTTCCGCGACCAGGTCAACCGGCTCGACGATCCCGAGCAGGTCCGCGCCATGGTGCGGGCGTTCTATGAACCCCAGCTCGAAAGGCTGGCGGCTTGATGCCATCGGTGGCGAGCCTGTTCAAGGGAAGGGGGCAATCGCCGATCAGCACCGATATGCTGGTCAACGCGCTGCCCGACCCGCTGCTGGTGCTCGATCAGTCGGACCGCATCCGCTTCGCCAATCTGGCCGCCGAGCAGTTCTTCCAGTCCAGCGCCCGGGTGTTGCAGACCCAGGGCCTGAGCGAAATCATCCCGTTCGACAGCCCGTTGCTCGCGCTGGTCGGGCAGGTGCGCAGCCGGGGCTCGTCGGTGTCGGAATACGGGCTGGTCGTCGCCACGCCGCGCATCGGCGCCCACAATGTGGACGTGCAGATCTCGCCCGTGGCCGAGGATCCCGCGCTGCTGGTCGTGACCCTGCGCGAGCGCGGCATCGCCAGCAAGATCGACCACCAGCTCCTCCATCGGGGCGCCAACCGCTCCATCGTCTCCATGGCCGCGGTGCTGGCGCACGAGATCAAGAATCCGCTGTCCGGCATCAGGGGCGCCGCCCAGCTCGTCGAAAGCTCGGTCGGCTCCGAGGACAAGGCGCTGCTGCGGCTGATCTGCGAGGAGACCGACCGCATCGTGGCGCTGGTCGACCGCATGGAGGTGTTCTCCGACCCTCGGCCCATCGACCGCGCGCCGATCAACATCCACGAGGTGCTGGAGCATGTCCGGCGCGTCGCCGAGAACGGCTTCGCCCGCAATGTGCGGTTCAGCGAGCTGTACGACCCGTCGCTGCCGCCCGTGCACGGCGACCGGAACATGCTGATCCAGGTGTTCCTGAACCTGGTGAAGAACGCGGCCGAGGCGGCGCCGGAGG
>CAZVVC010000310.1:0-4344 GCA_964630425.1 uncultured Bifidobacterium sp. | reverse complement strand
CCCGCTTCAGCGCCCAGTCGCGCAGCGCCGTGGCCTTGGTGCCGGTCATGTCCGACTTGAAGCCGGGCAGGAAGATCACGCCCGGCGAACGGCCCGGAACGGCCTCGTACGCAAGCGCGTGACCCCCTGCGGAAATGGTGCTAAGTGACGCGTCCATGCCAACCATTTAGCGAATGCCGGGGGCCGTCTTCAACCTTCTCGACCACCCCAGAACGCAGGCCGCGCCGAGGATTCTCCAGATTCTGCCGCGCCTCGACGCCGATGGTCCGTCGCGCAACGCCATCGACATCGCCCGCGCGGCCATCGCCGAGGGCGGCGTGGCCGTCGCCGCGTCCCGTTCCGGCGCATTGGTGGGCGAGTTCCGGCAGTCCGGCGGCATCCATATGGCGCTGCCGTTCGATTCCATCTCGCCGGTGGCGCGCCTGCGCATCCTGTTCCGGCTCCGGGGGGCGGTGACGCGGCACGGCATCACCGTCATCCACGCCTATGGCCGGCGCGGCGCCCGGCTGGCGCGGCGGCTGTCCGCGTCGACGGGCGTGCCCTTCGTGGTCTCGCCCACCGCCAGCGAGAACCACGCGCCGGACCAGTGGCTGACCGCCGACATGGCCGCCGCCCGCGCCGTGGTGGCCGCCTCCGACTTCGTGGCGGCGCTCGTGCCCAAGGCGCTGCCCGCGGGCACGCGGGTCGAGATCATCCCGCGCGGCGTCGACCTGCTGCGCTTCGATCCCGCCGTCATCCGCGCCGAGAAGCTGGTGCGCCAGATGCAGGACTGGAGGGCCGACGAACTGTCGGCCGTGATCCTGATGCCCGGCCGGCTCGCGCCCGGGAAAGGCCACGACATCCTGCTCGAGGCCATGAGCCGGATGGCGAACAAGCAGGCGACCTGCCTGATCCTGGCGCGCGAGGACGAGAACCCCCGATATCACGCGGCCCTGCTGCACCTCATCGACACGCTGCGCCTGGCAGGCCGGGTCCGTTTCGTCAGCCATGCGCCCGACATGCCCGTCGCCTACATGATCGCCGACGTGGTCGCGGTCCCGTCCCGGTCGCCGGAGGCATTCAACAGCATCTGCGCCGAGGCGCTGGCCATGGGCCGCCCGGTCGTCGCCTCGGGAACGGGCGGCACGCCCGACATCGTCATCGACGGCGAGACCGGCTGGCTGGTGCCGCCGGTCGACCCCGACGCCCTCGCCGCCGCGCTCGACGAGGCGCTGGCGCTCGACGAGACGGCGCGCATCCGCCTGGCGAAGGCCTCGCGCGCCCATATCGAGCACCACTATTCGCTGGGCGCGGCCCGCCAGCGGATCATGACGCTCTATCGCGGCCTCGGTCCGCCCGGTCGGTCTTAGCGACACCGTCGCAGACGGCGCGCACGTCCTGCCACTCCCGTTCGGTCAGCGCCGGCCTCGCACCGGCCGGAGGCTCGTGCGCGCGCATCATGGCCGAGCGGTCGGCCAGCGGCGGATGGGTCCTGAGGAAGGCGGTGAAGCGCGGCTTGCCCTCCTGCTTGGTCGCCATGCGGTCGAAGAAGTCGGCGAGGCCGGCCGATCCGATGCCGGCGCGGTCGAGCAGCGTCACGGCCGCCGCGTCGGCCTGCGCCTCGTCGTCACGGCCATATTCCAGCATCATGATGGTGGTACCCACCGCGCCCACGTCACCGCTGATGCTGGTGACGACGACCTGGATGCCGGCCACGTCGATCAGCCGTTTCAGGGGATGCCGGTGCTGCACGTGGCCGATCTCGTGCGCCAGCACGCCGGCGATCTCCTCGGGCGATTTGGCGTCCTTGATCAGCCCGTCGAGCAGCGCCACATGGCCGCCGGTCACGGCGAACGCGTTGACCTCCGAGGACGAGCGCACATGCACGGTCACCGGCTCGGGCAGCCCGGCGCCCTCGCTCAGCCGCCGCGCCAGCCCGTCGAGCGCGGCCAGCCCCTTCTCGCCGGTGCAGGCCTTGCCGAACATGGCCTGGTCCTCGACCATCTCCCGGCCGATCCTGTCCGACCAGGAGGCCGGGAAGACGGCCACCACGCCGTCCTTCACCACCGGATAGCCCAGCCACACCAGCACCAGCACCGCGACGATGCAGCCGGCGACGATCAGCGCCTTGCGGTAGCCGTGGGTCAGCCGCTGGTCGCCCAGCGCCGGCACCGCCGCCAGCAGCGCACGGAATATGCCGGCCCCCTGGAGCGTGAGCCGCTCGTCGGAGCGGCCGTCCGGCGCCACCACCACGCGGTCGCCGTCGCCTTCCTCGGAAATCAGCGCCAGCGTCCCGAACGGCCACCAGAGCACCGTGCCGTCGGCGAGCCGGATGTCCAGCGCATCCTCCTCCAGCGAGACCGTGCAGGCGCGGCCGATGGCCGAGCGGCCGTCATAGAAGGTGCCCTGGAACTGGTGCATCTCAGAGGAACGCCTCGCCCAGCCCCTCGCCGAAGCGGGGTTGCAGGCTGGTGTTCTGGGCGATGGCCGCGAAGTCGGGCTCGCCGTGGATCTCCAGCGTCTCGGCGACCAGCCGCAGGATGCGGAGCTGTACCCACGGATAGGCGATGTACTGGGTGACGATGACCAGCAGGGCGTTGCCGATGACGAACCGGCACAGCCGCCCGCCGCCGATGGGCGCGCGGAAGCGCACGCCCTCGAAGGTGGTGCCGGCGGCCAGCGTGCGCAGGAGCGCGGCGCTGTACCAGAACATGCCGATGAGCCCGGCGATCAGGATGAGCAGACCGACGCCGACGATGCCGAAGCCCGTCCAGAGCATACCGTAATCGGCCGTGCCGCCTTCCGGGCTGGCCTTGTGGACGACGTAGAAGCCCCAGGCCATCACCGCGAACGACGCCAGCTGGATGGCGCCGGGCACGACGTAGTATTTCATCAGCGGCTTCCAGTCCGCCTGGAAGGCGAAGCGGCCGCTGCCGAACCAGGCGTTGTTCAGCATGTAGCCGTTCAGCCTGATCGACGCATAGGGCGCCGCGAAGCCCAGCGTCACGATCTGCAGCAGCAGGCACCACAGATAGAGGCCGGTATAGCGCCAGCTCGATCCGCCCAGCGCCGCGCGGATGCCGCGCCACCGGGTCCGCGACAGGCGGTAGACCATCACCCGGTAGATGGCCGCGCCGAACAGCGCGAACATACCGATGTAGATGCCCGCCATGATCGTGATGCCGATCACCGTCTCGCCCGACTTCAACAGCCAGTAGCCGAAGAAGTAGAGGCCGCTGAGCGGCGCGACGACCAGGAACAGCACGATCAGGAAGCCGAGGAACAGCTCGAGCCCCTTGCCCGTATATTCGAACGGATCGCCCTTGTAGGACAGGCTGGACCACAGATAGCGCCGCGCGTTGGTGCGCCACCAGAACCGGTAGATGCCCAGCGTCACCATCGTCAGCAGCAGCCCCATCAGGTGCAGCGCGAGCAGGTTGCCGCCGTCGCCGCCCGCCTTGAGGCGGTCCGGAAGCTCGGCGACGGCAGACTGTTCCAACGGCAGCGACATCCAATTCCCCCAGAATATCCGATCACGGAATCGGCAGGGAGCATAACAACCGGCCCGCGCGCCAGATAGGCGCGAATCGGCTCCCTTCGCTTGACACCCCAACAAATCGGACTACGGTTCCCGGCTCCACCGAAGCGGCTGACGGAAATGGACCAGACAGTAGAGAATCCCGTGAAGATCACCCTGCCCGACGGCAGCGCGCGCCAGTTCGCCGGCCCGGTCACCGGCGCCGCGCTGGCCGCCGACATCGGGCCTGGCCTCGCCAAGGCGGCGCTGGCCGTCCTCGTCGACGGACAGGAATGGGATCTCACGCGGACCATCGGCCGCGACGCGAAGGTCGCCATCATCACCCGCAAGGACGAGGCGGCGCTGGAGCTGCTGCGCCACGACGCGGCCCATGTGATGGCCGAGGCGGTCAAGGAGCTGTATCCCGAGACCCAGGTCACCATCGGCCCGGCGATCCAGGACGGCTTCTATTACGACTTCGCCCGCGAGGAGCCGTTCACCCCGGAGGACCTGGAGAAGATCGAGCAGCGCATGCGCGAGATCGTCGACCGGGACGAGGAGATCGTGCGCGAGGAATGGGACCGCGAGGAAGCGGTGGCGTTCTTCAAGAGCATCGGCGAGGACTACAAGGCCGAGATCATCGCCTCGATCCCGGCGGGCGAGCCCATCGGCCTCTATCGCCAGGGCGACTTCATCGACCTGTGCCGCGGCCCGCACCTGCCGTCCACCGGCAAGCTGGGCAAGGCGTTCAAGCTGATGAAGCTGGCCGGCGCCTACTGGCGCGGCGATTCGAAGAACGAGATGCTGCAGCGCGTCTACGGCACCGCCTGGCGCGACGAGAAGGAACT
>CAZVVC010000309.1:0-4365 GCA_964630425.1 uncultured Bifidobacterium sp. | reverse complement strand
GCAACCCGCTGATCATCACCGACGTGACCGAGGTGTTCCGCGGCTCGAATTTCGGCGTGTTCGCCCGCGCCATCGAAGGCGGCTCGGTGGTGCGCGCCATTCCCGCGCCCAAATCCAGCGACCGGCCGCGCAGCTTCTTCGACAAGATGAACGAGTGGGCGCGCGGCAACGGCGCGCCGGGCCTCGGCTACATCATCTTCGCGGACGGCGGCGGCAAGGGGCCGATCGCCAACAACCTGGACGCCGAGCGCATCGCCCAGCTCAAGGCGCTGACGGGCCTTTCCGACGGCGACAGCCTGTTCTTCGCCGCCGGCACGCCCGCCAAGGCCGCCGAACTGGCCGGCCTCGCGCGCACCAAGCTGGGCCAGGACCTGGGCCTGATCGAGGAGAACGCGTTCCGCTTCTGCTGGATCGTCGACTTCCCCATGTACGAATGGGACGACAAGGAGAAGAAGGTCGATTTCTCCCACAATCCGTTCTCCATGCCGCAGGGCGGCCTGGAGGCGCTGGAGAGCAAGGACCCGCTCGACATCCTGGCGTTCCAGTACGACATCGTCTGCAACGGCATCGAGCTCTCCTCGGGCGGCATCCGCAACCACAGCCCGGAGATCATGGTCAAGGCGTTCGAGATCGCCGGCTATACCAAGGACGACGTGGAGAACCGCTTCGGCGGCATGCTCAACGCGTTCCGCTACGGCGCGCCGCCGCATGGCGGCATCGCGCCCGGCATCGACCGCATCGTCATGCTGCTGGCCGACGTGCCGAACATCCGCGAGGTCATCCTGTTCCCGATGACCCAGCAGGCCGAGGACCTGATGATGGGCGCGCCTGCCGTCGCCACCAACAAGCAGCTCCGCGAGCTGCACATCCGGGTGGTGCAGGAGGAAAAGAAGGCCTGATCCCCGCCGTCGCGGGACGTCCGGGCGGCGGGCGGCGACGCTCCCGCCCATTCCCCAATTTGGGTTGATCAGGCGCTAGCCCCGCGCGCCGTTCCGCCGTTAGATGCCGCAATGTCCCACGGTATTCAGATGCCGAGGGATTTGAACCAGTGCGGGGCAGGGTCCCCTCGGGGACATTTCGGCATGACGGGCACCCATTTCGACACTCTTTCCGCCAGATTCCAGCGGATCGCGCGCGATGCGTCCGACAACACCGCCATGCTGCGCTGGCCGGACCGGCTGTTCTTCCTCGTTGCCGCCGGCGAGAAGCACGAGGCCTGGCGCCGCGCCTATGCGCTCGCCTATCTGGACGAGCCCGTACCGGCATGGCCGGATGTGGTCAGCGCGGTGATCGAGCTCTGGGGACCCGGCGCGATCACCTGCTTCGAGATGGCCGCCGTCTACACCATTTCGGGCGACCGGGACTGGCGCGCGGCCGGCGAGGCGTGGTGCGCCGCCTCCGGCCGTCTGGCGCAGCTCGCCGCGTTCCAGGCCGATCCCGTCGGCCATGCCGGGCGCCTCGTCGGCAAGGCGCTGGAAGACGCGCACGGCCCGGCGGGCTGAGGCGCGCGGCGCCTTCCGCGGCCGCCCCGGCCCGTGAACTGTTTCCGGCAGGTAACCGGCGCGCGATTCCTGTTGGTTTCGCCCTGATCGCTTTCTATGGTAACGGGCAAAATACGGGAACTTCAGGGAAAAGGGAGACTGCAATGGGTCCGCTCCAGGGCATCAAGGTCATCGAAATCGCCGGCATCGGTCCGGGCCCGTTCTGCGCCATGATGCTGGCCGACATGGGCGCCGACGTGATCCGCATCGACCGCAAGGACAACGTCCGGGGCGGCACCACGGCCGGCGGCAACGCCCGCTTCGACGTACTGAACCGGGGCCGGCGCTCGCTGGCGCTGGACCTGAAGAAGCCCGAGGCCATCGAGACCGTGCTCAAGCTGTGCGAGAGCGCCGACGTCATCACCGAGGGCTTCCGTCCCGGCGTCATGGAGCGCCTGGGCCTGGGGCCGGACGAAGTGATGAAGCGCAACCCGAAGATCATCTACGGCCGCATGACCGGCTGGGGCCAGGAAGGCCCGTACGCACCCGTCGCCGGCCACGACATCAACTACATCGCCCTGTCCGGCGTGCTGCACTGCCTGGGCCGCGAGGACAGCAAGCCGGTGCCGCCCATGAATCTGGTGGGCGATTTCGGCGGCGGCGGCATGATGCTGGCCTTCGGCATCGCCTGCGCGCTGATCGAGGCGCAGAAGTCGGGCAAGGGCCAGGTGATCGACACCGCCATGGTCGACGGCGCCGCCCTGCTGATGGCGCCCATGTACGGCATGCAGGCCATGGGCCGCTGGGACGGCGACAGGCGCGGCGTCAACATCCTCGACACCGGCGCGCATTTCTACGAGGTCTACGAGACCAAGGACGGCAAATACATCTCCATCGGCTCCATCGAGCCGCAGTTCTACAAGCTGCTGGTCGAGAAGGCGGGTATCGACGCCGGTGAGTTCGCCGACCAGCATAACAAAGACAAATGGCGGGGTTACAAGGAAACCCTCACAAAGGTGTTCAAGACCAGGACGCGCGATGAATGGTGCGCGATCATGGAATACACCGACGTGTGCTTCGCCCCGGTCCTCTCCATGAACGAGGTGCACGAGCATCCGCACAACAAGGAACGCGGCACCTTCATCGAGGTGGGCGGCCTGCGCCAGCCCGGACCCGCGCCGCGCTTCTCGCGCACCAAGCCCGAGGTGCAGCGCCCGTCGCCGGTCGCCGGCGAGCACAACGACGAGGTGCTGCGCGACCGCGGCTTCAGCGCGTCGGAGATCGAGACCCTGAAGGCGGCCGGCGCGATCTAATCGGCGGCCTATCGACGGAACGGGTTGGCGATGATGACGCCATCGACAACCTGTCCGTCGCTCAGATCTTCCGTGTAGAGGACATCGCACCCGGCGTGTCATGTACCTCGTCACGGCTCAAGCGATCCGTCGGGTCGAAATGCCTGACCAGTTCCCTCAGCTTCTTCTCCTCGTGCTCGAGGCGGTCGAATTCGCTTTCACGCGTGTCCAGACTTTCGAGGAACCGCCGCACCATGGCGGATACCGAGGTATCGAGTTCGGCGGCGCGTATGCGCGCCTTCCGGTAGGTCTCGTCGTCGATGGAAATGGTGATGTTCTTCATGTCTCCACAGTCTCACAGTTTGTGGAGTGTCAGCGCCGGTCCACTTTCGCCTCGACGGTGATGGTCCTGCCGTTCTCACCGGGGAAGTCGGTGAAGATCGCGTCGATCATGTAGGAAACGGCGCCGGTGAAATTCGCGGCGGGGCCCATGCTTTGCGCGCGGCCCTCGAAGACGCGGCCGCCGTCGGCGCGGCGTTCGATGACCAGCGTGACCGTCCGCAGGGCGGCCGCGTCCCGGCTCCGGCCGTTCAGGTCGAAGCTCGTTCCCACGCCGACGCCCACCGCCGAATGGCCGCCGAAGCTGGCGCCGCCGATGCCCAGGCTCATGCGCGGGCCGCCGCCGCGATCGAAACCGCCGGCCACCGGCTGCTGGTCGTAGTCGAGCTGGGCGATATAGTCGGGGGCATCGCCCGTCGCGGGGCGGAAACCGGCCGCGTCGAGACGCTCGGCCGTCTGACGCGCATAGGCGCCGAACTCGATGTCGCCGGACCTGCGCGCGTCGGCGGCGACGACGGCGACGGTGCCGCCGGGCGGGGGAAGCCGGTTGAAGCGCGTCACCTCGGACCGCATGGTCGAGGCGCCGGCGCAGCCCGCGAGCAGGCCGGCGGCCATCACGGCAAGGGCGAGGGATCGTTTCATGGACGCATCTCCTCCACGGGATTTATGCCCGCCCGGGATCATTTGCCAGTGGCCCACCAGGTTTCGACGCTGTAGCCGGTCAGCGGGGTGACCGCCGGCATGGCGATGCGGTTCCAGTACGCCACCCGGTCGCCCTTCATGTGGTAGAGCGGGATCACATAGACGCCGGCGCGCAGCACCCGGTCGAGCAGGCGGGTCGCGGTCACCAGCTCGGCGCGGGTGCGGGCGGCGGTGATCCTGCCCACCAGCTTGTCGATCAGCGGGTCCTTCACGCCCATGTAGTTGCGCGTTCCCGGCCTGTCGGCGGCGGCCGATCCCCAGTAGAACGCCTGCTCGTTGCCCGGCGACAGGGACTGGCCCCAGAAATACATGGCCATGTCGAAATCGTAGGTGGTCATGCGCTCCTGATACTGGGCGTTGTCCACCAGCCGCGCCTCGACCTGGATGCCCAGCCGGGCGAGGTCGCGGGCATATTGCTGCGCCACCCGGAGATTGGCGGGATCGTCGAGCAGGATCTCGAAGCGCACCGGCGCGCCCGACGGATCGCGCAGCACGCCGCCGCGCAGCCGGTAGCCCAGCGCGTCGAAGCCGGCCTTGGCCCTGGCCAGGTT
>CAZVVC010000308.1:0-4376 GCA_964630425.1 uncultured Bifidobacterium sp. | reverse complement strand
CTGCTGGTCAACGAGACCGCGCCGCGCGTGCACAATTCCGGCCACTGGACCATCGAGGGCGCCCGGACCAGCCAATTCGAGAACCACATCCGCGCCGTCTGCGGCCTGCCGCTGGGGCCGACCACGCAGACCCACCGGGCGGTGATGACCAACCTGATCGGCGACGACGTCGAAAAGGTCGCCGAGTGGGAGAAGCAGCCCGGCGCCCACGTCCATCTCTACGGCAAGGCCGAGGCCCGGCCCGGCCGCAAGATGGGCCACGTCACCCAGGTCTTCCCGCTGGACGACTGAATCAGGGCTTCATCCGGGTCTCGCCCGGATAGCGCAGGCGCGACAGGAGCGATGCCAGCGAAGGCGTGTCCTTGATGCGCTCGCGGAATCGGGCCTTCGCCTTCTCGAACTCCATGACATTGTCGATCCGGCGATCGAGGAAGCCCCAGGTGTCGGCGCCGTCTTCCGAGGAATCCGCCATCCAGCAGAGCAGCGTCGCCGAATAGACGCCGGCGAGCGTGGCGCGCTTGGTGTAGAAGGCGAAGTCGGTCGAGGTGTCGCCCGCCGCGCGCCACATCAGGTCGACGGTGCGCTGGACCAGCCGGACGCCCAGGGCCGCGTTCTGCGGCAGCGCCAGGAAGCCGATGGCGCGGCGCTCGGCCTCCTTGTGCCCGGCCACCGACTCGAGGCGCGCTTTGACCACGGCGCGGATCCGGTCGCGCATGCGCATCGCGCCGATGGCCTGTTCCCCGGCCCGGGCCAGCATCCGCGCGTCGGCGTCGCGCGCGAAGCAATCCAGCAGGTCGCGGGCGCCGCCCGGAAACGCCATGTCGGCCGCGCCCCGGCTCGCGCCGATGTCCCGCGCCGCCTTGTGGAGGCTGATCTCGCTCCAGCCGTCGAACGGAATGTGGGTCAGCGCGGCGGCCAGCAGGTCGCGGCGCAGGGGATCGAGGCTATCCGTCGGCGTGTCGGTCATGTTTTCAATATGGTTGCTCGCGCCGGTGTGGTCAAAGGGCTTCACAACCCGTTGCCGAAGTGATACATACGCGCCACCTTGCCGGCTGGAATGATGCCGACGATAAACCTATGTCTACCGCTGGTGGCATCAACTAAAGGAGAGAACGTGCAGGTTTCCGTCCGTGACAACAACGTCGATCAGGCGCTGCGCGCCCTGAAGAAGAAGATGCAGCGTGAAGGTATCTACCGCGAGATGAAGCTCCGCCGTTTCTACGAAAAGCCGTCCGAGCGCCGCGCCCGCGAGCACGCCACGGCCATTCGCCGCGCCCGGAAGCTGGAGCGCAAGCGCGCCGAACGCGATGGCGGCATGTAAGCCGACGCCGGATACCGGATCGAAAAGCCGCCCACTGGGCGGCTTTCGTGTTTCTGGGAGCCGGGGCCTGACGGTGGACTGTTGGAAGGGATTGTTTCGTTTATTGCGTTTATAGCAAAAACCCCCATATTCGACGCGGAGAACAAGGGACGTCGATATGACCGAGTTGCTGAATCAAGCCGATGCGCCGGTGGTGCCCGATGAGCGGGACAGCGAGCTCGCCAAGATCGCCAGCCGCGCGCTTGCCAAGACCGGGAACAATCCGGTCAAGGTCCACATGGACGACGGGTCGGAACTGACTCTGCCCAGATCCGTCACGTCGCTGCTGATCGACATTCTGACGGAAATGGCCAACGGCAATGCCGTGACTCTCATCCCCGTCCATGCGGAACTGACCACGCAGGAAGCAGCCAACCTGCTGAATGTGTCGCGTCCCCACCTTGTCCGGTTGCTGGAAAGCGGCAAGATCCCCTATCACATGACGGGCACTCATCGCCGCGTGCTGTTCACCGACCTGCAGGCCTACAAGGCGCGCTTCGACAAGGCCCGCCGTGAGGCGCTGGACGAACTGGCGGGGCAAGCCCAGGACCTGGGGATGGGCTATTAACCTCTCCCGCTACACCGTCGTGTACGACGCGTGCGTCCTTTACCCGGCGCCGTTGCGCGATCTCCTGATCGAGCTGGCCAGCCGTCAGTTGTTCCGGGCCAAATGGTCGGACGATATCCACGACGAATGGATCCGTAGCGTGCTGGCCAGTCGCGAGGATATCGCGCCGGAACAGTTGAACCGGACCCGGACCCTGATGAACGCGGCCGTCATGGATTGCCTGGTCGAGGGCTACGACGAGCTGGTGCCGTCATTGACGCTGCCCGATCCGGACGATCGGCATGTTCTGGCAGCGGCCATTCATTGCGGCGCGGACGCCATCGTTACCTTCAACCTTCGCGACTTCCCGACCCGCGAGGCAGGCAGGTACGATATCGAGATTCTCCATCCGGATGATTTCCTGCATCACCAGTTCGGACTGTCGCAGTCCGCCGTCATCCTGTCGGCGCATGGCTGCCGGCAACGGCTGAGGAACCCGCCGAAGTCGGCGCAGGACTATCTGGACACCCTCACCGCACAGGGCTTGCCCAAGACCGCCGCCGAACTCCGGCCTTTCGCCGGCGTGATATGATCACTTCCGCTCCGTCAGCGTGAACCAGCCGACGCCGGCGATGATCAGCGCCGCGCCCAGCCATTCCATGCCGGTCATCACCTCGCCCAGGATCGCGGCGGCCAGCGCGATGGTGGCGATGGGGCTTAGCGTGCCGATCACCGCGTTGGCCTGGGCCGAGATGCGGTGAAGCGCGGCGTTCATCAGGAAGGACGGGATCACCGTCGCGCCCACCGCGAGGAACAGCGCGCAGGCGAAGGCGTCGGGCGTCACCGCCAGCGCGCCCACCGGATGGGTCAGCAGGAACTGGGCGATCACCACCGCGGCGGCGGCGGTCATGGCGATGCAGGTGAACAGGCTGGGGCCGATGCGGCCGATCAGCGGCTTGGCCAGCAGCTGGTAGAGCGCGAAGGCGATGGCCGAGACGACGACCAGCCCCGCGCCGATCATGAGAGAATCGCCCCCGCCGGCCGGCGCGCCGGCGAAGATCAGCGCCAGCCCGGCGTAGGAGAAGACGAACGCCCACAGCGCGCGCGGCCGCACGTGCTGGCGGAACAGCAGCGCCCCGAACAGCACGGTGAACAGCGGATAGGTGAACAGGATCAGCCGCTCGAGCTGGGCCGAGATGTAGGTCAGGCCGAGGAAGTCCGTATAGGAGGCGAACCAGTAGCTGAGGATGCCGACCAGCCCGGCCTTCGCCACCAGCCCGCCGCCCAGCGGCCCGGCGCCGCCCGCCTCCCTGCCGCGCAGCGACCAGACGCCGACCGCCGCGTAGAACGGCAGCGACAGCAGCATGCGCAGGGCGAGCAGCGTCTCGGTGTCCACGCCCTCGGCATAGGCCAGCTTGATGGCGATGCTCTTGGTGGCGAACAGCACCGAGCCGAGCGCGCCGAGGGCATAGCCGATGGCGAGGCGCGAGGTGGGCGGGGCTGTCTGGGGAGTCATGCGATCATTCCTTCAAAAACGGGAGCGATCGCGGGGTCGGCAGGCCGGCGGCGCGTCGCTCGCGCGGCCGGCGGGGATGCGGACTCAGGCACCGCCCCGGTCGCGGAGACCGGGAATAATGAGGGCGATGCGCGGGTGCCGTGTCATGGCCGCCTTGGTAGCACGGCCGGCGGGCAAAAGAAAAGGCCGCCACGGAGGCGCGGGGAAAGCGTTCATGGCGTACCCCAAATCCGCTCCCGTCGAGTGCCCGGCCGAAGGCCGGGTGTATCGAGACGCGCACCACCGTTTGTCCGTGTCTCGATACGATTTGGCGCAAAGCGCCAAATCACTCGACATGAGCGGAGTTGGGTGCGGTTTCATGAAGCCGGTACGCCGGACGGGCTGGTGCGACATTCAGCCACTTTCCCCGCCAATCCGCGATCAGCGAAAAGAAAAGGCCGCCCGGAGGCGGCCTTTCCGAAGCAGGTCCGATGCGCCTTACAGCGACTTGACGATCTCCTCGACCATCTTCTTGGCGTCGCCGAACAGCATCATGGTGTTGTCGCGGAAGAACAGCTCGTTCTCCACGCCGGCATAGCCGGCCGCCATGCCGCGCTTGATGAACAGCACGGTCTTGGCGTTCTCCACGTCCAGCACGGGCATGCCGTAGATCGGGCTGGTCTTGTCAGTCTTGGCCGCCGGGTTGGTCACGTCGTTGGCGCCGATGACGAAGGCCACGTCGGCCTGGCTGAAGGACGAGTTGATGTCCTCCAGCTCGAACACCTCGTCATAGGGCACGTTGGCTTCCGCCAGCAGCACGTTCATGTGGCCGGGCATGCGGCCCGCGACCGGATGGATGGCGTAGCGCACGTCGACGCCTTCCTTCTTCAGCTCCTCGGCCATCTCCTTCAGCGCGTGCTGCGCCTGGGCGACGGCCATGCCGTAGCCGGGGACGATGATGATCGAGCCGGCGT
>CAZVVC010000307.1:0-4417 GCA_964630425.1 uncultured Bifidobacterium sp. | reverse complement strand
CAGTGAATCAAGCTTCACACCAGCCGTCGAGCCAATTATTCAGACAGGCTCCTAGGGCAATGGCCGGAGAGGTCGGCGTTCTCCGGGGTTCCTTCCCGCTGGAAAGGGAGGCCGATGGCGAGTAGCGAATTTTCCGGAACCGATGGCCGTCTTGCGAGTTACCGGAAGTCGCGGACAGAGGGTATCCTTTGGCCTGCGTGTCTTTTTTGACCGTAGCACGAGAGGAGCGGGGGCTCGGGAATGACCAGCATTTTGCTGATCGAGGATGATCCGGCGATCTCCATGATCGTCGAAGAGATGCTCGTGGATATCGGCTGCAAGGAGGTGACCGTGGTCGGCCGCCTGCAACCCGCGCTGGAGGCGGCGCGAAACGGCACGTTCCACTGCGCCATACTGGACCTCAAGCTGCACGGCCAGGAAACCTTCGAGGTCGCCGGCGTACTGACCGAGCGCGGCGTGCCGTTCGCATTCTTCACCGGCTATGGGCCGGACAGCCTGAGGCAGTACAGGTCGCAGCCGGTGCTGTCCAAACCCTTCGCCGAGGCCGACCTGAAAGCCACCGTGGTCCGTCTGGTGGGGAAGGATCCGGGCGATCCGGCCGCTTGACGGGAACTTTCCGCCATCGACGCGGGTTTAGCAGGAAAGCCGGCAGCCGGTGGCTGGGTGGCGCGCAACGGTCGCCACGTTCGATCGAGAAAAGGGAGGACGAAATCCAACCTGTTTTCAGAACGGCGGACGGTCGGGCAAAGTGATGGATGCGACGAGCAGGCACGATTTTGAGTTCCGCCGTGGATATGCAGAGCAACGAACGGTTACCGGAACGGGGCGGCGCCCTGATTTCGGATGATGCACTGCGCATGTTGCCGACGGCGGCGTGCGTTTGCGATGCCGCGGGCCGCATCGTGCAGTTCAACGCCAAGGCCGCCGCCCTGTGGGGGCGCGCGCCGGAGCACGGCGAGACCTGGCTTTCCCTGTCCGGCGACACGCTTTCGGGCCAGCCCTTCATGGCCCGGCTCCAGTGCGGCGAGCCGGTCTCCAATGCCCGCCTTGGCCTGGGCATGGTGGGCAAGGCCCGCCAGTTCGTCCTCGCCAACACCGAGCCGGTCCGGCGCGGCGGCAAGCTGCGTGGCACCATCGTCACCTTCCAGCGGTGCCCGGAGGAAGTGAACGATACCGGGGCGCTGCTGTGGGACACGCTCGATGCGCTGCCGGCGGCGATCTACACGACCGATGCCGACGGGCGAATCACCTTCTACAACAGGGCCGCCGCCGAACTGTGGGGCCTCAGCCCGGAGATCGGCACGCTCTGGTGCGGCTCGTGGATGCTGCGCCGGATGGACGGCAGCGAACTGCCGCTGGACGAATGCCCCATGGCGATCGCCATCAAGGAGCGGCGCGTCGTGCGCGACGTCCAGGCCGTGGTGGAGCGGCCCGACGGCTCGCGCGTGGCGATCCTGCCGCATCCGACACCGCTCTACGACGCCAAGGGCACGTTCGTCGGCGCGGTGAACATGCTGGTGGACATCACCCATCAGAAGGTGGCCGAGGAGCGCCACATCCTGTTCGCGCGCGAGCTCAATCACCGCGTCAAGAACGCGCTGGCGACGGTCTACGCGCTGGCCATGCAGACGCTGCGCTACACGGATTCGGTGGATACGTTCCGGGAATCCTTCAGCAACCGGCTGCTGGCGCTCAGCCGCGCGCACGATCTGCTGGTGCGGAGCCAGTGGCAGGATACGCCGCTGAAGACCATCGTCGCCGAGGCGCTGGCCTCCTTCGGCTCCAACCGCCTCGACGTCGAGGGAGACGAGGTGGGTTTCGGCCCGCGCGCCACGCTGACCCTGGCGATGACCTTCCACGAGTTGCTGACCAACGCGACCCACTACGGCGCGCTGTCGAACGCCGTCGGCCGGGTGTCCGTGCGGTGGCGGACCGGGCGCGACGAGAGCGGCGACCTGCGCGTCGAATTCCGCTGGAAGGAGCAGGGCGGCCCGCCCATCGAGGCGCCGGCGCAGGCGGGGTTCGGATCGCGCCTCATCAACCACAATCTGATGGCGCTGGGCGGCTCGGTCGAGATGGATTATGCGCCGGACGGGTTCGAGTGCCGGATGGCCTTCCCGGTCATCAACGAGCAGCCCGGATGGCCGGCGGGCGGTCTTACTTCCGGTCGTCCTTCAGGCGGGCCAGCAGGTCCAGCATCTCCTGGGGGACCGGCTCGTTGACAACCTCGTCGTACAGCATCCGGAGATTGTCGCCCAGCCGCTTGCGGTTCCCGTTCTTGCCGCGGCCAGGTTTACCCTCGCCCGATTCCTTGACCTCGCTCACGATCGCTTGCCTCACTCGTACCCGAACCACGGATTTCCTCACGTTCCACTATTTGCCTGATCCTCGGAACCGGTCAATGGGCGAACGCTTGCATCCTCACGGCAGAGGGTTTTCAATGGTCCATACCCCTGTTGCCGCTAGTACAACTCTGGACAACTCGGAGAGTTCCCATGTCGCTTGCTGCTGACCTCGCCCCCCATCTCTCCCATCTGCGGCGCTATGCGCGCGCTCTGACGGGGAACCAGGCGCATGGCGACGCCTATGTGCGGGCGTGCCTGGAGACCATCGTGGAGGCGCCCGAGGAATTCCCGCGCGAGGTCGGCGCCAAGGTGGGGCTGTACAAGGTGTTCCATGCGATCTGGCTGACGTCGCAGGTCGGCGCGCCGGTCGAGGTGGACAACCTTCCCAGGCCGGAGCAGCGCCTGCAACGCCAGCTCGGCGCGTTGACGCCGGTCAGCCGCCAGGTGCTGCTGCTGACCGCGATGGAAGGCTTCGGCGAGAACGAGGCCGCCGAGATCGTCGGCCTGTCGCCGGACGAGATCGGCGAGCTGCTCGAGGCCGCCCTCGCCGACATCCAGCGGCAGGAGCGCACCAAGGTCCTGATCATCGAGGACGAGCCCGCCATCTCCATGGACTTGGCCTCGCTGGTCGCCGATCTCGGCCATCAGGTGGTCGCCATCTCCATGACGCGCCAGCAGGCGGTGAAGGCGGCGCGCGAGCATGTGCCCGGCCTGGTCCTGGCCGACATCCAGCTCGCCGACGGCAGCTCCGGCCTCGACGCGGTGAAGGACATCCTGTCGCACATGGAAGTGCCGGTGATCTTCATCACCGCCTTCCCCGAGCGGCTGCTGACCGGCGAGCGGCCCGAGCCGACCTTCCTCATCACCAAGCCGTTCGACCACCGCACGGTGCAGGCGACGATCAGCCAGGCGCTGTTCTTCAACACCTCGGAGGCGATGGTCGCCTGATCAGGCGCGCACCAGCCTGATCCGGGTGATTTCCGACGGCACGCCCAGCCGTTTCGGCGGCCCCCAGTACCCCGTGCCCCGGCTGGTATAGACCCACAATGGGCCCAGCCGGTCCAGGCCGCCGATGAAAGGCTGCTGCAACCGCACGAAATGGTTCCAGGGCCAGAACTGGCCGCCGTGGGTATGGCCGGAGATTTGCAGGTCGAAGCCGGCCCGCGCGGCCGCCTCGGCGCTGCGCGGCTGGTGCGCCAGCAGCACGCGGGGCGGCCCTTCTGGCGCGCCGTGAAGGGCGGCGGCCGGATCGCTCCGGTGGGACGGCTCGAAATGATGGGCGCTGAAATCGGGCACGCCGGCCACCACCAGCGCCGCGCCGTCATGCTCGATCACCACGTGCTCGTTGGTCAGCACGTTCAGGCCCAGGCGGCGCATCTCGATGATCCACTGGGCCGCGCCGGAATAGTATTCGTGGTTGCCGGTGACGAAGAACGCCCCGTGCCGGGCGTTCAGCCGCTCCAGCGGCGCGGTGTGGGGCGCCAGGTCGCGCACGCTGCCGTCCACCACGTCGCCGGTCACCGCGATCAGGTCGGCGTCCAGGCCGTTGACCGCGTCGACGATGGCGTCCAGATGGCGCCGCCTGATGGTCGGCCCCACATGGATGTCGCTGATCTGGGCGATGGTGAAGCCGTCGAGCGGGCCGGGCAGGCCCTCGATGGGCACCGTGACGTCCTTGACGCGGGCGAGGCGGCGGGCGTTGACGAAGCCCAGCGCGGTGGCGAGCAGGGCCAGCGCCGGCACGGCGGCCGCCGACCAGGCCGTCACCGCCTGGAACGTGTCGCCGGACGCCAGCGCGGCCGTGCCCAGCAGCACGATATCGCGCAGCAGGGTCAGCATCAGCAGCGACGAGAACAGCCCCATGACCAGCGATCCGGCCCATGCCAGCAGGTCGGACAGCGGCTGTTTCCTGACGCTGCGCGACAGCACGCCCATGGGCATCACCGCGCAGGAGACCGCCAGCAGCACGCCGCCCGCCCAGCGCCAGGCGTCTGCCACCGGCAGGTCGGGCAGGAGCCGCGCGCCGACATAGACATGCAGCAGCGCGGTGACGCCGATGGCGATCAGGAGGA
>CAZVVC010000306.1:0-4459 GCA_964630425.1 uncultured Bifidobacterium sp. | reverse complement strand
GGCCATCTACGTGCCCGCCGACGACCTGACCGACCCGGCCCCGGCCACCTCGTTCTCGCATCTCGACGCCACCACCGTGCTGTCGCGCCAGATCGCCGAGCTGGGCATCTACCCGGCCGTGGACCCGCTCGATTCCACCTCGCGCATCCTCGACCCGCGCGTCGTCGGCGACGAGCACTACGCCGTGGCCCGTAAGGTCCAGGAGACGCTGCAGCGCTACAAGAACCTGCAGGACATCATCGCCATCCTGGGCATGGACGAGCTGTCGGAAGACGACAAGCTGGTCGTGGCCCGCGCCCGCAAGGTGCAGCGTTTCCTCAGCCAGCCGTTCCACGTGGCCGAGGTGTTCACCGGCTCGCCGGGCAAGCTGGTCTCGCTCGAAGACACCATCAAGGGCTTCAAGGCGCTGGTGGACGGCGAGTACGATCACCTGCCCGAGGCCGCGTTCTACATGGTCGGCAACATGGACGAAGCGGTGGCCAAGGCCGAGCGCATGGCGGCCGAAGCGGCCTGATAGAAGGCGCCGGAGAACACCATCATGGCAGACAGAATCTCATTCGAACTGGTCTCCCCCGATCGCCTGCTGATGTCGGCCGAGGTCGCGGCGGTGATGGTGCCCGGCGGCGAAGGCGACTTCACGGTGATGCCGGGCCACATGCCCGTCATCTCCACCGTGCGGCCGGCCGTGGTCGACGTGTACGACAACTGGGGCAGCGCGCCGTCCACCCGCATCTTCGTGCGCGGCGGCTTCGTCGACGTGACGCCCGAGCGGGTGACGCTGCTGGCCGAGCAGGCCACCAACCTGGCCGAGCTGGACCGGGCCGAGCTGGCGCAGCAGGTGCGCAACGCCGCCGAGGACGTCTCGCTGGCCAAGACCGACGCCGAGCGCGTGCGCGCCCAGGCGTTGCATGACAGCTTGAACGAATTGCTCAGCGCCGTAGAATAGCGCCCGATCCGCCAGCATCAGCGAAACGGGGTGGCATGAGCCGGTATTGGACTCTCGACGATATCGACTGGAGTGCTTTCCGCCCTGATCTCGTGGACGGGCAGGTGCTCGCCACCATCAAGGCGGCCGCTCTGGTCGAGGCCAACGCCCCGGACTACGTCACCTATCTCTGCAACGTCTTCCAGGGCGACGAGCCGCTGTGCGGCGCGGTGCGCATGTGGGGCGACGAGGAGGTCCAGCACGGCCGCGCGCTGGCCCGCTGGGCGTCGCTGGCCGATCCGTCCTTCGATCTCGATGCCGCGCTGGCCACCTTCCGCACCGGATACCAGCAGCTTCCGCTCGACAGCGACCAGTCCACCCGCGGCTCAAAGCCCGGCGAGCTCTTCGCGCGCTGCGTGGTGGAAAGCGGCACCACCTCGTTCTATTCGGCCATGCACGACACGGTCGCCGAGCCGGTGCTGAAGCAGATCGCCCGCAACATCGCCGCCGACGAGGTGCGCCATTACAAGCTGTTCCGCTCCCATCTGGAAGCCTACGAGGCACGCGGCGACTGCATCACCCGCATGGCCCGGCTGAAGATCCTGGGCGACCGGATCGCCGAGGTGGGCGACGACGAGTTCGGCTATGCCTATTACGCCGCCAACGTCGCCCCGGTCAGCGCCGAGCCCTACGACCGGGATCGCTGTTCGGCCGCCTATGAATCCGGCGCCTACGGCCTCTATGGCCGGGCCCATGTGGAAAAGGGCGTGCGCATGATCCTGCGCGCGGTGGGCTTCGGCACCGCCAGCCCGGTGGTCAGGTTCAGCCTGCCCGTCGCCTGGCACCTGATGCGCCGCAAGCAGAAGAAGCTGGGCCGGCCCCAGACGGCCTGATTTTCCCCCGGCTACGGCGCGTTCTCGGCCTTCATGGCACACTCCTCTCCCGCTCACGTCGAGTGCCCGGCCGCAGGCCGGGTGTATCGAGACGCGCACCGCCGGTTGCCCGTGTCTCGATACGATCCGGCTGCGCCGGATCACTCGACAGGAGCGGGGTTGGGAACGGCTTCATGGCCTGAAACCTCGAGCGTCTTCGGAACCGACCGCGGGATTTGTCGTTCTGTTCCCAAACATCACCAAGGAACGGGAGAGCAGTCGTGAACAGCATCATTTATCTGGTCGGCCTCGTCGTCGTCATCATCGCCGTGCTGTCGTTCTTCGGCTTGCGCTGACACTTCATCGGGGAGATGGAAGCATGGTTGACGTCAATCCTGCGGTCGCCGTTCCGGCGCCCGCGCCGGTTGCCCATTACAGTCACATGGACTGGGCGGCCGTCATCGCCGGTGCCGTCATGGCAGCGGCCGTTTCTTTCGTTCTGTTCGCTTTCGGGTCCACCATCGGCCTGTCGCTGACCTCGCCGTTCCGGGGAGAGGGCGTCACCAGCATGGCGATGGCGATCGGGCTGGCGCTCTGGATCCTGATCGTCAGCGCCGGAAGCTTCGCCATCGGCGGCTATCTGGCCGGCCGGATGCGGTCCCGGTCCTACGATTCCACGCCGCACGAGGTTTCGGTACGCGACTCCATCCACGGCCTCGTCGTCTGGGCGCTCGCCGTGCTGATCGGCGGCGTCATGGCCGCCTCGGCCGCGACCGGCATCGCCGCCGCGGGCGGCAAGGTCGCCACGGCCGCCGTGGCGGGCGCGGGCGCGGCGGTGGGCGGGGCTGCCGCCTCGACCGACCGTCAGACCGCCGATTATTTCTCGGACATGCTGTTCCGCGCCGCGGCGGGGCAGCAGCAACCCGCGGCCGTGCCGCCCGAAGCGGCGCCGATGACCGCGCCCGCGCCGGGCAACCGCGCCGCGGCGCGGGCCGAGGCCGCGCGGATCCTGGTGATGGGCGCGCTGCGCGAGGAGGGCGTGACCGAGGCCGACCGCCAGCAACTGGCGGTTCTCGTCTCCGGCCAGACGGGCGTGTCCCAGGCCGAGGCGCGCCAGCGGGTCGATACGGTCATCACCGAAGCCAGGCAGGCCGCTGACACCGCCGCCGCGAAGGCACGCGAGGCGGCCGAGGCCGCGCGCAAGGCCGGTGTGCTGCTGGGCTTCCTCACGGTCGCCTCGCTGCTGGTCAGCGCGGCGGCCGCGTCCATGGCGGCCCGCGCCGGCGGCCGGCACCGCGACGAGGGCACCGGGCTGGTGGGCTTCTTCGCCTGAAGGGCAAGGGCGCCTGGCCGCGAGAGGCCGGGCGCCGTCCCTCGCCGCGGAACAAAACCCCCTCCGGCCGGTTCCTGGATCATGGAAAAGGAGGTTGCGATGCCGCGTTGCGAGGTTTGCCGTAACGATTACGACCGGGCATTCGAGGTGGTGATGGCCGGCGAGCGCCATGTGTTCGACAGCTTCGAATGCGCCATCCACGCGCTCGCGCCCGCCTGCGCCCATTGCGGCTGCCGGATCGTCGGCCACGGCCTCGAGGCGGGCGGCGTCTATTACTGCTGTTCCCATTGCAAGGAACGCGGCGCCGCCTGATCCGGCTACATGATCAGGAACAGCACGAACAGCCCCAATCCGACGAGAAGGGCCGGGACGAGCCACGGCTTGCGCCGTCCCGGCGGGCGCGTCAGCCCCAGCTCGTCGCGCAGCCCGTCCCACCTGCCCCGCGAGGCCGGTCGCCCCGCACCTGTCACCGTGTCGCGGTCACGCATGGAAGCACCTCCCTGCCCTGGCACCCCGATAAGGGCCCAGGCAATCGAGGGTGGAATGGGGGTCTATCGATTGCCTGGGCAGGCGCGAGGGGGAAGCGCCATGCCGGCAGTCAGCGATGTGGTGACATACCGACGGGCTTGAAACCCGGGCGGGTCCGGATTGTTCCGCTCCCGCGGCGGATTTTCCCGTCAGGCCGAATCCTGCTGGTTGCCGGGGCCGGGATCGGTGCCGTCGAGAATCCGTTGCAGCGTCTCCCGTGCGCGGCCGATGCGGCTCTTGATGGTGCCCACCATGCAGCCGCAGATTTCGGCGGCCTCGGCATAGGAAAAGCCCGCGGCGACCACCAGCATCAGGCTCTCGCACTGCTTCGGCGGCAGCCGGGTCAGCGCCTGGCGCAGCTCCACCAGGGACAGGTGGTCGAGCTGGTTGGGCGGCGCCGCCAGCCCTTCCTCGGCGCCCTCGTGATACTCGCCCTCGAATTTCCGGCGGCGCATGGCGGTGAGATGGGTGTTGCGCAGGATGGTGAAGATCCACGCCTTGAAGTTGGTGCCCTTGCGGAAGCTATGCCGCGCCGCCCAGGCCTTGAGCAGCGCATCCTGCACCAGATCGTCCCCGCGATCCGGCGAGCGGGACAGCAGGCGCGCATAGGCGCGCAGCGGCGGGATCACCTGCTCGAGCTCCCCGGCGAACGCCGGGTCGTCGAGAACGGCATGGCGCGGCCGGGCGCGGGCCGACGACGGGGAGGGGTGGGGGCTGTCACGCCACATGCTGAATCCCGTTTCGGAAAGAGTAGCCCCAGCAGCAGCAACCTAAAGTTGAAACAAGGCTATAATATGAACG
>CAZVVC010000305.1:1634-4467 GCA_964630425.1 uncultured Bifidobacterium sp. | reverse complement strand
GCCGAGCCGGTCTTCAGCAGGCCGACGATCTCGGCGCCGCCGTCACGGGTGCGCTGCACGATCTGGTCGATCTTCTCCTGGGTGGACCAGCCCATCTTGATCAGGTCCGGCACCGGGATGCCGGCGACGGTGGAGTAGCGCACCAGCGGCACCATGGTGTCGCCGTGGCCGCCCAGCACGAAGGTGGTGACGTCCTCGACCGAGACGTTGAACTCTTCCGCCAGGAACCAGCTGAAGCGGGCCGAGTCCAGCACGCCGGCCATGCCGACGACCATGTTGTGCGGCAGGCCGCTGAACTCGCGCAGCGCCCAGACCATGGCGTCGAGCGGGTTGGTGATGCACACCACGAAGGCGTTCGGGCAGTTGTTCTTGATGCCCTCGCCGACGGCGCGCATGACCTTCAGGTTGATGCCCAGCAGATCGTCGCGGCTCATGCCCGGCTTGCGCGGCACGCCGGCGGTGACGATCACCACGTCGGCGCCGGCGAGGTCCTTGTAATCCTGGGTGCCGGTGAGACGGCTGTCGAAGCCTTCGATGGGGCTGGACTGGTCGAGGTCGAGCGCCTTGCCCTGGGGCAGGCCCTCGGCGATGTCGAAGATGACGACGTCGCCCAGTTCCTTGAGGCCGATGAGATGGGCGAGCGTGCCGCCGATCTGGCCACCGCCGATCAGCGCAATCTTCTTGCGAGCCATGAAGGTCTCCGGTTGGTTGAATACGGAACGGATCGGGGACCGGGTTTAACGCGAATTGCAGGGGGCCGCAAGGGCGAGATTTATACGTTTCTGTCTATTATACAGACCTGTACGTCATGCATCGGTCACGGTCCGGGGCTGCGTCTCGAAATATTCCTGGCTCTGCATCTCCAGCAGGCGCGAGACGGTGCGCTCGAACTCGAAGCTGCCGTCGCCGGAGACATACAGTTCCTCGGGCCGCGCCGCCGCGGAACAGATCAGCTTGACGCGGGCCTCGTAGAGCGTGTCGATCAGGGTGACGAAGCGCCTGGCCTCGTTCCGCTTGTCCGGCCCCATGCGCGGGATGCCCGAGAGCACCAGCGTATGAAAGCTGGCGGCGATGGCGAGATAGTCCGCCGCGCCCAGCGGCCGGGCGCACAGTTCGGGAAAGCTGAACCGGGCCACGCCCTTGGCGGCCTGGGGCACGGCGAGGGTGCGACCCTGCATGACGTCGAGCACCACCTCGTCGCCGGTCTTGCGGTCGGTCAGCGCCTCGAATGTCTCGTCGAGTTCGGCGTCGGCCTGGGCGCCGAGCGGCACGTGATAGACCGGCATGTCGTGGATGCGCTTGAGCCGGTAGTCGGTGGGCGAGGCCAGGTGCAGCACGTCCAGCTCGGTCCTGAGCATCTCGATGGACGGCAGAAAGAGCTGTCGGTTCAAGCCGCCCTTGTAGAGATCGGCGGGCGCGCGGTTCGAGGTGATGACCATGACCACGCCCAGATCGAACAGCGCGCGGAACAGCCGGCCCAGGATCATGGCGTCGGCCACGTCGGTCACCTGGAACTCGTCGAAGCATAGCAGCATTGCTTCGCGCGCAACCTTGGCGGCGACCGGCGGAATCGGATCGTCGGAGTCGAATCCCTCGGCCCGGCGCTCGGCCGGCGACAGCTTGCGCCAGCGGTGCACGGACTCGTGCACCTCCAGCATGAAGGCGTGGAAATGCACCCGGCGCTTCGGCGCGAACCCGGTCGAGGCGAAGAACAGGTCCATCAGCATGGACTTGCCGCGGCCGACCCCGCCATAGACATAGAGGCCCTGCGGCGCGTCCTGCTTCTCGCGCCGGAACAGGCTGCGCCAGCCGCCGTTGCGGCCCGGCAGGTAGGTCTTCAGCCTGGCGTGCAGCACCTCGAGCTTCTCGACCGCCAGTTCCTGCGCCTCGTCGTGGCTGAGCGCCCCGTCCCGCACGAGCGCGCGGTAGCCCTCGAGCGGGCTGGCGAATTTCAGGCTGGAGGGAACGTGCGGCTTCATCGAGTCCCGGACAACGAAACGGCGGCTTCCGGAAGCCGCCGTTCGCTATCTACAGTCGTGTCCCGGCGGGCGCAACCGCCGATGGCGCAGGTCAGGCGCGCCGCTCGACCATCAGCTTCTTGATCTCGGCGATGGCCTTGGCCGGATTGAGGCCCTTCGGGCAGGCGTGGGTGCAGTTCATGATGGTATGGCAGCGATAGAGCCGGAACGGGTCCTCGAGGTTGTCGAGGCGCTCGCCGGTGTGCTCGTCGCGGCTGTCGGCGATCCAGCGATAGGCCTGCAGCAGGATGGCCGGGCCGAGGTAGCGGTCCTGGTTCCACCAGTAGGACGGGCACGAGGTCGAGCAGCAGGCGCACAGGATGCACTCGTAGAGGCCGTCCAGCTTGCGCCGGTCGCCCTCGGTCTGAAGCCGCTCACGGTCCGGCGCCGGGCTCTCGGTCTTCATCCACGGCTCGATGGACGCGTACTGGGCATAGAAGTTGGTCAGGTCCGGCACCAGGTCCTTCACCACCTCCATGTGCGGCAGCGGGGTGATGGTGATGTCGCCTTTCACCTCGTCCATGCCGGTGGTGCAGGCGAGGCCGTTCTTGCCGTCGATGTTCATGGCGCACGACCCGCAGATGCCCTCGCGGCACGAGCGCCGGAAGGTCAGGGTCGAGTCCATCTCGTTCTTGATCTTGATGAGCGCGTCGAGAACCATCGGGCCGCACTTGTCCAGGTCCACCTCATAGGTGTCCATGCGCGGATTCTCGTTGTCGTCCGGGCTCCATCGGTAGACGCTGAACGTGCGCACGCGCGTGGCGCCTTCGGGCGCCTTGTAGGTCTTGCCGTTCTTGTTGATCTTGGAGTTGCGC
>CAZVVC010000305.1:0-1624 GCA_964630425.1 uncultured Bifidobacterium sp. | reverse complement strand
TATCCTTATCCTGAGCCTTAGTAAACGCGGGCCTTGGGTTCGATGTAGCTCACATCCTCGGTGAGCGTGTAGGTGTGCACCGGCCGATAGTCGATGGTGACGTTGCCGCTATCGTCCAGCCAGGCCAGCGTGTGCTTCATCCAGTTGGCGTCGTCGCGCTCGGAGAAGTCCTCGCGGGCATGGGCGCCGCGGCTTTCCTTGCGGTTCTCGGCCGAGAACATGGTGACCACGGCCTGCCGGATCAGATTGTCGAGCTCGATGCTCTCGATCAGGTCGCTGTTCCAGACCAGCGAGCGGTCGGTGACGCGGATGTCGGCCATCTGGTCCCACACCTGCTTGATCAGCACCTTGCCCTCCTCCAGCACCTCGCCGGTGCGGAACACGGCGCAGTTGTTCTGCATGGTGCGCTGCATCTGCAGGCGGATCTGCGCGGTGGGCGTGCCGCCCTTGGCGTAGCGGTAATGGTCGAGCAGAGCGATGGCGTTCTCGCCGGCGTTCGGGCCGAGGTCCTTGTGCTTGGCGCCCGCCTTGACGATCTCGGCGGCGCGGTGCGACGCGGCGCGGCCGAACACCACGAGGTCGATCAGCGAGTTGGAGCCCAGCCTGTTCGCGCCGTGCACCGACACGCACGCCGCCTCGCCCACCGCCATCAGGCCGGGGACCACCGTGTCCGGGTTGCCGTCCTTCAGGGTGACGACCTCGCCGTGATAGTTGGTCTGCAGGCCGCCCATGTTGTAGTGCACGGTCGGCAGCACCGGGATCGGCTCCTTGGTCACGTCGACGCCGGCGAAGATGCGGGCCGATTCCGAGATGCCGGGCAGGCGCTCGTGCAGGATCGCCGGATCGAGGTGGTCGAGGTGCAGGTAGATGTGGTCCTTGTGCGGGCCGACACCGCGGCCTTCGCGGATCTCCACGGTCATGGAGCGGCTGACCACGTCGCGCGACGCCAGGTCCTTGGCCGACGGCGCGTAGCGCTCCATGAAGCGCTCGCCTTCGGCATTGACCAGGTAGCCGCCCTCGCCGCGGGCGCCCTCGGTGATCAGGCAGCCCGAGCCATAGATGCCGGTGGGGTGGAACTGCACGAACTCCATGTCCTGGAGCGGCAGGCCCGCGCGCAGCGCCATGCCGCCGCCGTCGCCGGTGCAGGTGTGCGCCGAGGTGGCCGAGAAATAGGCGCGGCCATAGCCGCCTGTCGCCAGCACCACCATGTGGGCGCGGAAGCGGTGCAGCTCGCCGGTCGCCATGTCGAGCGCGATGACGCCGCGGCACACGCCCTCGTCCATGATCAGGTCGAGCGCGAAATATTCGATGAAGAACTCGGCGTCATGCTTCAGCGACTGCTGGTAGAGGGTGTGCAGCATGGCGTGGCCGGTGCGGTCGGCCGCCGCGCAGGTGCGCTGCGCCGCCGGGCCCTGGCCGAAATTGGTGGTCATGCCGCCGAAGGCGCGCTGGTAGATCTTGCCTTCCTCGGTGCGCGAGAACGGCACGCCGAAATGCTCCAGCTCGATCACCGCGGCGGGCGCCTCGCGGACCATGTATTCGATGGCGTCCTGATCGCCCAGCCAGTCCGACCCCTTGACGGTGTCGTACATGTGCCAGCGCCAGTTGTCCTCGCCCATGTTGC
>CAZVVC010000304.1:0-4481 GCA_964630425.1 uncultured Bifidobacterium sp. | reverse complement strand
GGCTCTTCCTGACACCAGACGATCTTGGCGTGCGGGAAGCGCTCCAGCTCCTCCAGCAGGGAATCGCCGGGGAACGGATAGAGCTGCTCGACCCGCAACAGGTAGACGTCGTGCAGCTTCTTGGCCTCGCGCTCCTCCAGCAGGTCGTAATAGACCTTGCCCGAGCAGATGACGACGCGGCTGATCTGGTCGTCGGGCAGCAGCTTGCCGTAGCCGTGGCGCTCGCCCTCGGTCTGCGCGTGGTCGAGCATGATCCGGTGGAACGAGGTGCCGCGCGCCATGTCGCTGAGGTGCGACACGCACAGCTTGTGGCGCAGCAGGCTCTTGGGCGTCATCAGCACCAGCGGCTTGCGGAACTCGCGGTGCATCTGCCGGCGCAGGATGTGGAAATAGTTGGCGGGCGTGGTGCAGTTGGCGACCTGCCAGTTGTCCTCGGCGGACATCTGCAGGTAGCGCTCCAGCCGCGCCGAGGAATGCTCCGGCCCCTGCCCCTCGAAGCCGTGCGGCAGCAGCAGCACGAGGCCGCTCATGCGCAGCCACTTCAGCTCGCCGGCGGCGAGGAACTGGTCGATGATGACCTGCGCGCCGTTGGCGAAGTCGCCGAACTGCGCCTCCCACAGCACCAGCGTGTTGGGCTCGGCCAGCGAATAGCCGTATTCGAAGCCCATCACCGCCGCCTCGGACAGCATGGAGTCGATGACCTCGAACTTGGCGTCCGGGCTGACGTGGTCGAGCGGCGTGTAGCGCGAGCCGTCCACCTGATCGGTGAACACCGCATGGCGCTGCGAGAAGGTGCCGCGGCCCGAATCCTGGCCGGACAGGCGCACCCCGAAGCCCTCGTCGAGCAGCGAGCCGAAGGCCAGCGCCTCGGCGGTCGCCCAGTCGATGCCGGTGCCGCTTTCCAGCATCTCGCGCTTGCGGTCGAGCTGCCGTTGCAGCGTCCGGTGCAGGTTGAAGTCGCCGGGTGCCGTCGTCAGCACCTCGATCAGGCGGCGCAGCGTGTCCTCGTCCTCGGCGGTGCGGCCGCGGCGCACGGTGCCGCGCGCCCGCTTCAGGCCGGCCCAGCGGCCTTCCAGCCAGTCGGCCTTGTTCGGCTTGAACGATTCGGCGACCTCGAACTCGGTATCCAGCACGGCGCGGAATTCCTCGCGCATCCGCTGGTACTCATCCTCGCTCACCAGGCCTTCCTCGGCCAGGCGCCGGACGTAGATCTGGGTGACCGACGGCTGGTTCTTGATCCGCTGGTACATCAGCGGCTGGGTGAACATGGGCTCGTCGGTCTCGTTGTGGCCGAACCGGCGGTAGCAGAACATGTCGATGACCACGTCCTTCTTGAACCGCTGGCGGAACTCGGTGGCGAGCTTGGCCACATGCACGACCGCTTCGGGATCGTCGCCGTTGACGTGGAAGATCGGCGCCTGGATGCCCTTGGCGATGTCCGACGGATAGGGCGAGGAGCGCGAATACATCGGCGAGGTGGTGAAGCCGATCTGGTTGTTGACGATGAAGTGGATGACGCCGCCGATGCGGTAGCCCTTGAGCTGGCTGAGGCCGAGGCATTCGGGCACCAGGCCCTGGCCGGCGAAGGCCGCGTCGCCGTGCAGCAGCAGGCCCATCACCTCGCCGCGGTCCCTGTCGCCGCGCTGGTCCTGCTTGGCGCGGACCTTGCCCATGACGACCGGATCGACCGCCTCCAGGTGCGACGGGTTGGCCGAGAGCGAGAGATGGACGGTGTTGCCGTCGAACTCGCGGTCCGACGAGCTGCCCAGATGGTACTTCACGTCGCCCGAGCCCTCGACCTCGTCCGGCGTGGACGAGCCGCCGCGGAACTCGTTGAAGATGGCCCGGAAGGGCTTGGACATCACGTTGGCGAGCACGTTCAGCCTGCCGCGGTGCGGCATGCCGATGGCGATCTCCTGCACGCCCAGCGCGCCGGCCCGCTTGATGATCGCCTCCAGCGCCGGGATCGTCGCCTCGCCGCCGTCGAGGCCGAAGCGCTTGGTGCCGGTGTATTTGACGTTGAGGAACTGCTCGAAGGTCTCGGCCTCGATCACCTTCTGCAGGATCGCCTGCTTGCCCATGTCGGTGAACGACACGTATTTGTCGTGGCCCTCGACGCGCTCCTGGATCCAGGCGCGTTCATCCAGCTCGGCGATGTGCATGTATTCGACGCCGATGGGGCCGCAATAGACCCGCTCCAAGATCTCGACGATCTGCCGGACCGTGGCCGTCTTCAGGCCCAGCGCATCGATGTAGATGGGCCGGTCCAGGTCCTTTTCGGTGAAGCCGTAGATTTCCGGGTCGAGCTCGGGATGCTCGGGCGAGACCGCGAGGCCGAGCGGATCGAGCTTGGCGTGCAGATGGCCGCGCACGCGGTAGGAGCGGATCAGGGTGAGGGCGCGGATGGAATCGACCACCGCGGCGTGGATGCGGTCCTCGGAGACCGGCTCGCCCTTGCCCTTGGCCCTGGCGGGCGCGGGCGGCGGCGTGCCGGGGTCGAGCGCCGAGGTCAGGTCGCCGTTGGCCGTGGGCGGCCAGTCCTTGCGCTTCCAGGATGGGCCGGAGGCGGCGCCGTCGCCGAGCGCGCCGGCCGCGCCGTCCGAAAGGCTGTCGAACCAGCCGCGCCATTCCTGCCCGACCGACTCCGGATTGCGCCGGTAACGCTGGTACAGGGATTCCAGGAACGGCGCGTTGGCCCCGTTCAGGACGGCAGACAGTTCGGGATTCTGATCCATGCTCCTGGTCCGGCGCCGGATTTCGCCGGCGCCCCTTCGTTTGTGCTCAGGCCGCCGGCGTTCCCGTCCGGACTAGCCCTTAAGAACTTCCATCAGCGTCGTACCCAGCGCGGCAGGCGATTCCGACACATGGATTCCGGCCGAACGCATGGCCTCGATCTTGTCCTCGGCGCCGCCGCGGCCGCCCGAGATGATGGCGCCCGCGTGGCCCATGCGGCGGCCCGGAGGCGCCGTACGGCCGGCAATGAAGCCTACCACGGGTTTTTTGATCTTCGATGACTTCAGGAAGTCGGCGGCCTCTTCCTCGGCCGAGCCGCCGATCTCGCCGATCATGATGATCGATTCGGTCTTGTCGTCCTTCAGGAACAGGTCGAGCACGTCGATGAAGTTGGTGCCGTTGACCGGATCGCCGCCGATGCCGACGCACGAGCTCTGGCCCAGGCCGACCGCGGTGGTCTGCGCGACCGCCTCGTAGGTCAGCGTGCCCGAGCGCGAGACGACGCCCACCGAGCCCGGCTTGTGGATGTGGCCCGGCATGATGCCGATCTTGCACTGGTTCGGGGTGATGACGCCCGGGCAGTTCGGGCCGACCAGGCGCGTGTCGCTGTTCTGCAGCGCGCGCTTCACCTTGATCATGTCCTGCACCGGGATGCCCTCGGTGATGCACACGGCCAGGCGGATGCCGGCGTCGATGGCCTCCAGGATGGCGTCGGCCGCGAAGGGCGGCGGCACGTAGATCACCGAGGCGTCGGCGCCGGTCTGCTCGACCGCGTCGGCGACTGTGTCGAACACCGGCAGGTCGAGGTGCAGCGTGCCGCCCTTGCCGGGGGTGACGCCGCCGACCATCTTGGTGCCGTAGGCGATCGCCTGCTCCGAATGGAAGGTGCCCTGCGAGCCGGTGAAGCCCTGGCAGATGACCTTGGTGTTGCTGTCGACCAGAATGGCCATGATTACTGCTCCTCCCGCACGGCTTTCGCCACTTTTGCCGCCGCGTCGGCCAGATCGTCGGCCGAGGTGATGGCGAGGCCCGATTCGGCCAGGATCTGCTTGCCCAGATCCACGTTGGTGCCGGCAAGGCGCACGACCAGCGGCACGTCGAGGCTGACTTCCTTGGCCGCCGACACGATGCCCTCGGCAATGATGTCGCAGCGCATGATGCCGCCGAAGATGTTGACCAGGATGGCCTCGACGTTCGGATCGGACAGGATGATCTTGAACGCCTCGGTCACGCGCTCCTTGGTGGCGCCGCCGCCCACGTCGAGGAAGTTGGCGGGCGCTTCGCCGTAGAGCTTGATGATGTCCATGGTGGCCATGGCGAGACCGGCGCCGTTGACCATGCAGCCGATGTTGCCGTCGAGCTTGATGTAGTTCAGCTCGTGCTTGGCGGCCTCCAGCTCCATCGGATCCTCTTCGTCGGGATCGCGCAGGGCGGCCACGTTCTTGTGACGGAACAGGGCGTTGTCGTCGAAGTTCATCTTGGCGTCGAGCGGGATGACCGTGTCGACGCCGGTGACGACCAGCGGGTTGATCTCGAGCAGCGAGGCGTCGAGCTCGACGAAGGCCTTGTAGAGCTGCTGGAGCAGCTTGCCCACCTCGCCGACCTGCTTGCCCTGGAGGCCGAGGCCGAAGGCGATCTGGCGGGTGTGGTACGGCATCAGGCCGGTGACCGGGTCGATGAAGATGGTCTTGATCTTCTCGGGGGTGCTGTGCGCGACATACGAGATGACCATGCCGCCTTCGGTCGAG
>CAZVVC010000303.1:0-4492 GCA_964630425.1 uncultured Bifidobacterium sp. | reverse complement strand
TGCGCTCGCGATGACGCCCAGGAGAAGGAATCATCACGGAATAAGGGCCATCACGCCACCCCACGACCGAGAGGGCTGAGGAGGCCCGCAGGGCTCTCGGTTAGGGGGAACAGACAATGCTCCACCCCATATCCGCCGGCCTATGACGCACCAAAAGAAAAGGAGCCGGCCTGCGCCGGCTCCCCGTCCTCGTCGGACGAAACGGCTGGAGGTCTACTGGCGGCCTTCGCGGTTGTTCCTGTTCTCGCGGATCAGGTCGGTCACGCCGTCCCATTCCTCGTGCTGCTTCTGCCAGCCGTCGAAGAGCTGGCAGATGACCGGCGCGTCGCCGTGCAGTTCGACGAAGCAGCCCAGGTCCTTGCGGCAGTCCATATAGGCCACGTAGTCGCCGCCCCACAGCTCGCAGGCGACTTCGTAACCGGCCTCCTGGAAGCGGCGGACTTCCTCCTGCACGTTCGGCACCAGCACGCCGACATGGTGGAAGCCGTTCTCGCCCTTCTTGTACATGTCGCGGTAGATCGACGGCGTGTCGTCATGCTGCGCGATGAACTGGATGTGCGCCGGGCCGGCCTGGCCGAAGGCATAGGAGACGTCGGCCTCGATGTGCTTGCCGCGATAGAGGAAGCCTTCGCCGATGTGGTGACGCACCACGAAGAAAGGGCCGGCGCCGAGCATCTTGTTCCACTTGTGGCAGGCCTCGTCGATGTCGTCGACGAACCAGGCATACTGGCGGATCGGATGGCGGATCAGCCCGCGCGCATTGATGCGGTTGGTCGGAATCTGGAAGCTGAGGTCATTCATGTCGGTTCTCCCCGGGGACATTCACGCGTGCATGATAACAGCGCGTGCGTCCGAGGCAACCGCCATCGACGGCTATTCCGCCGCCTGGTCCCTGATGTCCGGCCGCTTGTTGGCGGCGAGCGCCTCGCGCATGGCGGGCGGGAACTCGGCCGAGCGGCGCTTGTCCAGGTCGAAGGCCAGCCCGAATTGCAGGCCCAGGCTGATGGGCGCGCCGGTGTCCTCGTTGTAGCTCCAGTGCTGGAAGACCACGGTCTTGGCGGTGACGTCCGCATGGCGCGTCTCGCTGACCACCTTCTCGCCCAGCCTGGGCACCCGGAACATGACGTGGCGGCTTTCCATGGTGGCGATGGCGACGCGCTGGGCCACCGCCGGATCGAACACACGGTGCTGCATCTCGATCCTGATGGGCATGCGGGCGAGCGCGATGGTCTTGGCGTCCGAGATGTCCATGAAGCCGTAGCCGTCGCATTCGCCCGGCTCGACCGTATAGGAGGGAAAGCGCACGAAGCTTCCCTCGGCCTGCGCCGCGTCGCGGCTGACGGGCGTGACGGGCGCGATGGGCAGGCTGCGCGGCCGGCCGTTCTCGGGCCAGTCGACCGACGCGGCCCCAGCCGCCTCCAGCACGTCGGCGGAGAACGCCCGCGGCGCGCGGGTCGCGCCGTCGGCCAGCACCACGCCGTGATTGAAGGTGGCCGCGACGTCGCCGGTGTCGCGGTTGAACATCTCCATATAGGCGTCGATGCGCTCCGGCCCGGCCTGGCGGACGCCGCCGCGCACGCCCAGCGGCGCGCCCTCGAGCTGCTCGCGGTAGAAGCGGGTGTGGACGTCCATGATCTGGACCGCCGCGCGCTCGTCCCGAAGCCGGTCGTGGCCCAGGCCGAGCGCCGCCATCATCTCGAGCGTGCCGCGCGCCGCCTTGCGCGCATAGACGCGCACGTTCATGTGGCCGAGATTGTCGATTTCCGCCGGTTCGACCCGGCTTTCCGCATAGATCCGCATAGGCATCCGACCCTGTGGCGCGAGGGCCGGCGACCCTTCAGCGCGAATGACTTTTCCCGTCCTATTGAGCATGAAGGCCGCGCCGGATCAAGCGCCCGCGACATAAAAAAGGGGCGGCCGAAGCCGCCCCGTAGACAGAACCCGGCGGTTCGCTTCTAGAAGCGGAACCGGACACCACCATTGATGATGTGGTTGGTGTAGTCGCCGCCGAGTTCGCTGCTGTAGTCGAAGAACACCGACCAGCTGCTGCTGATGATCCAGTTGAGGCCCAGGCCGAAGGTGAAGACCGTATCCGCGCCCGGTTCGCCCCACACGGTGAAGCTGGCCGTCTGGCCGGTGAACCGCGAGGTGATCGGACGCAGGTTGTTCTCCAGCTCGTGCGCCACACCCAGCCGGATGTAGGGCACCAGCGCCGCCTTGCGCGAATTGCCGACCATGAACGCCTTGGTGATCAGGACGTTGGTCTCGATCCGCATGGAGTCGGTGCCGTGCTTGTCGATGTTCAGGCTGACCGAGCCGGCGCCGGTCTCCATGACCGGGCCCTGGTTGATATGGGCATAGGTGAAGCCCACGCTCGGGATGAAGAACCAGCCGTCGTCCAGGTGGAACGAGTAGCCGGCCTTGATGTGGGCATAGCCGATGCTGCCGTCGTGCTTGGCATGGGCCGTGCGGTCGATCGCGCCGAAGGTGATGTCGCGGTTGGTGGTGATGTTCATGTCACCGTAACCGCCGATCACGTCGACGAACCAGCGCTTGCCGTAGAAGCTGGCATAGCCGGCCACCTGCCAGGTGTCGATATCGCCGTCGCCCATCCGGCCCTTGACCGCCATGTCGGTGTTGCCGAAGCCGCCCATGACGCCGACGATGATCTGCGAATTGACCTGGTAGTCGAGGCCCATGTAGCCGCTGATGTGGTCCATGTCGTAGCCCAGGAAACCACGGCTGTCCCGGCTGATGTCGGTGTTGCCGTAGCCGCCCTGGATCCAGAACGAGAACCTGTCGTCGTTGCTGTTGCCCACGGCCGAGCCGCCGCCGAACTTCACCACCTGGGTGTTGACGCGGACGCCGTTGCGGGCGCCGCGCAGGCGGTCGGACGCGGTCTGGATGCCTGCCTTGACGTAGTACAGGCCGGCTTCGGTGTAGCCGTTGTACCACTCGGGATGCAGGTCATCGAGGCCGGCCGGGATGTTCGGGTCGAGGCCGAGCTGGGCCGCCACATAGGCGAGGTCCGCGTTCGGGGCGACGCTGACGCCGAACGGTATCAGCACGTCCAGATAGTCGGCGGTGGCCTGCTGGTTGATGGTCAGCGGGCCGAACTGGCCGTTCCCGAAGATCGGGATGGTGGTCAGGATCACCGAGTTCGGCAGGTATTGCAGCACGCCCTTGAACAGGCCAGCGGTCTGGGTTTCGTCGACCGGGGTCGACGGATCGTCCTGCACGATAGCAACCGCGCCGTTGTCGACGATGTCTTCGAAGGTGCCGTAGACGCCGCCCTGGGCGGTGATCAGGG
Source organism: uncultured Bifidobacterium sp. (assembly GCA_964630425.1). GTDB lineage: Bacteria > Pseudomonadota > Alphaproteobacteria > SMXS01 > SMXS01 > RI-34. Next base: position 1,182 of record CAZVVC010000303.1, on the reverse strand, counting down.
TGTAGGTCTTGCCGCCCTTGAAGTAGGTGCCCGACGGGGTCAGCTCGCCTTCGCCGTCATAGTCGAAGCTGTCGATGACGCCGTCGCCGTTCAGGTCGGCGAAGCCGGGCTGGAAGAAGATCTCGATCGTGCCGTCCAGATTGGCCTTGCCGTCCGTGCTGGTCTTGCTGGTCTTGCTGACCGCCAGCAGGTCGGACGAGAACGGATCGACCTCCACCTCGAAGATGCCGCCGGTGGTGCCGATCACCGAGTCGATGTCGGCGAAGTTCACGTTGCCGACGACATCGAGCCGGCCGATGGAGTTGCCGGGCGAGAGCGTGCCGCCGTCATTGACGTTGACCGTGCCGACGATGGTGCCGTGGCCGCCCAGCGTGCCGCCCGCATTCACCTCGACCGTGGGCGAGGTGAGGACAGCGGACCCGATCGGGGCGTTGACGTCGGGCGTGGCGACGTTGCCGTCATGGTCGAACGGACCGACGCCGCCGACGTTGAGACGACCGCCGTTGACGTTGGTCACCACGTCCACCTGGACGTCGCCGTTCAGGTCCCAGGTGCCGCCGTCGACCTTCTCGAGGGTCTCGACCTCGACCACGTTGCCGGCCAGGACACCGTGGCCCTCGCCTTCCAGCGTGAGGACGTCGTTCTCGAGATTGTCGCCGTCGGCGCCCATGTCGATGTTGCCCGCGAAGCCGGCGCCCGTCTCGATGAAGATCTGGTCGCTGCCTTCGCCGGTGGCGATGTCGCCTTCGAGCAGCGAGCCGTCGTTCAGGTCGACGAGGTCGTTGCCGGCCCCCAGCGAGATGCTGCCTTCGATGACGCCGCCGGCATTGTTGTGGACGACTTCCACGCCGGCGCCGCCGCTGATCGAACCGGCGCCGCTGATCAGGCCCCAGTTGTCGATGGTGGTGGTGCCGGAGCCGGTCGCCTGGATCGCCACGCCGCCGGCGCTGATCTCGCCGGTGTCGAAGTTGGTGATCTGGGTCGCCCCGCTCGAGGCCACCTGGATGGCCGCGCCCGAGGACGAGCTGATCTGGCCCTCGTTCTCGATCTCGGTGCCGTCGCCCTCGACACGGACCGCGGCGACGACGCCATAGATGCCGCCGAGATTGGCCAGATAGGTGCCGTCCGCCTCGTCGTCGATCAGGACGCCGAAATCGCCGTCCACGAAGCCGAGGTTCAGCA
>CAZVVC010000302.1:0-4542 GCA_964630425.1 uncultured Bifidobacterium sp. | reverse complement strand
GCATCTCCTGGGTCTCGGCGATGCCGCCGATCATGGAGCCGGCGACGCTCAGCCGCCGGCCCAGCAGCAGGAACGGCGAGGGCGAGGTGTGGGGCGAGGGCGGCGCGCCCAGCAGGGTCAGCGTGCCGTCGCGCTTGAGCAGCGATAGGTAGGCGTCGAGGTCCATGGGCGCCGAGACCGTGTTGAGGATCAGGTCCAGCGACCCCGCGAGGTCGCGCATGGCGCCGGGATCGGTCGTCACGACCACCTCGCTGGCGCCAAGCCGCCTCGCGTCCCCGGCCTTGCCGGGCGACGTCGTCAGCACCACCACATGGGCGCCCATGGCGCTGGCGATCTTCACCGCCATGTGGCCCAGGCCGCCCAAACCGACGACGCCGACGCGCGAGCCCTTGCCCGCCTTCCAGTGCCGCAGCGGCGAATAGGTGGTGATGCCGGCGCACAGCAGCGGGGCGACGCCGGCCAGGTCGAGGCCGTCCGGCACCCGCAGCACGAAATCCTCGTCGACCACGATGGATTGGGAATAGCCGCCATTGGTCGGCCTGCCGCTCTGCTTCTCGACGCCGCCATAGGTGCCGGTATTGCCGGCCTCGCAATACTGCTCCTCGCCGTGCTCGCAGCTCGGGCAGACCCGGCAGGAATCGACCATGCAGCCGACGGCCGCCAGGTCGCCAACCTTGAATTTGCCTACGTCCGCGCCGACGGCGGTGACCCGGCCGACGATCTCGTGGCCCGGGATGACGGGATAGACGGTCATGCCCCATTCGTTGCGGGCGAAGTGAAGGTCCGAATGGCAGACGCCGCAGAACAGGATCTCGATCACCACGTCGCGCGGGCCCGGGTCGCGGCGCTCGATGGTGAGAGGCGCGACCGGGGCGGTCGCGGCGGTGGCGCCGTAGGCGGCGACATGATGCGGCATTCAATTCTCCAGTCCGAGCAGCGTGTTATGCGCGGCCCCTGTTATTCAAGATCAAGCGCTGGCAGCCCGGTGACATGCACCGGGTCCCGACATACGGATAGGGTCTTTGGCGCCGGCGACGCCGTCAGAGCGCCATGTTGACGACCTGCACCTGGGTGAACTCGGCGAGGCCTTCCTCGCCGAACTCCACGCCGACGCCGGATTGCTTGGCGCCGGCGAAGGGGATGTGCGGGCCTACGTCCATATGCTGGTTGATCCAGACGCTGCCGCTATCCATGCGCACGGCGAACTCATAGGCGCGCCTGGGGTCCGACGACCACACCGAGCCGCCCAGGCCGTAGGGCGAGGCGTTGGCGCGGGCGAGCGCGTCCTCGGCGTCGCTGAACTTGATGACCGGCAGGACCGGGCCGAACTGCTCCTCGTCGACCAGCCGGTTGCCCTCGGCGATGTCGCGCACGATGGTCGGGCGGATGAAATAGCCGGGACGTTCCGGCACCTCGCCGCCGGCGACGACCTTGCCGTGCCTGCGGCCTTCCTCGAGGAAGCCCTGCACCTTCTCGAACTGCATCCTGTTCTGCAGCGGGCCGAACTGGGTGCCCTGTTCGAGGCCGTCGCCGATCACGGCGCTGTCGGCGAGCCGGGCGAGTTCGTCGCACATCTCGTCATAGATGGATTCGTGGACGTAGAGGCGCTTCAGGGCGATGCAGACCTGTCCGCTGTTCTGGAACGCGCCGCTGAAGATGCCGGGCGCGACCTTCTTGGGGTCGGCGTCGTCGAGCACGATGCCGGCGTCGTTCCCTCCCAGCTCCAGGGTGATGCGCTTCAGCGTGTCGGCGGCGCTGGTCATCACCTTGATGCCCGTGGCGGTCGAGCCGGTGAACGAAATCTTGCGTACGTCCGGGTGCTTCGTCAGCGCGCCGCCCAGATCGTTGGCGTCGGTGATGATGTTCAGCACGCCGGGCGGCAGGATGTCCCTGACGATCTCGCCGAAATGCAGCGCCGACAGCGGCGTGGTCGGCGCGGGCTTCACCACCACCGTATTGCCGGCCAGCAGCGCCGGCGGCACCTTGAAGGCGAGGATCAGCAGCGGGAAGTTCCAGGGGATGATGGCGCCGATCACGCCCAGCGGCTTGCGGTGCAGCTCGACCTTGCGGGCCTTGCTCTCCTCGATGGTCTTCACCGGCAGGTCGAGGCCGGCGAAATAGCGGAAGAAGCCGGCCATGCCCGCCACCTCGCCCTGCGAGGCGGCCAGCGGCTTGCCCTGTTCCTGCGTCTGCAGCCGCGCCAGTTCGCCGGCGTTGGCCTCGATGGCGTCGGCGATCTTCAGCAGGTACTGCTTGCGCGCGTCGATGGCGGTGGCCGCCCAGGCGGGGAAGGCGGCCTTGGCGGCGGCGACGGCGTCATCGAGCTGGGCCTCGCTCGCGCGCGGGCAGGGCGCGATGGTTTCCTCGGTCGCCGGATTGATCACGTCGATGGTGGCGGCGCCGTCGACCAGCTTGCCGCCGATGAGCATCTTGAACTGTCCCATGGGATCCTCCGGGAAAAAGGCGTGGAATTCCGTCGCCGAACGGTAGACCCAAGCCATCGATATGTTCAACGGAATACAGCGTTCGGTTCGGCACATGGACGGCGCGGAAAGGCACGGCGGCGGGACGTTGCGAAAGGATCATCCGTCACCGCCACAGCGCCGCTTCTCGTTCCGGCACCGGACGGATGCGCGGATAATAGGGGCTGCGCAGCGGGTCGCCCGGTTTCAGCTTCAGCTTCAGGCCGGGCGTCAGCGGCACGGTCGGGCGGCTGTCGGGGCGGGTGGCGAAGACGATGTCGTCGCCGTAGAGCCGGGCCGACAGGGTGCGCCGGCGCCGTCCGTCGGAGGTGTGGCCGCCGCCGTGCAGCACGCCGGGATGCAGCAGCACCACGTCGCCGGGCGTGATGTCGAACGAGACGATATTCCACTTCCCGCGTTCTTCTTCGATGTTGGGAAGGCGTGGCAGCTCCTTGCCGTAGAATCCTTTCGTCGGGTCGACGGCGGCGTCGGCGGGGCTGAACCCGTCATACATGATCTGGCGGTGCGAGCCGGGGATGAACTCCAGGCATTCCTCCTTCGGGATGGGATCGAGGGTGATCCACATGGAGGCGATCTGCTCGCCGGCCACCGGCCAGTAGGGCAGGTCCTGATGCCACGGCGTCTTGCGGCAGAAGCCGCCTTCCTTGACGAACACGTGGTCGAACAGCAGCCAGACGTTCTCCGAGCCGATCAGCCGGCCGATCATGTCGGCGATGGGGCTGTCGTAGAGCAGGCGCTGGAATTCGGGCGTCACCGCGAAGTGGCGCACCATGTCCTTGAATTCGCCGGGCAATCCCTTGAAGAAGGTCTGGATGTTCGGGCTGCCGCTGCCCAGGATGCGCTGGATGCCGTAGTCGATCAGCGTCAGCCATTCCGGGTGCAGCGCCTGGGGCAGGAAGACGACCCCGTCGCGCCGGTACTGCTCGATCACCTCCGGCGTGATCAGCGACAGCGGATCGTCCCATGACATCGCCGCGGGCGCGGCGATCTGTTCGGCCAGTTGCATCCCGTTCTCCCCGCTGGCTGCAAGCACAGATGACGGCAAGACCCTAGCGCGCTTTCCGCCACGGGGAAACCGTCGGGATGGGATGGGCGGTTCAGGACGTTCCCGGCGCCGGCCCCAGCAGCCTGGTCCCATAGAGCGCGCCCAGCGCGGCGACGACGAACACCAGCACCTCGCCGCCATGAGTGGGCAGGGCGAAGCCCACGAGATTGATCCCCAGCACGTAGAGGCCGACCACCACCGCCGCGCTTAGCACGGCGATGCCGAGCGACTTGGCGAAGGCGCCGGCGCTGCGCGAGCGCGACCGCTTGCGCAGCAGGCCGCCGACGATGCCGCCGATCAGGGCCGCGCCCAGGAAGCGCCAGGGAAAGACATAGGCGACGGTGGCGGTCGCCCCGTCGAGGCCCGCGCCGCTAGCCGAGATCTGGCTCGTCCCGGTGGATTCCGAGCGCAGCGTCACCTGCGCCATGCCGCCCTGGTCGAGGCTGGCGGTCGCGCTGCCCAGCCTGCCCAGGGTGGCCGAAAGCTGCACCTGGTCGGCCTGGCCGGGCCGGAGGCCCTGCGCGCTCACCAGCACGTCGGCGGTTTCGAGGCCCGAGCCCTGGATGGTCGCCGGCGTGACGGCGATGGCGAGCGACGGGCGCACCTTCAGCGTCAGCACCTCGCCCGCGGGCGCCACGTTGGAGACGACGGTGACCTCGACCTCGGGATCGGGCGTGTCGGCCGCGATCCTGATCATCCGGTAAGGCGGCGCGGTCGCCGCCACGCTGACGGTTTCCGGCTCGGCCGTCACCGGCCCCATGACCTGGAAGGCGATGGGCGCCGACAGGGCGCGGGCCTGGGCGCCGCCCACCTCGACGACGCCGACGCTGATCCCGCCCTCGAACCTGCCCGTCGCCGTGTTGAGGCGCAGCGGCGTGCCGGGAAAGGCGACGGCCTTCAGTATCATCTCCCGCCGGTTCCTGTCGACCGTCCGCACGATGCCCTGGAAGATCGCGGCATTGGCGCGGAAGGTGTCGGGCAGCGCCTGCCTCGCCAGCGCGGCGGTCTGCGCCT
>CAZVVC010000301.1:0-4544 GCA_964630425.1 uncultured Bifidobacterium sp. | reverse complement strand
GCGTACAACGCCATGATCGCCCGGCGGGAGTCGGTCATACCCGATCCGGCCTATCGCAAGGTGGCCTGCTTCGAGGGCGACCGCACGCCGGACGGCGTCGCCCAGCGGGGCGATTGCCTGTGGAAACGGCCAGGACGGTGCGACGCGGCCGCCGCGTCGGAGCCGAAGCCGATCTGGGACGACTTCGAGGAGGCGCGGCGCTTCCTGCCCGGCGGGAGGCCGGCGCCATGAGCGGCGGCTTCAGCCTGTTCCGGTCCGACCTGGAGCACATCGTGCGCGAGGCCGAGGCATCGTGGCCCGCGCTCGCCGGCGGCTCGATCCTGGTGACGGGCGGCACGGGCTTCTTCGGCATGTGGCTGGTCGAGGGATTGCTGTGGGCCGACACGGCGCTGGGCCTGGGCCTGCACGTCTCGGTGCTGAGCCGCGACGGCGCGCGCTTCCTGGCGGGCCGCGGCCGGCACCTGGCCGGCCATCCGGCCCTGACGGTCCTGACCGGCGAGGCCGCGTCCTTCGCGCCGGGCGGGCGGGCGTTCACCCACATCATCCACGCCGTCACCGAAAGCCACGCCGGCCATTCGGCCGCCCGCCACCTGGAAACCGCCCTGGGCGGTACTGCCCATGTCATCGATATCGCCGCGGAACACGGCACCGGGGCCGTCCTGCTAACCTCGTCCGGCGCGGTCTACCGCCATGCCGATCCGGCGCAGGCGGGCGCGCACGCCGAAGGGCCGGCGGGACGCGCCGACTATACCGGCTTCGCCGCCGTCTATGCCGAGGCCAAGCGCATGGCCGAGACCATGCTGGCGGCCGGCGGCGAGCGGCACGGGTTCCGCGGCGCCATCGCCCGCTGCTTCGCCTTCTCGGGCGCCTGGCTGCCGCTCGACGGCGGGCTGGCGCTGGGAGACTTCCTGCGCGACGCCCTGGCCGGCCGCGACGTGGCGGTCAGCGGCGACGGCACCGCGCTGCGCTCCTACCTGTACGGCGCCGATCTGGTCGTCTGGCTGCTGGCGATCCTGACGCGCGGCGCCGACTGCCGGCCTTACAATGTGGGCAGCGCCGAGGCCGTGTCCATCGCCGGGCTGGCGGGGCTGGTCGCCGAGGCGGCGGGGCGGCCCGGAAGGGTGATCGTCCACGGCAGGCCGGCGCCCGGCACCGCGCCCCACGCCTATCTTCCCGACGTGCGCCGGGCGACCGAAGAGCTGGGGCTGCGCCGCACCGTCGGCCTCGAGGACTCCATCCGCCGCAGCCTCGCCTGGTATCGCGGCCGGGCCTGACGCGCTAACGGGCGGCGTGGCGGGCGACGGTGGCGGCCAGGTCGTCGCGGGAGAAGGGCTTGAGCAGCACGCTCGCGTGATCGCCCATGTCGCTCAGCTCGCGGCCGAACTTCTCGGCATAGCCCGTGGTGATGACCACGCGCAGGTCGGGCTTGACCTTGATCGCGCGGTCGGCCAGTTGCAGGCCGTTATAGGCGCCGGGCATGGCCACGTCGGTCAGCAGGATCTCGACTTCCGGATGGCGTTGCAGGCACAGCAGGCCCTCGACGGCATTGTCCCGGGCATAGACCTTGTAGCCGATGGACTGGACCATCTGGACGATCATGTCGCGGACATCGTCGTCGTCGTCGACCACCAGCACGGTCTGATCCGCCGGCGGCAGCGCGCCGCCGGCCGCCGCGGCCGCCGTCTCGGTTTCGGCGGCCGCCGATTCCGGCAGCCACAGGGTGAAGCGGGCGCCCTCGCCCGGCGCGCTTTCCACGCGGACCGTGCCGCCCGAGCGCTGGATGAAGCTGTAGACCATGGCCAGGCCCAGGCCGCTGCCCGCGTCCTGGGCCTTGGTGGTGTAGAAGGGCTCGAAGATGCGCTGCCTGACCTCCTCGGTCATGCCGACGCCGGTATCGGCGACCTCAAGCACGGCATAGGCGCCCGCCGCCAGCCCGTGAACCGCGCCCGGCCCGTCCGCGCCGATCACGCGGCGCTGGCTGGTGATCGACAGCGTGCCGCCTTCCGGCATGGCGTCGCGCGCGTTCACCGCCAGGTTGAGCAGCGCGTTCTCGAAGGCGTTGGGATCGATCAGCGTCCGGCCGATTTCGGGATCGAGCGCCTGGGCGACCCTGATCTGGCCGCCCAGCGTACGCTCCAGCAGCGGCAGGACCCCGGCGATCAGCCGGTTGAGATCGACCGAGACGGCGTTGTCGGGCTGCCCTTTCGAGAACGCCAGCAGCCGGCGCGTGAGCTGCGCGCCGCGCTCGCCCGCCATCCTGATCTGCTTGAGGAAACGGCGCGAGCCGGACGGCTGGACATCCATGTCGTCCAGCAGGAAATCCACGTTGCCCAGGATCACCTGCAGCAGATTGTTGAAATCATGGGCGATGCCGCCGGCGAGCTGGCCCACCGCCTCGAGCTTCTGCGCCTGGGCGAGCTGCTGCGCGATATCGCGGTTCTTGCGCTGCAACTCGCGCTCCCCGGTGATGTCGCGGAACCACAGGATCGCCCCGTCGACCTTGCCGGCCTCGTCATGCAGCGGCACCGCCGATTCCAGCAGCCGCACGTCGCGGCCCGTGGGCAGCGCCAGGAGCAACTCTTCCTCGAACACCGACATGCCCGCCAGCGCCAGCGTCGACGGCCGCTTGCTGCGCGGCAGGGGCGCGCCGGTATCCGGGTCCACATAGCGCGCCGCTTCCAGGAACTTGTCGCGGAACAGGCCGATGTCGATGTAGCTGCGGGCCGCCCGGTTGGCATAGAGCACCGATTTCCGGGAATCGATGATGACCAGACCCTCGCTCAGCCCCTCGATGGCCTGGGTCAGCAGGAAGGTCTTGCGGGCGTTGTCGGCGTTGAGCGCCTGAAGCTGCTCGCCCTGCGCGCGGCTCCTGCGGCGATAGTGCACCGCCAGCGCGACGGCGAGCAGCATGGGGATGCTGCTGGCGACCAGGAACACCCGGCTGGCCAGCGATTCCGCCTGCGGCACCGGCAGCCATCCGGCCTGCAGGATCGCGCCCGCGGCGATCAGCGCCACCGACAGGGCGCCGAAGAAGACGCGCAGCGTGCGCACCCGGACGAGCAGGTAGAGCGACAGGCACGCGGTCGCGCCCCACACGACGGCGCCGACCGCATCCAGCCCGGCCAGCGATCCGCTAGCCGGCACCGGTTCCCTCCCCGGCATCGGGAAAGGCGCGGGCCGGTCGATGGTCAGGCGCGAGGCCGGCTCGCAACCATTTCATGCCGAACATGTCCAACGGGAGCGCCCATTCCGCCCATATCCCGTGTAAAATACCATCGTCGGGGCAGGTCCAGAAGGGCGCGTGCACCTAATGTGGGTCGACGCCGCCTTCTGTGGCATCATGCCGCGGGGCCGTAGAGAATCGAAGGAGCAGGCGCGCGTGGCACTGGGGGACGAACTGATCAAGGCCGGCTTCATCCGGCCGGAAGACGTGGACCGCGCGCTGGAGCACCAGAAGGGCAGCGGCCTGCCCATGGGCGAATGCCTGATGGCCATCGGCGCCATCACCCGGGAAGGGCTGGACAGCTTCTTCAACTATTCCGTCCCGCCGATCACCAGGATCGAGGACACCGGCCTCAACCGGTTCTTCCTGCTCGATCTGATGCTGAAGATCATGTTCTCCTACGGCGTCGAGACCAAGCGGGCGGTGGCCAACGAGATCAAGCTGCCGTTGCAGATCGTCGACAAGCTGATCGACCTCGCCTACGAGAAGCGGCTGGTCGAATCCATGGGCGCGATCGACCCGCTGCGCGCCGCCTCGGACCTCCGCTACGGCCTGACCGAGCAGGGAAGGCTGGCGGCGTTGCGTGCCATGGAGCTGTCCTCCTATGCGGGACCCGCGCCCGTCACCCTCGAGCAGTTCGCGGCGCAGACCGAGCGCCAGCGCATCATCAACGACCGGGTCGACACCGCCCGGCTGCGGAAATCGCTGGCCAGGCTCACCCTGCCGCCCGGCCTGATCGAGCGGCTGGGACCGGCGGTGAACTCGGGCCGCTCGCTGCTGCTCTATGGCGAGCCGGGGAACGGCAAGACCTCGATCGCGGTCGCCATCGCCGACAGTTTCGAGCAATACGTCTATGTGCCCTATGCGCTGTCGGTCGGCTCCCAGGTGGTCAACATCTACGATCCGGCGCTGCATGTGTCGATCGCGCCGCCCGCGCCCTCCAGCGAGACGCGGGGCGCCAGCCTCACCATCGCGGCCGAGGATCCCCGCTGGCTGCGCTGCCAGCGGCCGATCGCCATCACCGGCGGCGAGCTGACCATGAAGATGCTCGACATCAACTACAACGAGAGCCTGCGCTACAGCGAGGCGCCGCTGCACCTGAAGGCGGTGAGCGGCGTGCTGCTGATCGACGACCTGGGCCGCCAGGAAGCGCGCGTCGAGGACATCCTGAACCGCTGGGTCTATCCGCTGGAACGGGGCACCGACTTCCTGACGCTGCATACGGGCAAGAAGATCGCCGTGCCCTTCGGCGGCCTCATCATCTTCTCGACCAACAAGCCGCCCTCGCAACTGGTGGACGAGGCCCTGCTGCGCCGCATCC
>CAZVVC010000300.1:0-4546 GCA_964630425.1 uncultured Bifidobacterium sp. | reverse complement strand
CGCCTGCGGCGTCGCTCAGGACAGGCTCCGCGACGCGGCTTCGCCGCTCCTCAGGACTCCCGGCTATGGGTGAAGGCGCGCAGATGCGGCGGAACACTCGATGAGAGCGGAAATGGGACTGTTGCCTCAGAACAGCTTCAACTGATCCCCCGCCGCCGGCGGCGGGCTGAACCTGGAAAAATCCACCGGGTGCGGCTCCCGGTTCATGTCCAGCCGCCTGCACGCCGCGCGGAAGCGCTGGCCGATCAGCGTGGCATAGGGGCCCTTGCCCTTGCCGCGGGTGAAGAACTCGCTGTCGTAGTCCTTCCCGCCGCGGGTGGAGCGGATCAGGTTGACGACCTTCTTCGCCCGGTCGGGATAGTGCTCGGCCAGCCAGTTGCGGAACAGGTCCTTGATCTCGAACGGCATGCGCAGCAGGACATAGCCCGCCCGCCGCGTGCCGGCGTCGTGCGCCGCCTGCAGCAGCGCGTCGATCTCGTGATCGTTGAGGCCGGGCACCAGCGGCGCGGTCATCACCGTGGTCGGCACGCCCGCCTGATTGAGCGCCTCCAGCACGGCGAGCCGGCGCGGCGGGCTCGCCGCGCGCGGCTCCATGCGGCGGGCCAGCTCCCGGTCCAGCGAGGTGATGGAAACGCCCACCGTCACCAGCCTGCGCCCGGCCATGTCGGAGAGCAGGTCGAGGTCGCGCCGGATGAGCTGCGACTTGGTGATGATGCTCACCGGATGATTGAAGGCGCTCAGCACCTCCAGGATGCGGCGGGTCAGCCGGTACTCGCGCTCGATGGGCTGGTAGCAGTCGGTGTTGATGCCCAGCGCGATCATGGCCGGCCGGTAGCCGGGCTTGCGCAGCTCCTTCGCCAGCAGCTCGGGCGCGTCGAACTTGGCGAACAGCCGGCTCTCGAAATCGAGGCCGGGCGACAGGCCCAGATAGGAATGGCTGGGCCGGGCGAAGCAGTAGACGCAGCCGTGCTCGCAGCCCCGGTACGGGTTGATCGAGCGGTCGAAGCTGATGTCCGGCGACTGGTTGTAGGTGATGATGGTGCGCGCCGTGTCCGGCTGCACCGTGGTGCGCAGCGGCGCCGGCTCGTCGTCGACGGTGTCCCAGCCGTCGTCGAAGGTCTCGGTGCGCAGCCGCTCGAACCGCCCCGACGAACGCGTCGCCGCGCCCCGCCCGCGCCGGGCGTCCGGCTGGACGGTATGTACGGTCTCGGGCGGTTTGTAGGGAGGGGCCATGCCCCAAGGATAGGATGGCGGACAAGAACATAACAAGAACATTTTATCACGCATCTTTAGTCGTCATGCCGCCGGAGGGCGGCATCCAGACTTGGCAGTTCGGTGCGCTGCGCGCCGGTCTTTTCGTAAGCAGGACTGGGTCCCGGCCTTCGCCGGGATGACGGCTGAGGGAAAGGCCGTCAGCCTTTGTCCCGTCCCTTCACATGCTCCTGCAATCGGGGCATCAGCTCGACGAAGTTGCAGGGCTTGAAGCGGTAATCCAATTGGTCCTTCAGGATTCCGTCCCAGCCGTCGCGGCAGGCGCCGGGCGAGCCGGGGAGGGCGAAGAGGTAGGTGCCGCCGGCGACGCCGCCGGTGGCGCGGGACTGGATGGTCGAGGTGCCGATCAGCTTGTAGCTGAGCATGCGGAACAACTCGCCGAATCCCTCGATCTTCTTTTCGTAGACCTGCTCGAACGCCTCGGGCGTCACGTCGCGGCCGGTGACGCCGGTGCCGCCGGTGGAGATCACCACGTCGATTCCGGGGGCGGCGATCCACTGGCGAAGTTGCAGGGTGATGGCGCCCACGTCGTCCTCGACGATGGCGCGGGCCGCGAGGTTGTGGCCCGCCGCGGCGATGCGGTCGACCAGGGTCTGGCCGGATTTGTCGTCCTCCGGCGTGCGCGTGTCCGACACGGTCAGCACGGCGATGTTGACTGGAACGAACGCCCGGGTCTCGTCGATGCTCATCGCGCGGCCAGCTCGTGCGGATCGTTGCGCGCATAGAGCGGCGCCTCGCCCACCAGCATGGCGTCGAGCGACGGCGATGTCTGGTTGAACCGGGTGCGGTAGACCCACAGGTTCTCCAGCACGTGCTCCACATAGGCGCGGGTCTCGAAGATCGGGATCGATTCCATGAACAGCAGCCAGTCGCCCAGCGAATCGTCCCGGTCGAGCCACTTGGCCACGTTGCCGGGCCCGGCGTTGTAGGACGCGGCGACCAGGATCAGGTTGCTCTGGGTCACGCCCTTGTCGAACAGGTAGAGCAGGTATTTCTGCCCCAGCTTCATGTTGAGCCCCGGATCGAACAGCGTGTCCACGGTCCGGTCCTTGAGGGCGGGATCGCCCGAGATATAGGCGGCGGTCGACGGCATGAGCTGCATCAGCCCGCGCGCGTTCGAGCTGCTGACCGCCCGGGTCATGAAATTGGATTCCTGCCGGGTGAAGGCATAGATCAGCGCCCGGTCCAGCTTGAAGCCGTCGTCGGGCACCCATTGCGGCGTCGGGAACAGGGCGGCCTCGATGACCGGTCCGCCTCTGCGCTCGGCCTGTCGCGCCAAGGTGACGGCCGAGCCGATGAAGTCCAGGCGGAACGTCACGCGCAACAGGCCGTCGCGCGGCGCATCGGGCGCGAGGCGGCGCACGACCAGCCGCATCTCCTCGTCGGCCAGCGCCTTGTCGCCCACCTGCGACAGCGCCACCGCGCGCCGGACGCCCTGGTTGTTGAGCGCCTGGTTGAGATCGGCCTGGGTCAGCTCGGGCGTGGACCAGTCATAGGGCAGCGGCAGGCCGAGCTGGCGCGCGGCCAGGATGCCGTAGAAGGTGCGCCGGTTCTGCATGGCCCGCTCCAGCATGGCCATGGCCTTCTCGGGCTCGCGGTCCTTGAAGTGAGCGCGCGCCGCCCAGTAGGCGCCGGCCGAGCCCAGGCTGTTGCCCGCGTCGGGCGCGGCGGCGGTCTTCTCGAACAGCCGCGCCGCCTTGCCGTAACGCTGCGACCGCCAGGCGGACAGGCCCGCGACCCAGGCGCCTTCGGCGATCTCGCCGCCCTCGCGGTCGGCCGCGTCGCTGCCGAGGTCGAGCGCCTTCTTGTATTTCTGGTTGAAGTAGTAGGTCTTGGCGATGCGCGACAGCTCGGAATCGAAATCGGCGGGGCTGAATATCTTCCTGCCCTTGACCGCCATCAGCAGTTGTTCGGCCTTTTCCGGATTCCGCGCGGCGATGGCCGCGCTGATGGACGCGCGCACGCTGGCCTGCTTGCGCCGGCGTTCCGCTTCCTCGGGGCTGATGGTCTCGCCCGGCCCTTCATAGGGCGGCGGCACGTAGCGCGGCGGCACGGGCGGCACCGGCGCCACGTCGCGCTTGGGCTTGCGCCGCATGGCCAGTGCATAGACGTCGCCCGCTTCGGGATGATCGGCATAAAGCGTCATCCAGTCGCGCAGCTCCACATAGCTCGAGCGGTACTTCGTGGGATGCATGTAGCGCTGATGGAGGACATGGCCCATCAGGGTCGTGTCCTTGACCTGCTTGATGAGCTTGTCGGCCTCGGCCCAGCGGCCTTCCTTGTTGAGCGCGAAGATCCGCGTATAGAGCTTGGCGTCCTCGGGCGACAGCACCTTGGGCTCGACTCCCAGCGGCACGGTCTGCGTGGCGGGCGACGGCGGCGTGGTGACCGGCTGCACGGATTGCGCCGCGGTCTGGACCGAATTCAGGGGAATGCCGTTCTGGGCAATCGCCGCCGCCCCGCTCATGAGCAGGATCAGGCCCGCCGCCGTGATAGTCCGTGGTTTCATACGCCTGATTGTTCCGCTGATCTCGTCATCTACTATTAGTTGATTCTAGACGATTCCTGACGTCCAGGAAATCCCGCCACGCGTCACGCTTGGCCGCGGCGTTCCGCAGCAGGTAGGCCGGATGGTAGGTGGGCATCACCGGCACGTCGAGCCCGCTCTTGGAATAGGTCTTCCATTTGCCCCGCAGGCGGGTGATGCCCTCGGTGGTCTCCAGCACCACGGCGGCCGACTGCTTGCCGAGGAGAACCAGCACCCTGGGCCGCACCAGCTCGATGTGGCGTTCCAGGAACGGCAGGCACAGCTCGGATTCCAGCGGCGTCGGCGTCCGGTTGCCGGGCGGCCGCCAGAAGATGGTGTTGGTGATGTAGGCCGAGCTCCGGTCGCGGCCGATGGCGGCCAGCATCCGGTCGAGCAGCTTGCCGCTGACGCCGACGAAGGGCAGGCCCTGGCGGTCCTCGTCGGCGCCGGGCGCCTCGCCGATGAGCATCAGGCCGCTCGACGGGTTGCCGTCGGCGAACACCAGGTTGGTGGCCGTCGCCCGCAGCGGGCAGAGGTCGAATTCCGTCAGGGCCTCGCGCAGCGCCTCCAGGCTGTCGCAGCCCTGGGCGATGCGGCGCGCCGTGGACACGGATTCCTGCACCGGCTCCAGCGGCAGCGCCTGCGGCGCGCGTCCCGGCGCGGCGGCCTGCGCCGTTCGCGGCGCCGCGACGGCGGCACGCTCGGCGGGCGCGGGCGGCGGCGGTGGCGCCACCAGCCGGTTCACGG
>CAZVVC010000299.1:0-4554 GCA_964630425.1 uncultured Bifidobacterium sp. | reverse complement strand
GGTGACTTCGGTCTGGATGTCGGACAGCGTGCCGGCCGAGCGGCCAGGCGCGCCGTCGCCGCCCCATTCGACGATGCGGCCGCGCGAGCGCACCCACAGCCATTCCCCGCTCGCCGTGCGCAGGCGGTAGTCGATCTGGAAGACCCGTTCGTCGGACGAACGGCCCTTCCCCGCCAGGATGGCGCGCACGCGGTCCTGGTCGGCCGTATGGACCAGGCAGAAAAAGGCCTCGATCGTCTGCGTCGCATGATCGTCGGCGTACTTCAGCATCTCGAGGATGCGCTGATCCCAGTGCATGAGCTGGGCGGCGTGGTCGATCGACCAGAGCCCGTCCCGCACGGCTTCGAGGGACAGCCGCAGGTGGGCCTCGCTCGCCTTGAGCGCCTCGGCGATCGAATGCTCCTCGGTCACGTCGTGGATGTAGCCATGCCACAGGGTGCCGCCATTGGGCAGGCGCTCGGGATTGGCATGCCCCTGCACCCAGCGCAGTTTGCCGTCGGGGTGCGTCACGCGGTATTCGGCATTCCAGGGCGTGAGGGTCCGGGCCGATTGCAGGATGCTCTCGCGGACCCGGGCCAGATCGGGCGGATACAGGTGGTCGAAGACCGGGTCGGCCGACGCCTGGATTTCCTCGGGCTCGACGGCGTAGATCCGTTTCATGCCGGAGCTGGCATAGGGAAAATGCGAACTGCCGTCGGGCTCGAGCTGGTATTGGTAGACCGTGCCGGGGACTTCGTCGAGCATCTTGGCCAGGCGCAGGCGAAGCTCGGCCTCGGCGATCTCGGCTTCCTTGCGCGCGGTGATGTCGAGCAGCGTGCCGGCCATGCGCAGCGGCTCGCCAGCGGCGTCGCGCTCGACCACCCGGCCGCGATGCGCCACCCAGCGCGTGCGGCCGCTGCGATCCTGGAAGCGGTACTCCACGTCGAAGGTCTCCTGGCCGTCGTTCAGGTGCGCGTCCAGCGCCGCCAGCACGCGGTCGTGATCGTCGGCGTGGAGCTGCCCGCGCCACGCGGCCACGTCGGTATCGCCCGAGCCGCCCGCGACGCCGAACCGGCGTGCCTGGCTCCGCTCCGGGCCGCATTCGCGGACCTCCCACTCCCAGGGGACCAGCCCGCCGCCCTCGATGGCGAGCGCCAGCCGCTCTCGCGTCTGCCGCAGATCGGCCGTCTGCCGGCTGCGCTGGGCCCAGAGCACGAGGACGATCGCCGCGATGCCCAGCAGCAGGACTGACAGCATGGCGCTGCGCCAGCGGCTGCTGACGATGGCCGCCTCGGTGGCCGCCATGATCTTGTGCCGGTCGTAGCCCACGCTCACCACCAGGGGATAGCCGGGGGTGCGCTGCCAGCCGTACAGGCGCTCGATGCCGTCGACCTCGCCAACGGCCCGGTAGGTGTGGCGCGGCTCGCCGGACGTCTGGTAGAACGGCCGGTCGGACGGCACCGTGGTGCCGAGCGCGTCGGCCAGCCGCCAGGAGCGGGCGAGATAGCGGCCATCGTCGCGCACGACGAGCGCGACGTCGTCGGGCCCGGGGAAGATCTGCGTCAGCGCCTGCGACAGGTATTCGGCGGAGATCGACAGCACCAGCACGCCCATGAAGCGGCCGTCGAGCCACATGCCACGACTGAATGGAATCATCCAGCGCCCCGTCAGCCGTCCCAGCGTGGGCGTGCCGATGTAGAGGCGGGACTCGCCGGCCTCGGCATGCAACCGGAAATGATCGCGGTCGGCCAGCGACACCCCGGCGATGGCCGCCGCGTCGGAAGGCTCCCCGACCCGTCGGGAATACACCAGCGTGCCGTCGGCTCCCGCCACCGACACGGAGGCCTGCACGTGGCTGGGCAGCATCAGCAGGCCCGCCTCGGCCTGGCGGTCGAAGGCCTCGGCATCGTCCTCCAGCCAGGCGACGGCCAACTGCTGCGACACGGCATCGAAGCTGCGAGCCAGGGTATCGACCTGCAGGGACAGCGCCTGCGCCGTTTGCACGGCCATCCGGAAGGCGTTGGCCTGCACGGTCTCGCGCATGCGGTCCTGCGACATCAGCAACTGCGCCCAGTACAGCGCCAGCACCGCCAAGAGGGTGCCGGCCGTCAGCAAGGGACGGACCAGATAGTGCTGGCGCCCCGTGCGAGGCCGGCGCCGCGGGAGGAAATTCACGTAAACGGCTCCCTGCTCGTAAGTTATCCATCAAAGCAT
Organism: uncultured Bifidobacterium sp.; assembly: GCA_964630425.1. Classification (GTDB taxonomy): domain Bacteria; phylum Pseudomonadota; class Alphaproteobacteria; order SMXS01; family SMXS01; genus RI-34. Next base: position 2,361 of record CAZVVC010000299.1, on the reverse strand, counting down.
AGCCGATCCGTCGGCCCGAACCCGGCACGTCCGCGCCTCGTCTCTGGCGCGACACGCACCCGCCGTCCCTCCATGCTCACCATAAAATTACATTTTTCGCATATAAAAATAAATTTGACTGATTAACTCATGGATAATATGCTTTAACCGCACCTAACAAAACATAGGTCAATCACTACCCAACAGGAGACAATCGCCATGAAGCCCCTTGCCAAACTCTGTCTGGCGGCCGCCCTGGTCGCGCCCGCGGCCGCGATGGCCGACATCAACATCGGTGTCATCCTGTCGCAGACCGGGCCCGGCGCGTCGCTGGGCATCCCGGCGCGGCATACGGTGGATCTCTGGCCGCGCGAGATCGCGGGGCAGAAGCTCAACGTCACGGTGCTCGACGACCGCTCCGATCCCACCGCCGCCGCCACCGCGGCGCGCCAGCTGATCGAGGAGCGCAAGGTGGACCTCATCATCGGCCCGTCGATCACGCCCACCTCGCTCTCGGCGCTGCAGGCCGCCGGCGAAGCCCGGACGCCCATCTTCACGCTGGCGGGCGGCAAGTCCATCGTCGAGCCGCTGGAAGGCGCCCGCACCTGGGCCTTCAAGATGCCGCCGGACGAAGGCATTCCGGTCAAGCTGATCCTGGAGCACATGCAGCGCAACGGCCACAAGCGGCTCGCCACCGTGGCGGTCGCCAACTCCTACGGCCAGGTGTTCGCCGACGTCATGCGCCAGATGGCGCCGGAGTACGGCGTCGAGATCGTCGGCGCCGAGAGCTTCAACCCCACCGACACCAGCTTCGTCGCCCAGTCGCTCAAGCTGCTCGCGGCCCGGCCCGACGCCATCTTCATCGCGGCGGTGGGCACGCCCGGCGCCATGCCGCACGTCGAGCTCGTCCAGCGCGGCTTCAAGGGCCAGGTCTACCAGACCCAGGCCATCGCCAACAACGACTTCCTGCGCATCGGCGGCAAGGCCTTGAACGGCGCCCTGTTCCCCGTCTCGCCCCTGCTCGTGGCCGAGCAGCTGCCCGACAGCAATCCGGTCAAGGCGGCGGCGGTGGACTACGTCCAGCGCTACGAGGGTGTGCACGGCCCCGGCTCGCGCTCGCTGTTCGGCGCCATGGCCTGGGACGCCATGGCTTTCGTGCAGCACGCCGTGCCCCAGGCGCTCGCCAAGGCCCAGCCCGGCACGCCGGAATTCCGCCAGGCGCTGCGCGACGCCATCCAGCAGACGCAGGAACTGGTGGTCAGCCAGGGCGTGTATTCGCTCTCGCCCACCAATCACAACGGCGCCGACGAACGCAGTCAGGTCATGGTGCGCATCCAGGACGGCGGCTGGCAGTACGCCGGCGAATAAGGTCCGTTGCCATCGGACGGCGCCGCGGCAAGGCGGCGCCCGGAGGATCTTCGAATGTATCTACGCAATTGTTGGTATGTGGCCGGCTGGGACTACGAAGTCGCCGGCGACTTCCTCACCCGCCGCATCCTGGGCGAGTCGATCCTGTTCTACCGCACCTCCGGCCGCGAGGTGGTGGCGCTGGCCGACCGCTGCTGCCACCGCCGCGCGCCGCTGTCGCTGGGCCGCCGCGAAGGCGACTGTGTCCGCTGCATGTATCACGGCATGAAGTTCGACGCCCAGGGCCGCTGCGTCGAGATCCCGGGCCAGGACACCATCCCGCGCAAGGCCCGGGTCCATGCCTATCCCGTGGTCGAGCGCCATCGCTGGATCTGGATCTGGATGGGCGATCCGGAGCGGGCCGATCCCGCCCTGATTCCCGATACGCATTGGGTCGACGCCCCCGAATGGCAAGGCACGCCGCCGGGCTATCTGCACTACCAGGCCAACTATCAGCTGCTGAACGACAACCTGCTCGATTTCTCGCACCTGGCCTACGTCCATCTGGGCACCCTGGGCGGCTCCGAGACCTATGCCCAGCTCAAGCCCGAGATCGAGGTTCTCGAACGCGGCCTGCGCATCTCGCGCTGGCTGTACGACTTCGCGCCACCGCCGTTCGTCGCCAGGCTGCTGCCGCCCGGCAACGTGGACCGCTGGAACGACTACGACTACCTGATCCCCGGCATCCTGATCATGAACTCCGGCTTCGCCGCCGCCGGTTCGGGCGCGCGCGAGGGGCACCGCGAGGGCGCGATCGAGTTCCGCTCCTGTCAGGCGGTCACGCCCGAGACCGAAACCACCTCGCACTACTTCTTTTCGCAGCCCCGCAACTTCGCCAACCACGACCCGGTCACCGACCGGCTGCTCGACCAGGCCCTGCGCACCGCCTTCCACGAGGATCTGGCCATCATCGAGGCCCAGCAGGAACGCTGGTCGGAACGCGACGACGACGAGATGGTGATGATCGCGGCCGAT
>CAZVVC010000298.1:0-4556 GCA_964630425.1 uncultured Bifidobacterium sp. | reverse complement strand
TTGCCGCACTGGTCGAACTTCACCTGGTTGCCGCGATGGTTGCAGACGTTGTAGAGCGCGCGCGGCACCCCGTCCTCGCCGCGCACGATGAGCACGGATTCCTCGCCGATGTCGGTGGTGATGTAGTCGCCGACCTCGGGAATCTCCTCCTCGCGGCAGCCGACCAGCCACACCTTGGTCCACATGCGCTCCCATTCGAGCTTCATGAACTCGGGCGAGATGTAACGCTCCTTCGGGATGACCTCCGAGCCCATGTTGGGTTCGGGCGCCTTCTCCGCGGGCGTGACGACGCTTTCCTTGACCCTGACGATGGCAACCATCTCGCTTCTCCTTCGTGATGCCGTGTTTCCTTCATGGCCGCAGAAAAGCCGCGCGGCATTGATTGGGATCAACGGCGCCCGGCTTGACAGCCCTCGCGCCCGCTGGTCCCATTGCCGGCGAGGCGGAAAGTCGAAAGGACGGCCGGTGTCCGGCACCCGATGGATGGCGTCGCGCGGCGGCGCGGACGGAAACCGGATCGCCGGCGCCGCGCGATGACGGCCCCGCCCCGCTTCCTGCCGGACGAGCCGTTTCCCGCCTATGCCTACACGCCGGGACGCGATCCCCATCCGGTGCGCGACCCGCGCGGCCACAGCCACGGGCTCGCCCATCCCGCGCCGGCCGCGCCCGATCCCGCCCGCTGGTGGGACAGTCGCGACTATCTGCGCGGCATCGACCTGTTCAACGCCGGCTATTACTGGGAAGCGCACGAAGCCTGGGAAGGCCTGTGGAACGCGTGCGGCCGCGAGGGCCGCACCGCCCTTTTCCTCCAGGCGCTGATCGGACTGGCGGCGGCGCTGCTGAAGCGGCGCGAAGGCAGGCCGGCGGGCGCGGCCGCCCATGCCCGCCGGGCGCGCGGCCTGCTGGAGGCACTGGACACGACGGCATGGATGGGCCTCGACATCGCGGCGCTCGCCGCCGCCGCCCGGCGGCTGGAGGCGGCCGCGGCGCCCTTCTTCCTGCTGCCGTCCCGCCGGACGGAACCGCGCATCGCCGGCGGTCGTTGACGCGGCGGCAGCCAAAGGAGCCATGCGATGAAGATTCAGTCAGCGATTGCGGGAATTTGCATGCTGTTCGCCGGCGCGGCGACGGCACAGAGCGCGCCGGCCTATGTGGAGGTGGAGAACGACGCCACCATGGTGCCCGGCTTCGGCATGAACGTGGACCAGTTCGAGGAGCTGGACGTCTACAGCGCGGCGGGCGAGCGCATCGGCGACGTCGAGGACGTGCTGGCCGACTCCTCCGGCAAGGTCGTCGCGGTGGTGGTGGATTACGGCGGCTTCCTCGGCGTCGGCGAGCGGGAGGCGGTCTTCACCCTGGACCAGCTCCAGCTCAAGGACCGGAAGCTGGTCACCAGCATGACCAAGGCCCAGCTCGAGGCCCTGCCCGCCTGGAAGAAATAGCGTCTCAGCCGATGCCGCGAGCGGCCATGTGGCCCTCGCGGATCGCCACCTGCAGATAGCGCGGACTGCGCACGTCGCCCACCGGGATGACCGGGAACGGCGCGCCGTCCAGTTCGTCGATCAGGTCGCGGTTGGGCTTGTTGTGCGAGATCAGCACCACGGTCTCGGCCGGCACCTGCATGGGCGCGCCGCCGTGACGATAGACCAGATGCGCCTTGTCCCGCTCGATGGCCGTCAGCCTGGCGCGGGTGATGGCGTGGAAGTCGCCCCGGGCCAGCCGCTCCAGCGCCGGCGTCACCGACAGGCTGGGCTCCAGTCCCGGCGCGATCGAGATGTGGCCGGTGGCGAAGGTCACCGCCACGCCCTGCTCGACCAGGAACTCGGCGGCGGCGATGCCCTCGTAGTGGCCGCAATCGTCATAGACCAGCGCGCTTCGGCCCCAGTCGCGGTTGCGCCCTTCCAGCAGCAGGTCGTGGCTGGAGATGACGTGCGGCAGGTTGGTGCCGGCGGGCACCTCGCCCGGCGCGAACATCTGGCGGCCGTCGACGCGCGGCAACGAGCCGGTGGCGACGATCACCGCGTCCGGCCCGATCTCCATCACGTCCGCGGCCTCCATATAGGTGCTGAGACGCACGTCGACACCCAGCCGGTAGACCTCGCGCGCCTGCCAGTCGACGATGTCGCCGATGGTGACGCGGCGCGGCGCCCGCTTGGCCACGTTGACGGCGCCGCCCAGATCGTCGGTCGCCTCGGCCAGGATGACCCTGTGCCCCCTGAGCGCGGCCACCCGGGCCGCCTCCAGCCCGGCCGGGCCGCCGCCCACCACCAGTACGGTCTTCGGCTGCGCGGTCCGCTCGATCCTGTCCTCGCCCAGATTATCCTCGTAGCCGACCGCCACGTTCACCGCGCAGCCCATGCGGCCATAGCGCAGGCCGCCGACGCAGCCGTGGTTGCAGGCGATGCAGGGACGGATCTCGTCCACCCTGCCCTCGCGGGTCTTGCGGACGATGTCCGGGTCGGCGATGTGGGCGCGGTTCATGGCGATGAGGTCGGATTCGCCGCGCCGGATGACCTGGTCGGCCTCCTCCAGCGTGCGGAAGCGGCCGGTCATGATCACCGGCAGGTCGATGGCCTGCTTCACCGGGATGTTGTAGGGCAGCTCGTAGCCCGTCGCCTCGCTCATGGGGGCGATGATCTTGTGCGAGGCGTAGTCGGTGCCGAGTGTGAGATTGACGTAGTCGATCAGGCCCTGCTCGCGGAACGCCCTGGCGACGGCGATCACCTCGTCCGGCCCCATGCCGCCGGGCAGCAGCTCGGAGCTGAGGCGGCAGCCGACGACGAAATCCTTCGGCACGGCCGCGCGGATGCGGGTCAGCACCTCGACCGGCAGGCGGATGCGGTTCTCGAAGCTGCCGCCATACTCGTCGGTGCGCTCGTTGATCAGCGGCGACAGGAACTGCTGCATCAGGTAGCCGTGGGCGCAGTGCAGCTCCACGCCGTGCAGGCCGCCCTCGACCGCATCGGTCGAGGCCTTCACATAGCCGTCGATCAGCTCGGCGATCTGCGACCTGGTGATGGCCTGGGACAGCACGCCCACGCCCGGCCCCACATTCTCCGACGACGACCACGGCGGCGAGCCGTCGCTGGGCGGAATCTCGTTGCCGCCGTGATAGAGCTGCTGGAACACCTTCATGCCGTAGGGCTCGACCTGCGCCATCAGCTTCCTGTAGCCCTCGACCAGTCCCGGCGCGCCCGAGTTCAGGAACGCATAGGCCGACGGGTGGACGGACAGCGCCTCGATGATGGTGAGGCCGACGCCGCCCCTGGCCCGCGCCACGTGATAGCCGATCAGCTCGTCGTTCATGGTGCCCCGGCCGATGCCGGTGCCGTGGGCGGTGCGGACCACGCGGTTGGGAATGGTCACAGACCCGATGCCGATCGGGCTGAATACATGGCGAAGCGTCATTCTGGATCCCCGTACGCCGCCGGACTCGGGCGACGAATCCACGCTAGCGGCGGGACCCGGGTTTTCCAACCACCGTCTGATTACCTACTGCAGATGATCGGCGTATCCCTTCAGGAACACGGGATCGGCGAAGGCCGTCCGCACCCGCACCGACTGGAACCGCCAGCCGTCCGGCGTGCGCACATAGGTGTCCGAATAGATGTTGGACAGGAGCACCGGCACGGGATTGTCGTCCGAGGTGAAGGCGAACAGCCCGGTGAACGTGCCCTCGGCCCAGTCGCCGTCGATCTCGATGATCGGATTCAGCATGTAGTGCATGGCGCATTTCCACTGGGTCGTCAGCGCCTTCATCATCTCCTCGATGGCCGCCGGGCCGATGACCTCGCCCATGCCCACGTCGAACGAGGCATCCTCGGCGAACAGCGCCGCGAACGCCTTCAGGTCGCCGGGCCGGCCATCGAGGATGTTCGCGCCATAGGCATATCTGTGCCGCAGCGTCTTGATCTCCTCGACGTCCCGCAGACGGCGCGTCATGGCTTCGACGGATTCGGTCATTCCAGCTCTCCCCGCTCGTGACTGACGCAACAGTCAGCATAATCTCCGCGCGATGCAAGACGGAACCGCCTATCTTCCGGTCACCGCCCTGGGCTTGGTCGGCAGGATCACGTAGTAGCTGGTTCCCTTGGCCGAGGTCGGCAGGTGGATATCGCTGGTCGCCTCGATCAGGCCGTGGATATGCGGCAGAATCTCCTCGGTCGCGACCCTGTCGGCATCCTCGCGGGTGGCGTCGGCCTGACGGCAGACGAAGCAGTCGAAGGCCTGCCGGCCGCCGACCGGATCGGTGATCATGAAGATGTACTGCCAGTCGTCGTCGTCGCGCTGCGGCACGTAGGAAACGGCGGATATGCGGTACCGGACACCGTCATGGCCGCGGCAATAGGTGCCGAAATCGTGGGATTGATGGGCTTGCAGAACGGTCATGGCTGTTGTCCCGGGCACGCGATCAGCACCTTAACCGCCGCCCGATCCCGAAAGTTCCGCCGGACCCGGCACCGGGTGAATCGATCCGCCCAGGCGGTCACGCTCTTGCGCGGCCGCGCCGTCCCCGTCATGTTGCGCGTCCTTGACGATCGGTGAATGTCGGTTTC
>CAZVVC010000297.1:0-4560 GCA_964630425.1 uncultured Bifidobacterium sp. | reverse complement strand
GTGCTGGGCCTGGGCGACGGCCATGCCGTAGCCGGGGACGATGATGATCGAGCCGGCGTTCTTCATGATGAAGGCCGCGTCCTCGGCCGAGCCGCGCTTGACCGGACGGGTCTCGACCACGCCGCCGCCGCCGGCGCCCGCCTCGGCGCCGAAGCCGCCCAGGATGACGCTGAAGAACGAGCGGTTCATGGCCTTGCACATGATGTAGGACAGGATCGCGCCCGAGCTGCCCACCAGCGCGCCGGTGATGATCAGCGCGGTGTTCGACAGGGTGAAGCCGATGCCCGCGGCCGCCCAGCCGGAATAGCTGTTCAGCATCGACACGACGACGGGCATGTCGGCGCCGCCGATGGGGATGATCAGGGTGATGCCGATCACCAGCGCCAGGCCGGCGATGGCCCACAGCACCCAGGCTTCCTGCGAGATGCAGAAATAGACGACCAGCAGCAGCAGGATGATGCCCAGCAGCGCGTTCAGCAGGTGCTGGCCCGGGAACACGACCGGCGCGCCCGACACCAGGCCCTGCAGCTTGGTGAAGGCGATCACCGAGCCGGTGAAGGTGACGGCGCCGATGGCGATGCCCAGCGACATCTCGACCAGGCTGGCGGTCTTGATCAGGCCGTCGTCGCCGACGATGCCGAAGGCCTCGGGCGAATAGAACGCGCTGGCGGCCACCAGCACGGCGGCGAGGCCGACCAGGCTGTGGAACGCGGCGACGAGCTGCGGCATGGCGGTCATGGCCACCTTGCGCGCGATCACGGCGCCGATGCCGCCGCCGATGGCGAGGCCGCCGACGATCAGGCCGATGGTCACCGGGTCGACCCCGTGCGCGGCCACGTTGGCCAGCGTGGTGCCGATGGCGATCGCCATGCCCAGCATGCCCATGGTGTTGCCGCGCCGCGACGTGACGGGCGAGGACAGGCCGCGCAGCGCCAGGATGAACAGGACGCCGGCGATGAGATAGAGAATGGCGGTGAGGTTCGCGGACATTTCCCCGGCCCCTTACTTTTCTTTTTTCTTGTACATGGCCAGCATGCGCTGGGTGACCAGGAAGCCGCCGAAGATGTTGACGGCGGCCATGATTAGGGCGAGGAAGCCCAGGATCTTGGAGGTCCAGGTCATCTTGGCCAGGTCGACGGATTCGGGCAGTTGCACGCCCACCGCGATCAGCGCGCCCACCACGATCACCGACGAGATGGCGTTGGTCACGGCCATCAGCGGGGTGTGCAGGGCGGGCGTCACGCTCCAGACCACGTAGTAGCCGACGAAGATGGCCAGCACGAAGATGGCCAGTTCGAAGACGACGGGGCTAACGACAGCGTGTTCCATATCAGGCTCCCGTGAATTGCGGATGGACGATCTGGCCGTCGCGGGTCAGCAGGATGCCGGCCACCGTCTCGTCGTCCCAGGCGAACGACAGGACGCCGTCCTTCGCGTGGGGCGTGATGAAGTTCAGAAGGTTCCTGGCGAACAGGTTGGACGCGTCCACCGGAATGCGGCTCGGCACGTTGAAGTGGCCGATGATGGTCACGTCGTGGCGCACCGCCACCTCGCCGGGCACGGTCAGCGTGCAGTTGCCGCCGGTCTCGGCCGCCAGGTCGTAGATCACCGAGCCGGGTTTCATGGACTGCACCATGGCCTCGTCGATCAGCTTGGGCGCGGGGCGGCCCGGGATCAGCGCGGTGGTGATGACGATGTCCTGCTTGGCGATGGTGTCGGCGATCAGCTTGGCCTGCTTGGCCTTGTAGGCGTCGCTCATTTCCTTGGCATAGCCGGCGGCGGTCTCGGCGGCCTTGGACTCCTCGTCCTCGACCATCAGGAACTTGCCGCCCAGCGATTCCACCTGCTCCTTGGTGGCCGGGCGCACGTCGGTGGCGCTGACGATGGCGCCCATGCGCTTGGCGGTGGCGATGGCTTGCAGGCCGGCGACGCCGGCGCCGAACACCATGACCTTGGCGGGCGCGACGGTGCCGGCCGCCGTCATCATCATGGGCATGGCGCGGTTGTAGTGGTCCGCGGCCTCGACCACGGCCTTGTAGCCGGCCAGGTTGTTCTGCGAGCTGAGGATGTCCATGGACTGGGCGCGGGTGATGCGCGGCATCAGCTCGAGCGCCATGGCGTTGATGCCGGCACTGGCATAGGCCTTCACGCCTTCCATATCCTGATAGGGGGCCAGCGAGGCGATCAGGAACGCGCCGCGCTTGATCAGGCCGAACTCGTCCACCTCGCCCTCGCCCGCGCGCAGCGGCCGCTGGATCTTGAAGATCAGGTCCGCGTCCGCATAGGTCGCGGCGGCGTCGGGCGCGATGGTCGCGCCGGCCTCGGAGAAGATCCGGTCGGGCAGCGCGGCGGCATCGCCGGCACCGGTTTCGACGACCACGTCGAAGCCGAGGCTCTTGAGTTTCTTCACGGTGTCGGGCGACACCGCGACGCGGCGTTCGTGCGGCCGCCGTTCCTTGGGTACAGCGATTTTCATGAAAACGTCCCGTTATGCCGATTGCTGGCGCTTATGATTGGCCGGGGACTATAGCAGAGCTTCGACGCCTCGCAACAATCTGTGCGGCGCGCCGGCGCACCTGACTTCAGGACGTCCGCACGGCGGACGGCGCGGCCAGCCGCCGCGCGACCAGGCTGGCGATGGTGGCGTGGGCGTGGGGCGGGTGGCCCAGGCGCATGGCGAGCGAGGACGTTCCCTCCAGCGCGGCGATCAGGGTCCGCGTGCCCTCGGCGATGTCGCGCTCGGTGGCGATGGCCTCCTCCAGCCCCAGCCGCAGCGCGCGCAGCGCGGTCCGCATGGGCGCCGGGTCGGCCGGCGGCGTCTCGCCGCCGTGACGGGACAGCCATTCGTAATAGCCGGGCGCGGCCACCAGGGCCTTGCGCAGCAGCGCCTCGGCCTCCTCGACGGCGCGGCGGGCCAGCCCCAGCTCGGGCGGCGCGAGCGGATCGCCCGCCGTGCCCGCCCGCTCCAGCAGGTGGATCATGGCCGTGTTCAGCACCGCGCGGGCGCGCGTCAGGAAATATTGCGGGTTGGCGGGACGGATCGCGTCGGCCGAGGCGTTCTGGAACGCGCTCTCCTGGGCGAGCAGCCCGATCATGAGCTGGTCCTTGGCGCCGTTGAGCAGCAGCTCGGACGCCAGATCCTTCTTGTGCCGCGCGGTCCATAGCTGGCGGCAGATCACCACCATCCGCTGGATCGCCGCGACCAGCGCGTCGGCATAGGCGAAGACGCCCTCGATATATTCCTGGCGGTTGGGATTGCGCAGCGCTGGGCGCGCGATGCGTTTCAGCGCCTGCGCCGCCGCGCCCGCGCTCTCGGCGGCCTCGACCAGCACGTCGTCGGACACCCCGCCCGCGCCCGACCGCTCGACCAGCTTGATATAGGTCGCGCTCGCGCCCGCCAGGATCGGCCGCAGCCTGGCGATGGTGTCGAATTCGGCCCTGGCGTCCCGCCGCGCCCGGCCCGCCGCCACCGACGGCGTCGGCAGGTAGCGCTGATACACGCCATGCCACCAGTGCCGGACGCGCCTTCCGATCCACCTGGCGAGGCGCGTCATCGGGCGGATCCTACAGGGCTTCCAGTTCGTCGATCATGCCCGAGATCACCGACAGGCCCTTCTGCCAGAAGGCCGGATCGGAGGCATCGAGGCCGAAGGGCGCCAGCAGCTCCTTGTGCCGCTTGGTCCCGCCCGCCCGCAGCATGTCGAGATACTTGTCCTCGAAGCCGGCGGGCTGCTGCTGGTAGACCGCGTAGAGCGAGTTCACCAGGCAGTCGCCGAACGCATAGGCATAGACGTAGAACGGCGAGTGGATGAAGTGCGGGATGTAGCACCAGTAGTCGCGGTAGGCGTCGGTCAGCTCCAGCGCCGGCCCCAGGCTGTCGCGCTGCACCTCCATCCACAGGTCGCCGAAGCGGGCGGGCGTCAGCTCGCCGGTGCGGCGCTCGGCATGGACCTTCTCCTCGAAGGTGTGGAAGGCGGTCTGGCGCACCACCGTGTTGATCATGTCCTCGACCTTCGAGGCCAGCATCACCTTGCGGCGCACCGGATCGGCGGTCTGCGACAGCAGCGCCTGGAAGGTCAGCATCTCGCCGAACACGCTGGCGGTCTCGGCCAGGGTCAGCGGCGTGCCCGCCATCAGCGCGCCGCGCGGCCCCGCCAGCACCTGGTGGACGCCGTGGCCCAGCTCATGGGCCAGCGTGGTCACGTCCCGCGTCTTGCCCTGATAGTTCAGCAGCAGATAGGGATGGGCCGACGGCACGGTCGGATGGGCGAAGGCGCCGCCCTGCTTGCCCGGCTTCACCGGCGCGTCGATCCAGGCGTTGGCGAAGAACTGCCGGCCCACATCGGCCAGCCGGGGCGAGAAGGCGTGATAGGCCTCGATCACCGTCGAGGTCGCCTGCTCCCACGGGATATGCGCGTCGTCCTGCTCCGGCAGCGGCGCGTTGCGGTCCCAGAAGGGCATCTTCTCGACGCCCATCCACCTGGCCTTCAGCGGGTAGTAGCGGTGCGACAGGCGCGGATAGGCCTCGCGCGCGGCGCTCACCAGCGAGTCGACCACCTC
>CAZVVC010000296.1:0-4563 GCA_964630425.1 uncultured Bifidobacterium sp. | reverse complement strand
CTTCTCCAGGAACGAGCGCACGCCTTCGTGGTGGTCGTTAGAGCCGAAGCATTCCTTCAGCGCCGCCGTGTGCGCCTCCATATGCGCCTCGGCCGACCGCTCCAGCCCTTCATAGACCAGCGCCTTGATGCGGGTGAGGGCGAAGGGCGAGCCCTTCAGGTACTTCTCGGCTTCGGCATGGGCGGCGGCCAGCAGGTCCTGCGGTTCGACCAGCCGGGCGACATAGCCGATGGCATGGGCCTCCTCGGCCGACAGGAACTCGCCCGAATAGAGCAGTTGCAGCGCCTTCTGCGGCCCCAGCAGGCGGGGCAGCAGCCAGGTGCCCGCGCCGGTGTCCGGCACCAGGCCCCGATGGACGAAGTTCCAGGCGAAGCGGGCGCGCGTCGTGGCGATGCGTACGTCGCACTGGCTGGTGTATTCGGCGCCCATGCCCACGGCCGGCCCGTCGATGGCGCCGATCACCGGCTTGGGGCATTTCAGCAGCGGCCACCATTTGCCGCTTTCCTGCGCCGAGCCGCGCAGGCCGCGGTCCTTGCCGGGCACCGAATCCAGGTCCGACAGGTCGGTGCCGGCGCAGAACGAGCCCTGGTCGCCGCCGGTCACCACCAGCACCCGCACCGCGGGGTCCTCGCCCAGCCGGCCGATGGTGTCGATGAACGCGCGCAGCATGTCGAACGACATGGCGTTGCGCCGGTCGTTGCGGTCGATGAGCACGGTGGCGATGCCCCGTTCGTCGACCGTGCTCTTGATGTACTCGCTCATGAGCTTTCCCCGTTTACCCGGTTGAGGCGACATGGGCCGCTTTCGCGGCGGCCCTCATCCGGCGCTTCGCGCCACCTTCTCCCCGGCGGGGAGAAGGGAACTGGCTGTTCCGCATCGTCCCTCTCCCCGCCCGGGGAGAGGGTAGGGTGAGGGGCCTTACTGCCCCTTCGGCCTGTGCATCCTCTCGCGGTGGTACAGCGGGTCGTCCGGCTTGCGGGCGCCGCGGATCATCTTGCTGTCCTTGAAGAAGGCGTCGTTGGCCTCCTCCTTGCGGACCCAGTCGACCAGCTCGCTGCGATAGGCGATCTTCCAGACGCCGAAGCGGTTCTCGTAGCGATCCACATAGCGGCCGCTGACGAAATAGTCGTATGCCTTGCCGTCCTCGACGATGCGGTGATGGGCCTGGTAATAGACCTCGCCATAGGCCTGAAGGCCGTCGATCTCGATCTGCACCTGGCCGATGAAGTGGTGGTTGGCCTTGTGCGGCCGCAGGGCGTTCTGGGCGAATTCGACGAAGCCGTCCGGCCCGCCCTCGTAGATGCCGTAGGAAAGCCAGGCATCGTCGAAGAACACCGAGCGGTGCAGCTTCGGGTCCAGCCGGTCCTGGGCGCGCATGTAGTTCTGGACGAGCTGCATGATCTCGTCGCGCGCGATGATCTCGTAAAGACGCTTTTCCTCGGACCACTTCAGATACATGGCGATAGCCTCCCTCGTGTCGTATCGAACGACACAATGGCGGGATCGGCGGGCACGGTCAAACGCCACTTGGCGACGGAGGCGGTTGACCCGCCGGCGCAGGCTCCGTAACCATGCGGGACCACCACCGGCGGCAAAGGGACGGCATCATGGCGGCAGGACAGGGCGAGGCGGCACGCGGCGGGGTGGCGGCGCTGTGGGGCGGCGCGCGGCCGGTCGGCGGTCTGCTCGCCTGCGCCCTCAGCTTCGGCGCGGGTTATCTGATCCGTTACGGATTCGTCGAGCCCGAAGCGATGGGCGCGGCCTGCGAGCGCGGCGATCCGTGGTGGTGCCCGCTGCGCACCGGCTTCATCATGTTCACCCAGTGGAACGGCTTCGGCTGGCTGGCGCTGGCGCTGGCGGTCCTCGCCGCGGCCGGGCTGATCCGCGGCTCGGCCGGCGCGGCGCGCTGGATCGCGCTGGCCGCCCTCGTCACCGCCGGGCTCGGCATGATCCTCTACAACAACACCATGTCGGTGCCGGCGGCGATCCTCGCCCTGATCTGCCTGATCAGGGCGCGCTGACAGACTTGCCCGCGAACGCGCGGCCCATCCGTTTCAGCTCGCGCCAGGTGAAGCCCAGCCACGGGATCGAGAGGGCGATGCAGGTGATCGCCCAGAACACCGCCTCGTGGTTGATGAACTGGTCGATGGCGAAGGGGCCGGCGACCAGGAGCAGCGCCGCGATCCAGCCTTCCTCGGGCTGGGAATGGTCCGGGCGCTCGCGCGTCGACGGCTGCAGGTGGAGCAGCAGGAAGGCGGCGGCCGGCAGGCAGAAGGCCAGTTGCAGGAAATCCCGGTGGCGGCCGTCGATGGCCAGGGACACCGCCAGGACCGCGGCCGGCAGCATCACCGCCCAGTGATAGGCGCCGATGATCTGTGAGCCGCTGAACGAGCGGGTACGGATCGCGGCCATCACCTGGTCGAAGCCGGCGGGCTTGGGCACGTTCCTGCCGCCCGCCACCGCATAGATCAGCAGCGCGCCGCCCACCGCCGCCAGCAGCATGAGCAGCGTGATCCAGGCATAGCCCCAGAGGTTGTTCAGCACGATCATGCCGAGCTGCGCGCCCAGCGCCCACAGCACGGCGCCCACGGCGGGGGCGGCGAGGCCGAGGCCCAGCCAGCGCACGGCGCCGATCCGCTTGCCCCACAGCAGCGCCCAGCCGAAGGCGAGCACCACGACGGCAAGGGTGAAGGCCGCCGCCAGATGCCATCTCGGCCATTCGCTCACCGAGCCGGTCAGCGGGAACTTCAGGTCGCGGTCCTTGTCGAGGATGCCCCAATAGCCGCCGACGGTGCCCTCGGGCATGCGCTTCCACGGCTGGTCGATGGCCTCGATCAGGTTGTAGGGCACGCCGATGGCCTCGGCCTGCGCGGCGAATTCGCGCACGAAGCGCGCCTCGTTGACCAGGCTCGGCGCGCCGCCCGAACGGGTGCGGCCGGCCGACGGCCAGCCGATCTCGCCGATCTGGATGGTCTTGCCCGGAAACAGCGCCTGGGTGTCCTCGATGATGCCGCGGGAATGGGCCTGCACCTCGTCGATGCCGACCGGATGCGGGTCGTCCCAGTAGGGCAGCACATGCACCGTGACGATATCGACGGCCTCGCCCAGGATGGGGTTGCGGCGCCAGAATTCATAGATGTCCGCATAGGTGACCGGCAGGCTGGTGCGCGCCTTCACCGACCTGATGATCCCGGCCAGCCGCTCGGGAGTCATTTCCCGGCGCAGCATCACCTCGTTGCCGACGACGATGGCGCGGACGTTCTCGGGATATCTGTTCGCCAGCTCCAGCGCAGCGCCGATCTCCTGCTCGTTGCGCTCGTCGTCGGCCCCGATCCAGATGCCGACCAGCACCTTGATGCCGGCCTCGTGAGCGGCCTTCATGGTCTTGCCCTGGTCGCCCAGCATGGAATAGGTGCGGATGCAGTCGGTGTAGCGGGACAGGATCTTCAGGTCGCGCTCGATCATCCCGTCCGGCACGGAGAACAGGCCGTCCGTGGCGTTGAGCGGCGAGGAACCGTCGGTCGCCGGCGTATAGGACAGGCATTGCAGATGGCCGCGCGGCACGTCGACGATGTCGATGGGGCGGCCCAGATGGGACCACAGGAAATAGGCGATGGCGGCGGCGATCAGGAGCGCGGGAAGGGCGGTGATACGGTGCATGGACAGAGCCTGTAAGCGATCGGCGGGCCGAATGGATGTGGTTTAAAGTGGCGGTCCCATGAAGGCGTCACGCCGCCTGGGCCGTGGGGACGCTTTCGGCCGGCTGCACCGGCACGGGCGCCGCCGTGCTGTCGTCGGGGGTGCGGTTCCGCGCCGCCAGCCGCTCCAGCGCATAGAGGATCGGCGCGGCGAGGAACGGCAGGCTCTGGACCACCAGGGTCGCGGCGAAGACGTACATCTCCGACGCCTGGAACTCCCGGTTCTCCCAGACCAGCCAGCCGGCGCCGGCCAGCAGCAGCACGCCGACGACGCTCTCCACCCGGATCGGGCTGGGGCCCTTGCCCTTCTTGCCGCCGCCGCCCTTGGCCGTGACCTTGAAGGGCAGCGCGTCGCTGACCAGGCCGCGGCCGACCGCGTGGGCCACGGTGAATTGCAGGCTCATGGCGGCGATGGCCGCGCCGACGATCCGGTGCGGCGGGATCTTCACCCGGGTGATGTACAGCAGGACGCAGTGCAGCAGGTTGACGCCGAAGGCGACCAGGATCGGCAGCGTGAAGGGCAGCATGGGGATCATCATGCCCGCCAGCAGGATCATGGGCACCCACATCAGGTTGAGGAAGGCCGTCAGCACGCCGAACGCATCCGAGATCCAGTAGCTCCAGCCCGCGATGTACTGGGATTTCTGGCGGTAGTTCAGCCCCGGCGCCGAAGGCTTCATGAACGGCCAGTGCTTGCGGATGATCTGCATGGCGCCATAGGCCCAGCGGTGGCGCTGGGTCTTGAACGCCTCGAAGGTGTCGGGCAGCAGGCCCCAGCCATAGCGGCGGCTGGTATAGGTGCCCTCGTAGCCGGCCTCGAGCAGGCGCAGCCCCAGCTCGGTGTCCTCGGTGATGGTGTCCGTCG
>CAZVVC010000295.1:0-4565 GCA_964630425.1 uncultured Bifidobacterium sp. | reverse complement strand
GCGTGTGCGTCTGGTCGCTGTCGCAGCGGAAGGTGCGGCCCGGCGCGATGATGCGCAGCGGCGGCTTGCTGTTCAGCATGGTGCGGATCTGCACGGGGCTGGTGTGGGTGCGCAGCACGCGGCGTGTCCCGTCCGGCCGCTCGGGCAGGTAGAAGGTGTCGTGCATCTGCCGGGCGGGATGCTCCGGCGGGATGTTGAGGGCGGTGAAGTTGTAGAAATCCTCCTCGATGTCCGGGCCTTCGGCGACCGAGAAGCCCATCTGGGCGAAGATCTCGGTGATCTCGTCGATCACCTGGCTGACCGGATGGATGCTGCCGCGCGCCTCGGGCGGCACCGGCAGGGTGACGTCGATCCTCTCGCCGGCGAGGCGCGCGTCGAGCGCGGCCTCGTCCAGCGTCTCCTTGGCCGCGCGGATGGCGCCGTCGACATCGTCCTTCAGGCGGTTGAGGGCGGGGCCGGCGGCCTTGCGCTCGTCCGGGCTCATCTGGCCCAGGCCGCGCATCAGCTCGGAGATGGCGCCCTTCTTGCCGAGGGCGGCGACCCTGATCTGCTCCAGCGCGGCCGCGTCGGGCGCGCTGGCGATCCGGGCAAGGAGGTCCTGGCGGAGAGTATCGGTGTCCTGCATCGGAAGATTCCCATGAAAAAGGGGGCGCACGGCCCCCTTTTCCGAAACGATTAAGGCAAGGAGGCCCGGATCAGGCGGCCTTCGCCAGCGCGTCCTGCGCCTGCTTGGCCAGCGAAGCGAAGGTGGCGGGCTCGTGGATGGCGATATCCGAGAGGACCTTGCGATCGAGCTCGATGCCGCTGAGGACGAGCCCGTTCATAAATCGGGAATAGGTCAGGCCGTGCTCCCGCGCCGCGGCGTTGATGCGCTGGATCCACAGGGCGCGGAAAGTGCGCTTCTTCGCCCGGCGGTCGCGATAGGCGTACTGACCGGCCTTTTCCACCGCCTGGTTGGCGATGCGGATGGTGTTCTTGCGGCGGCCATAGTAGCCCTTCGCCGCGTCGAGGATCTTCTTGTGACGGGCATGCGCCGCCACACCGCGCTTTACGCGTGCCATGATGCGAGTTCCTTAGCCGTAGGGGAGGAATTTCTTGACGATACGGGCATCGGCGTCACACAGGATGGTGGTGCCGCGCTGATTGCGGATCTGCTTGTTGGTCCGCTTGATCATGCCGTGCCGCTTGTTCGCCTGGTTGGAGCGAACCTTTCCCGAAGCCGTCAGGCTGAAGCGCTTCTTGGCGCCCGATTTGGTCTTCAACTTGGGCATTTCGCTTTCCTTATAGAGATGTTGTCAGCGATGAAGACCGCCACGGCATGCCCTGCCGGCCGGGCGATCAAGGCGCGCTTTATAGCGTCGGGCCTTGCCGGTTGCAAGTGCTAGCGGCGGCGTGCGCCGCGCCTCTATGATGCCTGCCGGAAAAGGGAGGAATGGATGCTGCGAGTCCGCATGGCGCGCCTTTTGCTGTTCGCCGGCCTGTTGGCCGTCTGGCCGTCAGGCATCGAGGCGGTATCGCCCTCCGCCGGCGGCCCGGCCATGTGGCGGCTGCAGGCCGATAATGGCGCGGTGATCGCGTTCCTCGGCTCGTTCCATATCCTGCCGCCCAGCGTCCAGTGGCGGGATACGCGCGTCGACGCGGCGCTGGCGTCGGCCGACGGCGTGGTCTTCGAGGTCGATCTGGGCGAGATGGACAGGCCCGAGACGGCCCAGCTCATCATGAGCCGGGCCCTGCTGCCGCCGGACCGGAGCCTGCGTGACGTGCTGTCGGGCGAGACCTATGCCCATGTGACGCGGATGAGCGAGAAGCTGGCCCTGCCGCCCGGCTCGCTGGACCGGGCGCAGCCGTGGTTCGCGGCGACGGGCCTGCTGGTGGGCTACATGGTGAAGGAGGGCGCCAGCCCGGAGGACGGCGTGGACAGCCTGCTCACCCGCGAGGCGCGCGCCGCCGGCAAGCGGGTCATCCCGCTGGAGACCCTCGAGGAGCAGTTCGACGTGCTGGGCAGCCTGTCGCGGCAGGACCCGGACTTCCTGGTGATGGACACGATCCGCTTCATCGAGGACCCGGCCGGCCTGCTGCAACGGATGATCGAGGCCTGGCGCACCGGCGACGAGGCCGTGATCGACGAGATCATGCGGCTGGACATGGACAAGTACGACGGCGTCTACGAACGCTTCATCTCGGGCCGCAACGCCGCCTGGGTGCCGAAGATCGAGGCACTGATCGAGACCGGCGGCACCTATCTGGTGGTGGTCGGCGCCGGGCACCTCGTGGGCCGCGACAGCGTCATCGAGATGCTGAGGACCAAGGGCTACCGGGTGGAAAGATACTAAGGAAAAGCCGATCAGGTTGGCTCGACCTGTCGCCTTCATTTGCCAATCCATCGGACGCTTTTCCCACCGGCACCGAGAGGGAAACCCGAGGAATGCCAACGTAAGCGGCTTTTCTCTGGCGCCGCCGGTGGGCTTTTCGCCGGCCCTGGGGCCCCAAGCCGTCCCGGAAAACACAAACCCCCGCGCGGTGGCGGGGGTTCGGAACGGCGCGTGTGGCGGGGCGCCTTACCTGGGCGCCATCACCATGGTCATCTGCTTGCCTTCGAGGCGCGGGAAGCTTTCCACCTTCGCCTGCTCGGCCACGTCTTCCTGCACGCGCTTGAGCAGGTCGACGCCGATGTCCTGGTGCGCCATCTCGCGGCCGCGGAAGCGCAGGGTGACCTTCACCTTGTCGCCTTCCTCGAAGAAGCGGTGCATGGCGCGCAGCTTGACCTGGTAGTCGTGCTCGTCGATGCCGGGACGCATCTTGATTTCCTTGACCTCGATGACCTTCTGGTTCTTTCGGGCAATGTTGGCCTTCTTCTGGGCCTCGTACTTGAACTTGCCGTAATCGAGGATCTTGCAGACGGGCGGGTCGGCGTTCGGCGAGATTTCGACGAGGTCGAGGCCAGCCGCCGCGGCCGCGGCCATCGCCTTGTCGATGGTGACTACTCCGACGTTCTCTCCGTCTGCGTCGATCAGGCGAACCCGCGGAACCCTGATCTCGTCATTGGCGCGCGGACCCTCCCGGTTCGGCGGCGCCTGCATTGGTGGTCTGGCTATGTAAGTCTCTCCCGTCGTACTCAGAATACTGATACATGGCGCAAGGGCGCCACGATGCAGGCACTAAAGATAGGCCCAAGCCCTTGGCAAGTCCAGATGTTCAGGCAGGGGGCGCCGCTTCCTCGCGCAGGGCGGCGATGACCGCGTCGACGGGCGTGACCGACTGGTCGCTCGAACCCAGCCGCCGGACGGAGACGGTCCGCTCCTCGGCCTCCTTGCGGCCGATCACCAGGATGACCGGCACCTTCGCCACGCTGTGCTCGCGCACCTTGTAGTTGATCTTCTCGTTGCGCAGGTCCGCCTCGGCGCGCAGCCCGGCTTTCTTCAGCGTCTCGACCACCTCGGACGCATAGGCGTCGCCGTCCTGGGTGATGGTGGCGACCACCACCTGCACGGGCGCGAGCCACAGCGGGAACTTGCCCGCGTAGTGCTCGACCAGCATGCCGATGAAACGTTCGAACGAGCCCAGGATGGCGCGGTGGAGCATCACCGGCCGATGCTTGGCGCCGTCCTCGCCGATATAGGAGGCATCGAGTCGCTCGGGCAGCACGAAGTCGAGCTGCAGGGTGCCGCACTGCCACGACCGGCCGATGGCGTCGCGCAGGTGGAACTCCAGCTTGGGGCCGTAGAACGCGCCTTCGCCGGGCGAATAGCTGAACTCCAGCCCGGCGGCGGTGACCGCCTCGGCCAGCAGCTTCTCGGACAGGTCCCAGGTCTCGTCGGTGCCGCCGCGCAGCGCCGGATCGTCCGGCCGGGTCGCCAGCTTCACGACCACCTCGGTGAAGCCCAGATGCTCGTAGACGCTGGCCAGCAGCTCGCAGAACGCCCTGGTCTCGGACACGATCTGGTCGACGCGGCAGAAGATGTGCGCGTCGTCCTGGGTCATCTGCCGCACGCGCATCAGGCCGTGCAGCGCGCCGTGCGCCTCGTTGCGGTGGCAGCAGCCGAACTCGGCCATGCGGATCGGCAGGTCGCGGTAGGAGCGGATGTCGTTCTTGAATATCTGGATGTGCGCCGGGCAGTTCATGGGCTTGAGGGCCATGAGGCGCGCGTCCGAGGACACGATCGGCTGGTCGTCCTCGGTGCTCGGGATCTCGTCGGGCACCACGAACATGTTCTCGCGGAACTTCGACCAGTGGCCCGATTGCTCCCAGAAGCGCGAATCGAGAAGCTGCGGGGTCTTCACCTCCACATAGCCGCTAGCGGTCAGCCGGCGGCGCAGATACTGCTCCAGTGCCTGCCAGATGACATAGCCCTTGGGATGCCAGAACACCGAGCCCTGGGCCTCTTCCTGCAGGTGATAGAGGTCCATCTCGCGGCCGATGCGGCGGTGGTCGCGCTTCTCGGCCTCCTCCAGGCGGAACAGGTAGTCCTTCAGTTCCTTCTCGTCGCGCCAGGCGGTGCCGTAGACGCGTTGCAGCATCTCGTTGTTCGAATCGCCGCGCCAATAGGCGCCGGCCAGCTTCATCA
>CAZVVC010000294.1:0-4582 GCA_964630425.1 uncultured Bifidobacterium sp. | reverse complement strand
GGAAGCGGATGAGCGAGAACTGGGGCACCTCGGCATTGCCGGCCGCCGGGTCCTTGATGGTGGTCAGATGCGGCGCCAGCGGCAGGTAGTAGTACTGCAACGGGTCCGCATGGTCGGGGAACACGGTGATGCCGTCGATTTCCCGCTGCTTCGTGTCCAGCAGAAGCATGGCTCGTCTCCTTGGTCAGGCGTTGGTCAGGCGGGCACTTCGAGAATGACGGTCTCGCCCTCGCCGGGCTGGTCGGTCACCTCCTTGCGGCTGCCGTCGGCCATGAAGAAGCGGGCGCTCCACTTGTAGTCGCGCGCCGATTTGTTCTTCAGGTCGACGATCCAGTTCTTCGCCTGCTCGCCCGGCTTGAAGATCAGGTCCTTGCGTTCGTCGACCTGGTTGGTGTCGTCCACGTAGCGCAGCGAGACGTTGACCAGCTTGACGGCGGTGAAGTCGATCAGGTCGGGCACGACCATGACCTCGAGCCGGTCGGCGACCACGTCGCCGAGCTGGATGGTCGAGCGGGTGGCGACGGTCTCGGGAATGTCCTGGATGGTGCCGTCCACGTACTGGATGGTGCCCGAATATTTCAGCTCGCCCGCGTCCTCGTCGATCACCGGGAAGGTCCAGTCGAAGAACGGCGTGGCCTTCGACAGGGCCATGGACTTGGTCTGGGTATAGTTGTTGTTGGCGGCGTCCTTGTAGACCACGTCCACCATGATCGACTGGATCTTGGCGTTGAGATCGCCCACGGCGCGCAGGCCGACCGTCTTCATCGCCGAGAACGGATCGTTGATGTAGAGCTGCGGCGCGTCCTGCTCCTTGTCCTTCACCTCGAATTCGCGGCCGTCGACCATGAAGTACTTGACGCTGTACTTGATCGGCTTGTCGCGCGGCTTGAAGATCACCTCGCGCACCTGGAAGGTGCTGCTCTGGGGCGTCATGGTGAACTGGCGCTCGATGGGCGCGATGCCCTGGTCCTCGTAGCGGACCGTGAGCTGGGCCTGCTTGACCTGGTCGAAGTTGATGTCGCCGGGCGCGATGTCGACCAGCAGGATGCCCAGATCGTCCACGTTGATGGTAAGCTGGGTGTCGTCGGTCTCCACCTCCTGCGAGGTGAAGGTGCGGCTGTCGCCCTTGTAGTTGACCTGGTAGACGAACTTGTACTTGCGGTTCTTGTCGACCACGAAGGTGCGGAACTTGCCCACGTCGTCGGGCTTGGAGAAGGTGAACTCCTCGACCTTCGGGTCCGCGCCGTACGGATAGGACAGCTTGGCCTCGACGTTGAAGAGGGGCAGGTTGGCGAAGTCGGCGTTCACGCGCAGCGAGACCTCGAGCGTCTGGAAGAACGGATCGTTGAGATCCACCTCCATCGCATAGTCGGCCCAGTTGAAGACCTTGCCGTCCGGCCCCTTCATGGTGGTGATGTTGGGCAGGAGACCCTGCGGCACGATGTTCCACTGGATCACCGAGCTTTCCTTGAAGGTGATGTTGACGCTGGCCGCCTGGGTCTTGGTCACCCTGCGCTTGATGTCCTCGATGTCCTGGTCCTCGCGCAGGCTTTTGGTGTCGGGGTCGGTGCGCTCCAGCTCCTTGAGCATGTTGCGCTCGACCGCGTCCTCGAGCTGGCGGGTGATCGCCGAACGGATGTCGTTCTCGACCTTGCGCTGGTCCTCGGCCGACATGGCCGGGTTGCCGACGAAGCTGAACTCGGTGCCCATGACCTCGTTCTTGATCATGGTCTCGCGGATGGTTTCCTCGTAGCTGTCCTCGCTCCACCAATTGTCCTCGGTGTCGATGGTCTGGACGAAGGAATAGAACTGGCTGGCGTTCCACCAGCCGCGCGCGGTGACCGGCGGCAGCTTGGCCCAGATCTGCAAATCGTAGACCACCGAGACGAAGCCGCCCTGCCCCTGGAGCGCGGACTCGAACACGGTGGCGCCGGCCTTGGTCAGCTCGACCCAGAAGGTCGCCACGTTGTTGCCGAACAACGACGGCTTGCCCGCGCCGCGCACCTTCTCGACCAGGGTGCTGCCCTCGCCGATGTTCAGGTTGGCGGTGCCGCCGGTATAGGTCAGCGGACCGATGATCACCTGCGGCGGCTGGACGCCGCGCGGCTGGTATCTCGCGTTGACCTGGTTCTGCAGCTCGGCCTT
The DNA here is from genome assembly GCA_964630425.1 of uncultured Bifidobacterium sp. Lineage (GTDB taxonomy): Bacteria > Pseudomonadota > Alphaproteobacteria > SMXS01 > SMXS01 > RI-34. The sequence goes on along the minus strand of CAZVVC010000294.1, from coordinate 2,437 downwards.
GACCGCGGTCAGCTTCTCGGGCGCGACGACGAACTCGGTATCGAACGCGCAGACGCCGCCGAACAGGTCGTTGCCCTCCTTGCGCAGCTCGCGGTACTTGATGAACTTGAAGACGGGTTTCCCGTCCTCCATGCGGAAGCGCGGTGTCTGCGGCACGACATAGAACGTGAAATCGCTCTTGTCGTCGGCATAGACGGTGACGTCGCCGATCTGCTGAACCTTGTCGATCTGAAGCATGATACCCTCCTGTTGGTCACTGTGCCGTCCGCTAGCGGGCCGACGTCCAATCCGCGGCGTCCAGTTGGACCGCCAGTTTCTCGCTCTGCATGATGGTCTCCCGGCTCGCCGAGGTTTCGGCGCGGCCGGCGGCCGAACTCCACGAACCGCACGGCTCGCTTCCCTCGGCGCTTTCGCTGGTGGCGACATGCTCGGCCGTCTCGCTGGTGACGGGCACGTAGCGGGTGATGTCGTAGCGCAGCACGAGCTGGTGCCGCTTGCCGTCCAGCGCCTCCTGCACGGCCTTGAGCTGGTCGGCGTCGAGCATGACGTTGAAGGCCGCCAGATAGGGCGGCATCCCCGAGGACTTGCCCTGCTGGAGCACGGTGTAGCCGTCGGCGCCGTCGCCCATCAGCAGCGCGACGCCGTCGACCGTCTCGGACACCGGCTGAAGCGAGATGTCCGCCTGGTCCTTGCCCAGGCTGGCCGCCAGCTCGGCCTTCAGCCGGTCGGTCTCGGCGTTGTTCAGGCCCCAGCTCGCGGTGATCTGGAGGAACGACACCGGGCCGGCGGTGAGCAGGTTGAACTGCCGCCGGCCTTCGCCGTCGACGGCGATGCGCGGGTTCCGGGGCGCGTAGCGATAGGTGTTCGAGCCGTCGTCCGGTGGAATGACGATGGCGTTCCTGAATTCGAGGACCGTCATGGCACACCCTCCATGCTGTCGGCCACGGCCGCCGCGGGCCGTGCGCTACTCTTGAGGCCGAGCGGACCGGCGGCGGGATCGATCCGGTCCGACCAGGGATGCGGGTCGCCGCCCGCCTGGAACCACCGCCAGCGGAAGCCGTCGGCGAGCGGGTTGGTGACCAGCCAGCGCCATTCGCGCCGGGGCGCGGCGGGCGTCAGCCTGACCAGCCCGACCGCGTCCGCGTCGTCCAGCCGATCCTCGGGCACGCATTCGATGGCCGCCACGCTCGCGCCGTCGTCAAAGTCGCAGACGATCTCCACCACCGCCGGACCGGCGGACGGGAAGCTGGAGAGATCGAGCCAGCAATCCTCCAGCGGCCGCGGCTCGAGGGCGAGCGTCCGGCCGCCGTCCGGCGTGGTGGCGGACACCTCCAGCACGCCGTCGGCCAGATCGCGCGGCACGGCGATGGCCAGCGGCCCGGTGTCCCGCGTGAGATCGGCCGTCGCCGACCACGGCACGCCCGACTGGCTGCCCGAACAGCGGATATGCAGATCGAGCACGCCCAGCAGCGCCGCCGTCGCCTCGACGCGCAGGAAGCGCACCGGGAAGCTGTCGGGCTTCAGCGTGAGGTGCAGGCCCTCGTGGCGCAGCACCGGCCCGGTCAGCCGCTGCGCGCCGCCATTGCCGGTGACGAAGGCGACGGCCTGGTAGTCGAAGGCGACCGGCTCGGCCGGCGACAGCCGGATCGGCACCGTCTTGGAGGTCTCGCCCTCGCGGAACATGGCCGAGGCGGTGACCGTCTGCGGCCGGTCCGGCGGGAAGGGCGGCGCCCGCAATTCGGCGCCCAGCATCAGCACGCCGATCCGTTTCGGCGGCAGGTTCGGGAACAGGCTCAGCACGTGCAGCCCGGTGGCGAAGGTGACGACGGGCGCCTCGCGCGTCATGCCGAAGCCCCTGGCCAGCGCCTCGCGCGCCGTCTCCAGCGGGCTGGCGGCGAGCGTCAGGCCGCGCGGCACCAGCACCGGCTCGGACAGGTCCCAGGCCATCTCGCCCGCCGGCATGGCGGCGGTATCGAAAGCATGGACGACGCCCGCGGCCGGATCGTCGGCCGGCGCCAGGGCGGCGAACCGGCCGATCAGCCGCTCGGCGAACGCCTCGGCCGCCGCGGCCCGCTCGGCATCGGTGCCCACGCCGGCGATGGTCATCCCGGCGCCGTCGGGCTGCGCGGCGATGGCGGCGGCCAGCGCCGCCGGCGCGCACTTGCCGTTCACGGCGGCGGCGGTCACCAGCGGCACGAGGCGGGCGGGATCGAACGTGACCCGTCCCGGCACCCGGCGCGCCATGCCCCGGCTTTCCACCTCGGCCACCGCCGTCACGGTGACGAGGCCGCCCGCCAGCGCGTCGTTGAGAAGCTGGGTCGCCGACTGGCCGAGCTGGGCCGCGAAGGTGAGCGCGCCGGCGCCCGCCCAGACTAGCGGCCGGGGCGCGGTCAGCTCATCCGGGATCGCCAGCGCCCCGGCAGCCTGGAACCTGAGA
>CAZVVC010000293.1:0-4590 GCA_964630425.1 uncultured Bifidobacterium sp. | reverse complement strand
GTGCTGCTCGCGGGCATCTTCGGCTGGCGGGCGATTCGCACCGCGCCGGCGCCGGCGCCGGCCATGCCGCCGCTGCCCGTCTCGGCGGTCACGCTGACACCGCGCGCCGTGCCGGCCTTCATCGAGGCGATCGGCACGCTGGAGGCGGTGCGCCAGCTGCTCGTAGCGCCCGAGGTGGCGGGCCGGGTGACCGCGATCCGCTTCGAGGCGGGTGACGAGGTGGCCGCCGGCCAGACGCTGGTGCAGCTTTACGATGCGCCCGAGCGGGCCGACCGGGCCGCCGCGCTCGCCGACGCGGCGCTGGCCCGCACCCAGTTCGAGCGCGCCGACGCGCTGGCGCCCAAGGGCGCGGTCTCGAAGGCGCTGCTCGACCAGCGCCGCGCCGAGCGCGACCGGGCCGAGGCGGCCATCCGCCAGCTCGACGCGCGCATCGCCCAGAAGAGCGTGCGCGCGCCCTTCGCGGGCGAGATCGGCCTGCGCCGGGTCAATCTGGGCCAGTATCTCTCGCCCGGCGATCCGGTGGCGACGCTGACCAGCCTGGACGAGCTTCACGTCAACTTCAACGTGCCCCAGCAGGAGCTGGGGCTGCTGCGCCAGGGCGCGCAGGTCGGCGTGACCGCCGACGCCTGGCCGGACCGCCGCTTCGCGGCGACGGTCAATGCCATCGAGCCGCATGTCAGCGACGAGACGCGCAACGTCACCGTGCAGGCGGTGCTGCCGAATGCCGACGGCGCCTTGCGCCCCGGCATGTATGTGAAGGTGGCCGTCGTCCTGCCGCCCGAGCCGGACAGGCTGGTGGTGCCCGCGACCGCCATCATGACCTCGGCCATGGGCGAGGCGGTGGTGCTGGTGAAGGATGTCGACGCCAGGGGCGTCGGCACGGCCCGGATCTCCAGCGTCACCACCGGCCGCCGCGTGGGCGAGGACGTGGTCGTCCTGTCCGGCGTCTCGGCGGGCGACGTGGTGGTGACGCGCGGCCAGATCCGCATCCAGCCGGGCCAGCAGGTCCAGGTGGGCGGCGGGAAGGCCGATCCCAGGGCGGGGGCGAAAGGCTAGGGCCATGCGCTTCACCGACCTGTTCATCACGCGGCCGGTCCTGTCCATCGTCGTCAGCCTGGGCGTGCTGCTGGCGGGCGCCAGCGCGTTCTTCGCCCTGCCGCTGCGCGAATATCCCAATCTGGAAAGCGCCACCATCGTGGTGGACACCTCCTATCCGGGCGCCAACCAGGCGGTGATGCAGGGGTTCGTGACCACGCCCATCGCCCAGGCCATCGCCACCGCCAACGGCATCGACTACCTGACCTCGTCCTCGACGGCCGGCACCAGCCAGGTGAAGGCCAAGCTGGTGCTGAACGCCGATGCCGACCGGGCCATGACCGAGGTGCTGGCCAAGGTCCAGCAGGTCAAGTACCGCCTGCCCGAGGGCGCCAACGACCCGATCATCACCAAGGTCACCGACGGCGCCTCGGCGGTGCAGTACATCGCCTTCGTCAGCGACACGCTGCCGGTGCCGCGCATCACCGATTTCGCCGCCCGCGTCGCCCAGCCCATGCTGACCTCGATCCCAGGCGTCGCCTCGGCCGAGATCTCGGGCGGGCAGACGCTGGCCATCCGCATCTGGCTCGATCCCGTGCGCATGGCCGCGCGCGGCATGTCGGCGGGCGACGTGGCGGACGCGCTCCGCGCCAACAACGTGCAGGCCGCGCCGGGCCGGCTGAAGGGCCAGGAATCGGTGGTCAACATCAGCGCGGCCACCGACCTTACCGACGTGTCCCAGTTCGGCGACATGGTGCTCAAGACCGGCGAGGGCGGCCTGGTGCGGCTGAAGGACATCGCCGTGGTCGAGATCGGCGGCCAGAACTACGACGCCAGCGCGCTCACCGACGGGCGGCGCTCGATCAGCATCGCCATCCAGCCGACGCCCGACGGCAATCCGCTCGACATCGTCAAGGAGGCCATGAAGCGCATCGAGGACATGCAGCGCGTCGCGCCGCCGGGCCTCACCGTGGTCAGCCAGTTCGACGTGGCGCATTTCGTCAACGCCGCCATCGCCGAGGTGATCCGCACGCTTATCGAGGCCATCGTCATCGTGATCGTGGTCATCTTCCTGTTCATGGGCTCGCTGCGCGCGGTGCTGATCCCGGTGGTGACCATCCCGCTGTCGCTGGTGGGATCGGCGGCGCTGATGCTGGCCTTCGGCCTGTCGCTCAACCTGCTGACCCTGCTCGCCATGGTGCTGGCCATCGGCCTCGTGGTCGACGACGCCATCGTGGTGGTGGAGAACATCCACCGGCACATCGAGGAGGGCATGAAGCCGTTCGACGCGGCGCTGAAGGGCGCGCGCGAGATCGTCTCGCCGGTGATCGCCATGACCATCACGCTGGCCGCCGTCTATGCGCCCATCGGCCTGATGGGCGGCCTGACCGGCGCGCTGTTCCGCGAGTTCGCGTTCACCCTGGCGGGCGCGGTGGTGGTCTCCGGCGTCATCGCGCTCACCCTGTCGCCGATGATGAGCGCGCGCCTGCTGTCCACCCATACGGGCGAGGGACGGCTCGCCCGGTGGATCGAGCGCACCATGTCGGCCGCCAGCCGCCGCTACACGCGCCTGCTGCGCCACACGCTCGATGCGCGCCCGGCCGTGGTGCTGGTCGGCCTGGCGATCCTGCCGGCCATCGTCCTGTTCTTCATGGGCGCCCAGAAGGAGCTCGCCACCACCGAGGACCAGGGCTACGTGTTCGTCCAGACCAAGGCGCCGCAATATGCCAGCATCGGCTATACCGAGCGCTACAGCCACGAGATCGAGGCGATCTTCCGCAGCCTGCCGGAATATGCCGGAAGCTGGTTCGACAACGGCACCGACGGGGTCAACAACGGCTTCGGCGGCGTGATCCTCACCGAATGGGCGGACCGGGACCGCAGCGCCGACGACATCCAGGCCGAGCTGAACATGCGGGCGGGCGGCCTCGACGGCGTGTTCGCCGCCGCGTTCCAGCCGGCGGCGCTGCCCGCGTCCAGCGGCGGCCTGCCGGTGCAGATGGCGCTGCGCTCGACCGAGGATTTCCGCGACATCTACGGCGTGATGGAGCGCATCAAGGGCGAGGCCTGGAAGTCCGGCCTGTTCGCCTTCGTCGACAGCGACCTGGCGTTCGACAGCCCCGAGGCGCGCATCGAGATCGACCGCTCGAAGGCCGCCGAGCTGGGCGTCTCCATGAACGAGATCGCCGGGACGCTGGCGGTGCTGGTGGGCGAGAACTACATCAACCGCTTCAATTATTTCGACCGCTCCTACGACGTCATCGCCCAGGTGCCGCAGGCCGAGCGGATCACGCCGGACCGGCTGGGCCAGTACCGGGTCAAGACCGCCTCGGGCGAGCTGGTGCCGCTGTCGACGGTCACCAGGATCGACATGCGCCCGCAGGCCAACCGGCTGCCCCAGTTCAACCAGATGAACAGCGCCACGCTCTCGGGCGTGCTGGCGCCGGGCGTCACCATAGGCCAGGCGGTCGACTTCCTGCGCTCGCAGCCGCTGCCCGCCGGCTACTCGGTCGACTGGATGGCCGAGGCCCGGCAATATGTCGAGGAAGGCAACCGCCTGACGGTGACCTTCGGGCTGGCGCTGATCGTCATCTTCCTGGTGCTGGCGGCCCAGTTCGAATCCTTCCGCGATCCGCTGGTGATCCTGATCACCGTGCCGCTGGCCGTCTGCGGGGCGCTGGCGCCGCTCTATCTGGGCTTCGTGACCCTCAACATCTACACCCAGATCGGCCTGGTCACGCTGATCGGCCTGATCTCCAAGCACGGCATCCTGATGGTGGCCTTCGCCAACGACCTGCAACAGCGGGAAGGGCTCAGCCGGCACGAGGCCATCATCCGCTCCGCCGGGGTCCGTATGCGGCCGGTGCTGATGACCACTGCCGCCATGGTCGCCGGCCTCCTGCCGCTGCTGTCGGCCACCCGCGCGGGCGAGGCGAGCCGCTTCGCCATCGGCCTCGTGGTGGTCACCGGCATGCTGGTGGGCACCCTGTTCACCCTGTTCGTGCTGCCCACCGCCTATAGCTTCATCGCCCGCGACCACCGCAAGGACGCGGCGGGCGCGGTGCCGGTACCGGCGGAATAGGGCGGATTCTCGTTGTCGCCCCGGACTTGTTCCCGGGTCCGTCGCGCCGCGTGACGTTGCCATTGCCGGTGGTCTCAAACCGCGCCGATTTTGCGAGCGAAGCGCGGCAATCCAGCCGTGCCGGTGATGGCTGTCTGGTGGAAGGAATGGATTGCCGCGCTTCGCTCGCAAAGGCACGTGGAGTAGCGGGTAAATGGCAAGCGCAGGCCCGCCCCGAGACAGACCCCGGAACAAGTCCGGGGTGACAATGGAAGGAGGGCGAGGCGAGGGCGTAAGGTTCTGAGAGCCTAGTCGCCGATCCTCCGGCACAGCGCCTCGGTGAACGCCCCGGTGCCCAGCGCGCCGCCCAGATCGGCGGTGCGCGTCGCCGGATCGGCGATCAGCGCATCGATGGCGGGCTCCACCACGGTGGCGGCGCGGATGAATTCTTCCCTGCCGTGCTTGCGGCCCAGCCAGTCCAGCAGCAGGGCGGC
>CAZVVC010000292.1:0-4612 GCA_964630425.1 uncultured Bifidobacterium sp. | reverse complement strand
GCCATGCGCGCGCCGTCGCGGGCGCTCTGGTTGTGGTGCCAGTAGCCGATCAGCAGGAACGAGAAGAGGCTGGTCATCTCCCAGAAGAACGCGATCTGGATGAGATTGCCCGAGATCACCATGCCGAGCATGGAGCCCATGAAGGCCAGCAGGAACGCGAAGAAACGCGGAACCGGGTCCTCGGGCGACATGTAGTAGCGGGCATAGAGCACGACCAGCACGCCGATGCCCAGGACGAGGACCGAGAACAGCCACGAGAATCCGCTGAGCCTGAGCGTCAGGTCGAGGCCGAGCGAGGAAAGCCACGGCACGACGAGCCGGATCGTCCCGCCGTTCGCCACCTCGGGATAAAGGCCGACGAGCGGCACGATGCAGGCGAGCGTGACCGTGCCGGCCAGCGCCGCGGCCGGGTTTCGCCCCCGCGTGGGCAGGAACGCAGCCCCCACACTGCCCAGAAAGGGAAGCGCGAGGATGATCAGCAGCAGTCCCGCGTCCGTCATGAGGGTCAGGCGTCTCCTTCCTTGCCCGCGTCGTCATGGCCGGGGCGTTTCGATCTTTTATGGGTGATATCGACCGGACCGGGCAAGGAGGGAATGATGAAAGCCTTGTAATGATCCCCGCCCCCGCGCGGACAGACGGCGGATGCCCCGATCAGGATGCCCCAAGGCCCGGCATCACCCTCCGCGATGGCGCACGATCAGCAGGTCCCCTTCCAGGGTCTCGACCATGCGTTTGGCGGTGCTGCCGATCAGCACGTCGAACGCGGCACCGCGGCCGTGGCTGCCGATGACGGTCAGGTCCATGTGGTTGTCCTCGGCGAAGTCGCCGAGCAGCACTTCGGGAACACCGTGCTCCATCACGATGCGCGCGTTCTGCCGCAGCGCGGGATCGACACGGGTGTCGGCCAGGAATTTGGCGGTCACCTCGCGTTCCGCCGACCGCAGTTCCCCGGCGAGATTGACGCTGGCGACCAGGCCTGAGAACGGTACGTCATAGGCATGGAACAGGGTCAGCCGCGCGTCCGGGAAGAAGGCCGACGCGGTGCACAGCGCCCGAAGCGAGGTGTCGGAGAAATCCGTGGCGACGGTGACGTTGCGATAAGGCTGCCTGCAGCGGTCCTGCACCATCAGGATCGGCGACAGCGCCAGCCTGACGAGACGGTTGACGGTGCTGCCCATGAACATCCGTTCGACGGAATCGCCCTGGGCCGAGCCGGTCACGATCAGGTCGCATCCCTCCCGCGCCGCGATCTCGGCCAGCTTCGCCGCCGGATTGCCCTCGGTGACGATGACGCGCATGCCGGCCAGCGCGCCGGCCAGGTCGCGCTCCAGACGCCAGCGCATCCGCTCGAGGGGATCGGGAAGCCTGCGCCAGGAACGGCGCGGGCGGTCGAGATGGTAGGGCGGCGCATGGACGTGCTCGGCCACATAGGCCACGACCAGCTCGGCGTTCCATTCGCGGGCGAGCTGGCCGGCGCGGTCGAGCGCGCGGTCGCAGCGGCTGGTCATGTCCGTCGCGAGAAGAAGGCGCCGCGGTTTTCCGATCGATTCTGCCGCCAATGAACGCTTCCTCCAGCCGATGCTCCTTCGGGGAGCTTAGGCAGATTCCGTCCGCAATGCCACCCGGGGCACGGAAAGAGCGCCGGAAGACGGGGAACGCATCGGCGATGCGCATGGCGGCCACCGCCTGCAACACGCAGGCATCGCGGGTTGACTCCGCGCCGTCCGGCGGGAAACTGCACGCGATCCCGCAGCGAGGAGCCGCCATGAAACCGTTTCGCCTTTTCACCGCCGTCGTCGCCCTGCTTCTGGGCGCGGGCGAGATCGCGCGCTGGTGGGGCAAGGCGCAGTTCCTGCCGCTGGCTTTCGACGAGTTGCTGGTGGCCGCCGCCCTGCTCGGCGCCGCCACCACCGCGGGCCGGACGGGCGCGCTGCCGCTCTGCGTCGCCTGGGGCGCGTTCTGCGGCTTCGTCGTGTCGCTGCTGATCCCCACCCTCGACCATCTGATGTTCGGGCCGCCGAAGGAAAGCGCCGGCTTCTACGCGGCGGTGCTCGGCGTCATGCTGGCCGTCGGCCTCGCGGCGCTCGCCCGCGCGGTGGCCCTCAATCGGGTACGGTCGCCCGCACCGTGAACGGACCCTCGCCGGGCCGCCGGTTGTAGCGGGCGTCGCCGATCGTCACCCGCGCCTTGCCGGCGCTCCGCTCGATCCGGGCGAAGGGGAACCGCGACCAGTAGAGGAAATCCGCCACCTTCCCGTCCCGCGCGGCGGCGCGGGCGACGGCCGGATCGTCCATGCCGACCGGCACCAGCTCGGGCTCCAGGGTCAGCAGCGGGTCCGGGCGCCAGCGCAGCTCGCCGAAGCCATAGGCCTCGCCGGTGCTGAACAGGATGCGGCGGCGGAAGGGATCGACCGGGACCGGACTGGCCAGCACCTTCTCGGGCATGCCCATGCCGCGCGCCTCCATATGACGCGCCACGTAACGCTCGGCCATGCCGCTCGCGGCGCCCATGCCCGTCGAATAGGCGGCGACGAAGGCGAGCGCCACGGCCGCGGGCCATCCCGCGCGGCCCTCGCCGCGCCGCTCGCGCCGGTAGCCCAGCCAGATGCCCAGTCCCAGCGAGAGCCAGACCAGCAGGTCGATGATGAACAGCGCGTCGCCGTAGAACCACCGGTCCGAGAACGGCATCAGGCAGCGCACGCCGTAGGTGTTGAGGAAGTCCAGCAGCGGATGGGACAGGATGCCGACATAGGCGAGGGCCAGCACCGGGCCGAAGCGCACCGGCAGCCGGTCCGGCGGCCGCCTGCCGCGCCGTTCCTGCCAGCGGTCGAAGCGCACCATGATCCAGGCGAGCACGGGCGGCAGCAGCACCAGCCCGACGGGGCCGTGGGTCCAGCCGCGCCGCCATGCCAGGTTCTCGCCGAAGAGCAGGCCGATCGCGTCGAGATCGGGCAGGTTGGCCGCGATCATCAGCGTCGCCATGCCGAGGCCCGTCCGGCGTTTCAGGCCGGCCTGGCCGAGCGCGGCGCCCGCGAGCGTGTGGGCGAGATTGTCCATCCTGTCTCCTGGGCCTGTCTAGTCGAGGGTCCTGCGGTACCGTAGCAGGGCGACGGTCGAGACCAGCAGGAAGATCAGCAGGATAGGCCACAGATGCGGCAGGATGTCCACGAAGCCGCCGCCCTTGAGCAGGGTGCCGCGGACGATCCGCAGGAAATGGGTGATCGGCAGCGCCGAGCCCAGCCACTGCGCCCATTCCGGCATCCCCCGGAACGGGAACATGAAGCCCGACAGCAGGATGGACGGCAGGAAGAAGAAGAACGTCATCTGCATGGCCTGCATCTGGCTGCGGGCGATGGTCGAGAAGGTGTAGCCGAGCGCCAGATTGGCGGCGATGAACACGGTCACGCCGATGAAAAGCGCGACGAACGAGCCCAGCATGGGCACCTGGAACATGAAATACGCGGCCAGCAGGATGATCGCCACCTGCACGAAGCCGATGCCGATATAGGGCGTGATCTTGCCGATCATCACCTCGATGGGCCGCACCGGCATGGCCAGCAGGTTCTCCATGGTGCCGCGCTCGGCTTCGCGGGTCAGCGAGATCGCGGTCATCAGAGTCATGGTCATGGTGAGGATGACCCCGAGCAGGCCCGGCACGATGTTGTAGCGGGTGATGCCTTCCGGGTTGTAGAGCCGGTGCACCACCACGTCGACGGGCGGCCCGGCCGTCGACGCCTGTCCGAGCGGGCCGGTCAGGTCCTCGCGCAGGCTGCTTTCGACGATCCGCTCGAACGCGCCGACCGCGTTGCCGGAGGCGGCGGGATCGGTGGCGTCGGCCTCGAGGAGGAGCTGCGGCCGCTGGCCGCGCACCAGGTCGCGGCTGAAATCGCTGGGAAAGGTGACCACGAAGGCAAGCTCGCCGCGCTCCAGCGCGGCCTCGGCCTCGCGCTCGGTCATGGTGCCGCGGGTGAAGCGGAAATAGCCCGAGTTCTCCATGCCCGAGAGGATCGAGCGGGTATAGGCGCTGCCGTCGGCGCCGACGATGCCCGTGGGCAGGTGCTTGGGGTCCGAGTTGATGGCGAAGCCGAACAGGACGAGCTGCATGATCGGGATGCCGACCATCATGCCGAAGGTCAGCCGGTCGCGGCGAAGCTGGATGAACTCCTTGACCAGGATCGCCTTGATGCACCCGGCGGCATTCATCGGGACGCCTCGCCATGCTGGCTCATCAGCCGGATGAAGACGTCCTCGAGGCTGGTCTCGCCCGGCTCGATGTCGAGGCCCCCGTAACCCTGCAAGGTCCGGCGCAGCGTCTCGCCGTCCGTGCCGACCACATGCAGCACCGTGCCGAACTGAGCCACCTGCTCGACGCCCGGCTGGCCGCGCAGTTCCTCGGCCAGGCGGCCGTTGGCGACGCCGCGCACCACGAAGGTGGCAAGGCCCGATTCGCGGATCACCTCCTCGACGGTGCCGCGCGCCACCACCTTGCCGTAGGAGATGTAGACGATGCGGTGGCAGCGTTCGGCCTCGTCCATGTAGTGGGTGCTGACCAGCACGGTCATCCCGTCGTCGGCGAGGCGGTGGATCTGGTCCCAGAACTCGCGCCGCGCCTG
>CAZVVC010000291.1:0-4612 GCA_964630425.1 uncultured Bifidobacterium sp. | reverse complement strand
TCGTAGGGAAGGTTGCCTGGCGCCTCGCCCAGCGCCGCGCATTCGCGGCGGGCCGCCTCCTGCCAGTCCGGGTTGCGGCACAGGTGATAGATCAGCGTGGTGATCGAGCTGGTCAGCGTGTCGTGCGCCGCCATCATCAGGAAATCCATGTGGTCGACGATGTCGGCGTCGGTATAGGAATTGCCGTCCTCGTCCACCGCGTTGCACAGCAGGGTGAACATGTCGGTCCCCGCCGTGCCACGGCGCAGCGGTATCTGCTCGCGGAAATACCGCTCCAGATATTTGCGGCCCTGCACGCCCTTCCACATCCTGGTGCCGGGGATCGGCGTGCGGATCACCGAGACGGCGGCCTGCACGCTGTCGAAGAAGGCCCGGTTGACCCGGTCGGCCTCGGGGCCCAGCGGCATGCCCAGGAAGACCGAGGCGGCGGTGTTGAGGGTGAGCTGCTTGATCGCCTGGTAGAACCGGAAGTCGCCCTTCTCGCGCCAGCGATCGAGGCCCTGGCCGATACCCTCGTTGAGCTTCTCCACGTAGTTCTGCATGGCGGGCTGCTTGAACGCCACCTGCATGATGCGCCGGTGCGCGCGATGGTCGTCGAAGTCGCGCAGCATCAGCCCGTTGGGGAACAGCCGCCCGAGAATCGGGGTCCAGCCGCCCCTGGACGAGAAGTTGCGCTCGCGGTCCATCAGGACGAACTCGTTGGCGTCCGGCCCCAGCAGGGTGACGTTGGTCCGCCCGAAGGCGTTCGACCAGTAGACGCGGCCGTATTTGCGCACCATGTGGTCGCTGACCGCGGCGGGGTCGCGCAGCAGGTCCAGCGACTTGCCGACGAAGGGAAGCCCCGGTTCGCCGGGGATGCCGTTCAGAAGGTGGGTCCGGGCCATGTGTTCATCTCCTTGGCTGGGAGAGTATCTAATGCAAACCCCTGTTACCAACAAGTAACGGTCTGCGCCGGCATTCCCCGATCCGGGGAGCCTCAGGCCGGTAGGGCGCGGCGGATGCGGTCGGCGCGGATCGCCAGGCGCGCCAGCATGATCCCGCCCGCCACGATGCACAGGATCGCCATCCAGCCCACGGCCGGGTCGCCGCCCTGGTCCTTGATGGCGCCGCCGATGAACGGGGCGAACGCCGCCCCGAAGGTCATGAAGCTGGGGAACGTCCCCGCCATGCGGCCGCTGGGGTCGACCAGCGAGAAGGCGGCGAGGGCGATGGGCAGCATGAGGATCGGCAGCACGGCGAACAGCGGCGCGCAGATGATGTAGGCGGCGCCGGCCTCGATGTTGCCGAGCACCCAGGCGCAGACCACCAGGGTGGCGACGATCACGCCGATGGGCATGGTCGCGCTGACCTTCGATCCCAGGAAGCCGGCCAGGATGGGGCCGACGGCCATCACCGCGCTGGCGATGAAGAAGATCAGCTTCAGCGTCGCCGGCGTGATGCTGCGCTCGACGCCGATGATGAAGATCAGCATCATCAGCACGCCGTTCCCCAGCAGGATCAGCGCCAGCCCGATCAGCGCGGCCCAGCCGCCCGGCGGGATCGGCGTCGCCTTCGCGGCGCCGGTCTGGCCCGCCGTCCGCGGCGGTGGCGGCGGCGACGGGATCAGCAGCACCAGCGGCAGGGCGATCAGGCCGCACAGCGAATAGACGCTGTAAGCGCCGTGCATCCCCCAGTTCTCCATGGCCGTCGGCACGCCGATGGACAGGAACATGCCCATCACGCCGATGGCGCTGTTGGTCACGCCGAAGGTGATGCGCGGGTTGTCGCTCCGCCCCGCCAGCGACATGGTCAGCGCGATGGCCGGGCCGGCGCCGCAGCCGGCGATGATGCGCACGATGGTGAGCAGCGCCGTGTCGGTCACCAGCAGGGTGGCGAGATTGGCGAGCAGCACGATCAGCATGCCGGCGCCGATGCCGCGCCGCACGTCCAGCCGCGCGGCGTATTTCGCCGCGAGGAACGAGGTTCCGGAGATCGCCAGCAACTCGGCCGCGGCGATGGCGCCCGTCACCGTCTGGCTGGTGTGGAAGTGGTTGCTGATCGCCTGCATGTTGAACGGCATGGCCAGGCCGCTGGAATAGCCCAGCACCATGACCGCAGACAGCGCGCCCAACCCGATCGGACTGAGCGAGACGAGGTGGCTGCTACCCGATGCCTCGGTCGTGGACAACGCCATCCTCCCCAAGATCGCGCGATACAACGGTTCACCGCCGACGCTAGCATAGGCGCGGGAAAGCCGTTATCGAAAAAGGGGCGCCGTCGCCGCGCGGCGTTTCCGGGAGGTAACCGGCAACGGTCGCCATCGGCGGCCGCCGGATTATATCTTCGAGGCACGGAACGAACCGTAGGGGCGCGGCCATGAGGTTTTCGACGATACGGATCAGGCCATTGCTGGCGGCGGCATGCATGGCGCTGCTGTCGGGCTGCGCCGTCTATCCGGACGAGGTGAGCGACGGCGGATATTACGGCGGCGGGTATTACGGCGCCGGCTACTATGGCGGCGCGTATGTCTATCCGGGCCACTACTATTCCTATTTCCCCGGCTACTACGCCTATTGCCCGCCGGTCAGGGTGCCGCGCCACTACTATTCCTACTGGCGTCAGCACCGGCACTGGCCCGACGGCTGGCAGCACTGGCGCGGGGACCGCGACGGGCATCGTCACCATGCCCGTCCGGGAGGCGGCCGCGACGACGTCCGGCCCGGCGACCGGGGACGGGACGGCCGGGAACGGGGCGACCGCGAGGCCCAGCGCGGCAAGCCGGCGGATCTGGCCGGGCAGTCCGGCGGCTACAGGATGCCCAGCCTCGCGCGCAATCCCGACCAGGTGCGCGGCCAGTTCAACCGGGCCGCGGCGGCGGCGCGGGCGCCGGCCGCGATGCCGCGCGGCGATGCCGGCCGGGGTGCCTGGCGCGGCGGCGAGAGCCGGGGCCGCGACGTCAGGGCACCGCGCGCCGAGCAGCGCCCCTCGGGTGTCCGCGACGGCGGGCGCGCCGGCCGGTCCGATGGCGGCGGCAGGAGCTGGGGCGGCAGCCGCGGGGACTCCGGCAACTGGGGCGGTCGCTCCGGCGGCGGCAACTATCGCGGCGGCGGTGGTGGTGGCGGCCGTGGCCGCTGATGCCCGCACGAGGGCTGAAGGACGCCCCACAAACCTGTCATCCCGGTGAAAGCCGGGACCCAGCGGGGCAAGGGCGGGGATTTCAACAGATACCGTCCAATAACAAGAACGCCCGTGAACCGGGTCCACGGTGACGGCACGGCCCTACGATCACCTGGGTCCCGGCTTTCTCCGGGATGACAAGGTTTCAGGGGAAGGGGATTTCAGCCGGCGTTAGCCCAGGTTCTTGAAGATGTCGCGGCCGTCCCAGGTTTCGGCGGCCTCGCGGATGGCGGCATACATGCCACGCACGCCGGCGTGGTCCTGATACAGCTCGATCATGTGGCCCAGCGCCTTGCGGGTGTCGGTGTAGCACAGGAAGGTGGTCGGGCTGGTCTGGAACTCGTTGGCGATGGGGAAGCCCGCCGCCTCGAACGCCTTCTTCTCGGCGTCGTAGTCCTTGCAGAAGATGGCGGTGTGGTGGAAGCCTTCCTCGCCCGGCTTGAACATGTCGCGGTAGCAGCTCGGCCCGTCATTGTGCTGCTGGATGAACTCGATGTTCAGGTCGCCCGACTGGACGAAGGCCGCCGAGATGTCGAGCGGGGCTTCCTTGCCCCGGTACCAGTTCTTCACCAGCGGGATGTGGTCGAACACGAAGAACGGACCGACGCCATAGACCTCGTTGTAGCGCTTGCACGCCTCGCGTAGATCGTTGACGACGTAGCAGTTCTGGACGACGGACGCACGATCGAGCAGCGGCATGACGGTTCTCTCCCCGGAGAATGAAAGCGAGTCGGGCGCCATAGTAGCCAGCAGCCCTGCACGGTGAAAGGGAACATTGGCGTCGTCACGGCATTGAAACCATGTGCGGACCCGGCCAACCCCCTGTAGAATCAAAACATGTTTCCGCTTTTCGACGACAATCCCCACGGTGGCCGGCCCTATGTGAACTGGCTGGTCATCGCCGCGTGCGTGCTGGTCTATCTGTGGCAGGCGAGCCTGCCGGCGCAGGAGGCGCAGGAGGCGGTCTATGTCTTCGGCATGATCCCGGCGGTGCTGTTCCACGCCCTGCAACTGCCCGAGGATCTGGCCGTGGTGCCCGCCTGGGCGACGCTGGCGACCTCCATGTTCCTGCATGGCGGGTTCATGCACCTTGCCGGCAACATGCTCTATCTGTGGATATTCGGCGACAATGTGGAGGTGGTGCTGGGCCGCGTGCGCTTCCTGCTGTTCTATCTGCTGTGCGGCGTGGCCGCCGCGCTGACGCAGGCGCTGCTCGATCCCCGGTCGCAAATCCCGATGGTCGGCGCCAGCGGCGCCATCTCGGGCGTGCTCGGCGCCTACTTCCTGCTGTTTCCGCGCGCCAATGTGCGGGTGCTCATGTTCCCCTTCGGGCTGGTCGCGGTGCCGGCGCTGATCGTGCTGGGCCTGTGGTTCCTGTTCCAGCTCCTCGACGGGCTGCGCGCGCCGTCGGGCGAGGGCGGCGTCGCGTTCTGGGCGCATGTGGGCGGCTTCGTCG
>CAZVVC010000290.1:0-4625 GCA_964630425.1 uncultured Bifidobacterium sp. | reverse complement strand
TAGCGGTGCGACAGGCGCGGATAGGCCTCGCGCGCGGCGCTCACCAGCGCGTCGACCACCTCGGGCTCCACCTGGTTGGCCAGGTGGCGCGCGGCGGCCGGCGTCTTGTAGTGGCGCCAGCGGTCCTCGATCTCCTTGTCCTTGACCAGCGTGTTCATGATCAGCGCGAACAGGCGGATGTTCCTGCCGAACACCTCGGTCAGCGCCTCGGCGGCCTTGCGGCGCTTCTCGGCGCTCTTGTCCGACAGCAGGCCCAGCGTCTGCTCCTCGGTCAGCGTCTCGCCGTCGACGGTGAAGCGCAGGCCCGCCATGGTCTCGTCGAACAGGCGCGACCAGGACGAGCGGCCGGTCACCGACTTGTCGTGCAGCAGGTGCTCGGCCTCGTCGGAAAGCTGGTGGTCGCGGAACAGCCGCACCTCGTCCAGCCACGGACGGTAATGGGCCAGCGCCGGGCTTTGCAGGCGCTCGGCGAACGCCGCGTCCTCGATGCGGTTCAGCTCCAGCGTGAAGAACAGCAGGTGCGCGCTGATGTCGGTCAGCCGCTCCTGGATGCCCTGGCTGAAGCGGGCGGTCTCGGGATCGTCCAGCCGGGTGACGTAGTAGAGCCCGGCATAGGAGCCGATGCGGCCCGCCAGCTCCTCGATCCGCTCATAGACCGCGACGGCCTCGCCCAGCGCGTCGCCAGACAGGGTGCCGACCTTGTCCTGATAGGCGGCCTCGAAATCCGTCGCCCGCGTCTCCAGGTCGGCCAGCGCCGCCTTCAGCTCGGGCGACTCGGGACCGGGATAAAGGTCCGAAAGGTCCCATTCGGGCAGGCTGGTGCTGGATTTGGCGGGCTCGGCCATGATCACCCCTCGATCGCGCTCATATACAGGTCGAGCAGGGCCTCGAGTTCCTGACGGTCGTTGCGTTCCATCTTCCGCAGGCGAATCACCTGCCGCATGACCTTGGGGTCGAAGCCGTTGCCCTTGGCCTCGGCATAGACGTCGCGGATGTCCTCGGCGAGGCCCTTCTTCTCTTCCTCCAGGCGCTCGATCCGCTCGATCAGCGACTTGAGTTGACCCGCCGCGATACCGCCGACATCGGCCATGAAACGCTCCCTTCGTGTGACTGTTCCGATCCTGCCGGAACTTAGCGGCTGCGCACTCAATTGCAAGGCGGGAAGCCGTCCCGGGCGGCCCGGATGCTTTCGTGCGTGGTCCCGTCCGGGCGGCTGTGCTACTCCGGGAGCACCCATCCGCACAGACGAGGACCGCCTCGATGCGCCGCGCCCGCAGCATCCGAATCATCGCCACCCTCGGTCCCGCCAGCCGCACGCCGGCGATGATCGCGGCGCTCCACCGCGCCGGCGCGGACGTGTTCCGGCTCAACATGAGCCACGGCGACCACGCGCAGATCGCCGCGCTCCACGAATCGGTCCGCAAGGTGGAGAAGGACGCCGGGCGGCCCATCGGCATCCTGGCCGACCTGCAAGGGCCGAAATTCCGCATCGGCGGGTTCGCGGACGGGCCGGTGCTGCTCGAGGAAGGCGCCCGTTTCCGCCTCGACCGCGATCCCGCGCCGGGATCGACGGCGCGCGCCCAGCTCCCCCATCCCGAGATCTTCGCCGCGCTGCGCCCGGGCCAGCGCCTGCTGCTCGATGACGGCAGGGTCCGCCTCAGGGTGCTGGAGGCCGGCGCCGACGCCGCGCTGACCCAGGTCGAGGTCGGCGGCCCGCTCTCCGACCGCAAGGGCGTCAACCTGCCCGAGGCGGTGCTGCCGCTGCCGCCACTCACCGACAAGGACAAGCGCGACCTGGAATTCGTGCTCGGCCTGGGCGTCGACTGGATCGCCCAGTCCTTCGTGCAGACGGCCGCCGACGTGGCCGCGGCCCGTGACGTGATCGCCGGCCGCGCCGGCCTGCTGGCGAAGATCGAGAAGCCGCAGGCCCTGAAGGACATCGCCGCCATCACCGAGATCGCCGACGCGGTCATGGTGGCGCGCGGCGACCTGGGCGTGGAGATGCCGGTCGAGGACGTCCCCGGCGCGCAGAAGACCATCATCGACACCGCCCGGCGCGGCGGCAAGCTGGTGGTGGTCGCCACCCAGATGCTGGAATCCATGGTGAAATCGCCGGTCCCCACGCGGGCCGAGGTGTCGGACGTCGCCAACGCGGTGTTCGAGGGGGCCGACGCGGTGATGCTGTCGGCCGAATCCGCGGCGGGCGAGCATCCGGTCGAGGCGGTGGGCGTCATGGACCGGGTCGGCGCCAGGATGGAGCAGGACCCGCACTACCGCACCTACATCGATTCGGTGCGCCCGACGCCCGAAGCGACCGGCGCCGACGCCATCACCACGGCGGCGCGGCAGGTGGCGCAGACCATCGGGGCGGCCGCCATCGTCACCTACACCACCTCGGGATCGACCGCGCTCCGCGCCGCGCGCGAGCGGCCGGCCGTGCCGATCCTGGCGCTGACGCCGCGGCAGGACACGGCGCGACGGCTGACGCTGGGCTGGGGGCTGCACAGCTTCGTCGGCGCGGACGCGCACAATTTCGGCGACATGGTCGACAAGGCGCGCCGCGTCGCCAAGCGGCAGGGCTTCGCCCGGACCGGGGATCACATCGTCGTCACCGCCGGCGAGCCCTTCGGCACGCCCGGCCGCACCAACGTGCTGCGCATCGCCCAGGTGCGCGAGAGCGACTGAGGCCCCAAACGAAAAGGCCGGTCCCGCGGGGCGGAACCGGCCTTCCGGAAGCACGGGACGGCGCGGGGCAGTCCCGGAACTCCATGTCAGAAGCGATAGGTGAGCTGGATCTCGACCGTGCGCGGCAGGGTCGACACGCCGTAGCGGTCGGCCACGAAGCCGGCGGCCGTGCCGGTGTTGCCGCCCGTGCCCGGCACCTCGCTGGAGACCAGCATGGCGTATTTGTTGGTCAGGTTCTTGCCGATGACGGCGAGCTGCCAGGCGCCGTCCTCGGTGCCGAGGCGGACCGCGGCGTCCAGCGTGGCGAAGCCCTTCTGCACGTCATAGGGGTTGCCGAAGGCGCTCAGGTAGTACTTGCTCTTGAACTGCACGTTGCCCGAGAGGCCCAGCACGAAGCCGCCGCCGACCGGGGTCTCGTAGTCCACGGTGAACGAGCCCGAGACCTTCGGGGCGTTGGCGCGCTGATGACCGCCCAGGTCCTGCTTCGTCGGCAGCGCATAGCCGTCGATGATGTTGCAGCCCTGCGCCGGGGTCTGGCCCGCATAGCACGGCGAGATGAACTCGGAGTACTTGCCGATGTTGTAGGCGAACGAGGCGCCCAGGGTCAGGCCCTCGACGGCGTCCGGCCGCCAGGTCGCCTGGAGCTCGACGCCGGTGGTCTTGGCGCTGCCGGCGTTCTCGGTCTGGTAGGCGAAGATCGGCGAGTTGAAGAAGTCGAGCTGCAGGTTGGTGAACTTGTAGCGATAGGCTTCCAGCTCCAGGCTCAGCGTGTCGGCCAGGAACGAGGTCTTCACGCCCACCTCGAAGCCCTCGACGCCTTCCGGCTCGAACTCGAAGTCGGCCAGCGGGTTCGGCGAGGCGACGGAGTAGATGCCCGAGTTCGAAAATCCGCCCGACTTGAAGCCCTGCTTGTAGGCGGCATAGACGGTCAGGTCGCGGCTGGGCTGCCAGCGCAGGGTGACTTCCGGGATCAGGTCGTCATTGGAGAGGTCCGAGACGATCTCGGAACCCGGCACGGCCGGATTGTACGGCATGAAGATGCCGGTCAGGTTGCCGTTCACATAGGGCTGCAGATAGAACGACTTCTTGGTCTCGTGCAGATAGCGGGCGCCGCCGGTGAGCTGCCACTCGTCGGTGATGTCCCAGATCACCTCGCCATAGACCGAGAAGGTCTCGCCCTTGGTGCCGGACAGCTTGCGGTAGGCGGTGTAGCGGTATTCCGGCGCGACCGAGCTGTCCTCGGAACCGGCGAAGATCACGTCCTGCAGGAAGTCGCGGTCGGTGTCCTGATAGTAGAAGCCCAGCACGAAGTTGACCGGGCTGTCGAACTTGGTGACCGCGCGGATCTCGCTCGAATAGTTGTCGAACGTGTTGGCCTCGGCCGCCATCGTGGTGGTCGAGCCGCCGCCGTCATGGTCGCCGACCCACTGGTTCTTCTGCTGGTGGTAGTTCAGCACGGCGGTCAGATCGACCACATCCAGATCCCAGTCGAACTTGCCGGTGACCGAGTACGACTTGTACTTGTCGCCGAGCTGGCCGCCGAAGCGGTTCAGCAGCGGGTTGGTCGCGGCGATGTCGGCCGGGATGGCGTTGTTGGCGTGCTTCCAGTCGGCCTTGCACTCGGCCTGGGCGTTCGGCACGGGGGTGCCGCCCACGTTCAGGTGCGGCACGCCGTTCAGGGTCGGACAGCGCCAGCGCTCCATCTGGCCGGTGGGCGAGTTGGCGGTCACGTCGGCGAAGCTGCCCTTGATGGTATAGGTGAAGCGGTCGGTCGGCGTGCCCTTCAGGGTCAGGCGGCCGTACAGCGATTCGGAGCCGGGATACTTGTTGTCCAGCGGCGCCGGGTTCTGGTGCACGGTGGAGATGCCGGTGGCGCGGTCGGTGGTGGTGTAGGTGGTGTTCACCGCGTTGTTGTCGATGTAGCCGCCCCACATCTTGGA
>CAZVVC010000289.1:0-4639 GCA_964630425.1 uncultured Bifidobacterium sp. | reverse complement strand
GGTCGCGATGATGAACGGACTGGGATCGTCCCACGTGACCTTGATGGCGGGGATCTTTGAGCCGTCCGAGCCGACGAAGGTGGCGGCCACCGCTGTCAGGTTCGCGGGCGCCGACAGGTCGAGTGGAATGGTGACGACGGGCGCACCACCTGCCATCGCCGTATAGCTGGCCTCATGGGTCGCCGCGGTCCACGAATAGACCGAACTGGCCTCTTCCTTCACGTCGAGGTCGATGGTCCACGCCTCGTTATCGGCCCCGTCCGGCGGGTTGAGCCGCCAGCCGGTCACACGCATGACCTTCGACGACCACGAGAAGTTCGTGTGCGTCACCTGGATCGTGTCCCACACCCGCACGCCCAGGCCCTTCAGATTGACCCTGATCGTGCCGGTGCCGCGCTGCCGGGCCGAGTTCTTGGCGATGCGCGCGATGCGCTGCGCCATCCGGTGATCGGTGGTGAGCGGCAGGTCGAGGTTCATCCAGAACACCTCGCCGCCGTCCTCGGTGACCGCCGACGAATCCGTGACCGGCGGATAGTCGGCCGGCTGGTAGGCGTTCGACGTGTCGATGAACAGGCCCTTGACCTGATTGGCCAGTTCGCGGCGCGACGGCGACGGCTTCCACTCCACCGACAGGATGTCGCTCTCGGTGAAGCTGACCGAGGGGCTGGCATAGGCGCCGGGATGGAACCGGAACACGCCGCCGCTGAACGTCAGCGTCCCCGCCATCGAGCGCGTCATCAGGTCCATGATCTCCTCGTGCGTCTGCGACGAGTTGATGATGGCGTTGACCGTGTACCGCTTGATCGTGCCGCCCGCCTTCACCGTCACCGTCTCGTCGCAGATGTTCGCGGCCGCGATGATGTTGGACATGTCGAAGGCCGACAGCGGGAAGCTGGGGCCCAGCAGGCCGTCGCGCAGGTAATCGAGCGCGCACAGCACCGGATTGTCCGACCACTCCCACGTGGATGGCGTGCTGGCGCGGTGCGAGCCGGAGCCGCCGGAGACCGTGCTGTCCTTGCGCGGGTCGTAGACCTTCTTGCCCTTGACCAGCGCCGAGATGTTGACAAGGCCTGTCGGGAACACGTCACGGTCGAACAGCAGCCGATGCACCATGTAGGCGCAGCCGCGCAGGCGGTGATTGCTGCCCCAGCGCGAGGCCGAGGCTGATTGCAGCGCGGTATCCACCGTCTGGCTGGCGGAGCCGAGGTGCTCGTAGCGCCACGCGAAATTGTTGTATGGCGCGGTCGTGGCGGAGTTCGATGAGAACGCGACCATCTCGTCGTTGTAGTAAACGCCCTGGAAGCTGTCGATCTCGTGATCGCAGTAGACGTTGGCCAGCCAGACGTTCTCGTTGTTCGTCCCCGTGCTCTCCACATAGACGATGGTGCCGCCGGTGCGCCGCAGGCCGTAGATGTACTCGCGCGGTGCCGCCGCGTCGCGCGACATGTTGATGACGGTGCCTTGGTCGCTGGCGTTGTAGCCGCCGGCGATCAGGCGCTGGACCGTCGTCACCACAAAACTGAGGGTCGTGGTCAGGACGGTCGTGACAATCGCCGTGGCCACTGTCGCGCTGACGGATAGGGTCGTGGCAACCCACGCGACGACAGCGGCGAAGGTCTGGGGCATCGCGACTCCAGGCAATAAAAAAGCCGCCCGAAGGCGGCTCTTGCATTAGTTTGGTTGGATGTCCTTATGAGCAGGTATCAATGACCCGCCACAGGAGTTTCGGGATTACCTCGCTGCCCCAGACGTTCTTCGAGGCGCGAATTGCGATATGGCTACCACCGTTGATCGAAGAAACCTCGACCGCCCACGCATGGAAGGCATCCGGGTCGGCGTCTCCAATAGCGAACTGGGCTTCGATAACCGCCACATCACCTTCCTTCTGTAGGTGATAGGAATAGTCTCTCGCTCCCGCGCTCATCCTCGTAAAGACGCAGTTTGCGAATGTATCGCGGTCAGCCTGAACGTCCTTCGACCAGAACGGAGCAATCGAGCGAATTTCCTGCGGGCTCTTATTCATCCCGCACCCGGCCAGCAATAATACCGCCAATAGTGTCCACCTCATGGACACACAGTGGTGCCTGTATGTGCGGCACGCAAGCCCTATCCCACGCGCCAAGCATAGCGGCCTGTCGCCGTTGGCCGCCGCTCAGGTCCGAACATGGTCGGGCCGACGCACAACTCTCCAAGGCACGTCATCAGCGCCGGTCCGCCCGGATGGAACACGCTGTCAACCGTCCGCGCCTCGATCACCACCAGCACCGGATCGCCGCGCCGCGCCATCGCGGGCGGCACCGGGCGGCCGAACTTCGCCGTCATGGTGTGATAGAGCGAGTTCGAGCCGATCCGCTCCAGCGCTTCCTTCGCCGTCGCTGCGTCGTGGTACTGGCCCCGGAATTCCGCCATCGGATCGGTGCCGGTCATCGCCTTGCAGTTGTCGGCCCATGCCGTGGTGCAATCGTGGGAACCGAACTTGAAGCGACGCTTCGCCTGTCGTGCGATAGAAGCCGCTAAACGTTCCGGCCAGTCTTCACGGCGAACTAAAGTGAGGCCCATATTGTCCCCCTCAAAATTTGGGCCACCAAACTCTTGGAAACGCTGAATTCCTGAGCTATCGCACGGTAACTGCCTCCCGAGGCTCCGCGGGCGCGGATTCTGGCGACATCTTCTGCCGTTAGCTTCGCTCGTCCGTTCATTGCGCCCGACAAGCAAGGGGGCCGCGCGCGGCCCTTCTTCACCATGTCCTGGGAGTTATCCCTACCCGTGCCCACAAAGAGATGGGCGGGATTGATGCAAGCGGGGTTATCACAGTGATGACAAACCTGGAGGCCGCTCGGGATGTCCCCGTTGGCGATTATCCAAGCGACGCGATGCGCGCCAATCGTCTTATGTTGAAGGCCGACTTTGCCGTAGCCTTTCCGGTCGCGGGCGGCCGACCAATTCCAACAACCGCCTTCGCCAACATCACACTTCGTCCAAAACCTGTGTTCCAAACGTGACCACGCTTCATCAGCCGATAGTTTCGGCCTACCCATTATCGCTCTCCACCGTCATTTCTTGTTCTGCTTCTTCAGGTTCTTGCGCGACTGCTTCGTCTGCTCGCCGTCGTTCTGGCCCCAGTTGATGGCGATGTCCTGAATGGCCGGGATGTACTCCATGCCCAGATCGCCCGCGAACCGCGCCTGCTGGTACATGTCGGTGCGGCGCCGGTCGTTGCTGCGGTCCAGCACCCGCATCCAGCTTTCGCAGTTCACCGTGATCGAGCCGGACTGGCCCCGGTCCACCACGTCCATGTTGTCCATCACGCCGCCGAACAGCTTCACCGGATCGGCCAGCAGGGCCAGCGTCGCGGTGTTGAACAACCCGATCCAGATATTGGCCTCGCGGCCCTGATAGTCCTCGGTCAAGGCGGTCGCCAACAGGCTGGTGTCCGTCACGTCGAGCGTGAGTTGAACGCCCGTCGCCACGATGCCTTCCTTTTCCTCGATGACCGATATCCCGCCCAGCTCGCCGACGCCGGAATAGGTGTTGCCGCCGGGCCCGGTGATGTCGCCGACGCCCGTCCACGCCCGCACCGTGCCGCTGGAGAACACCAGCTCGACGAAATACGCGCCCACCACCCGGCTCGCCGCCGCCGCCGCCGCCACGTCGCCTGACAGGGTCCGGCTCATGAGCGCAGGTCCTCGATGGCGGTGAAGGACATGACGCCGAGCCGGAGAGCGTCGGCCTCCCAGGTGATGCGGTTGTCGACCAGCCGGAACTTGCCTTTCGGGTTCGCCACCGTGATCGGCGCGTCGTCGGCCGGCGCCTGCCCCGGCCCGATGCCGGGCGAGATGTCCAGCGTGGCGTTGCCCGAGCTGTCCGACGACACGTCCGCCACCACCATCCGCAGCAGGCCGTTCACCTCGATCCAGTCGCCCGCCTTCAGGATCGCCGTCGAATTGGGCCAGCCGTCGGTAACCAGCGAATAGCCGGACTGGCCAGCACCCTTGACCAGCGGCGTCCCGCCAGCCGCGCCGCGCGGCACCCGGGCGTCGGGATCGTAGCCGTAGAAGCTGCCATAGCTGCCGCGCAGCGCCATGCCGAACGCCTGCCACCGGGCGATCTGGGCGCGCGTTTTCCTCGGCAAGGTGAACTCCAGCACCAGCAGGTCGCCCGGCCGGCTGATCGTCTGCACCGAACGGTTGAGGCTGGTGGAGTTGACGTTGTTGAAGTCGGCCCCGAAGGTCGAGACGGTGAAGCCGCTGTCAGGCAGCGTGAGCGGATAGCTGATCGTCATCGCATGAAGCTCCCCGCCGTGCGCTGGTTCGCGTTCCTGACCGCCTGCGCCGCCTGCGCCGCGATCTTCGGCGAGTGCTGCCGGATGCGCTGGTCCACGCTCTCCAGCCCCACGTCATAGTGGTTGTGGATGTTGACCACGACACCCTGTCCGCCGCCCATCTTGTGGTTCGGCACGATGCCGCCCGACGAGCCGGGCACGAACATCTCAGGGCCGTTTTCACCGACCATGTACGGCGTGTTGGCGGTCACCGGGCCGCCGCTGGCCCTGCCGTCGAGGAACTTGAGGAAACTGCCTCCACCGCCGGGACTGAAGCCCCCGACGCCTGTAATGCCGCCAGTGATGCCCTTGAGCAGC
>CAZVVC010000288.1:0-4645 GCA_964630425.1 uncultured Bifidobacterium sp. | reverse complement strand
CCATCAGGAGCTGCGGGTCGCACGACCGGCCGCGGGCGAGCAGCGTCCGGTGCTTTTCGAGGAAGGCGGCATAGCCGAAGCGTGCCTCGGCAACGTCGCGCGCCGCGGCACGGGCCTCCGCGAGGCGGCGCGGGTCGAGAATGAAGCCTCGCAGCGCCGCGCAATGGGCCGCCGGGTCACGGGGCGACACGACGATGCCGTTGCGGCCGCCGTCGACCGCCTCGCGCGAGCCGTCCTCGTCGCCCACGACGATGGCGGCGCCGCACGCCATGGCCTCGAGAGGCGTGAGCGGAATGCCCTCGCCGCGGCCATGCCCCCGGTCGCTGACGAGCGAGAAGACATGGGCCAGCCTGTAGAGGGCCGGCAGGTCGCTTTCCTCGACGGCGCCGGTGAAGACGACGCGGTCGGCGATCCCGCGCTCGGCCGCCAGCGCTTCCAGCCGCGGCCGATCGTCGCCGCGGCCCGCGATGACGAGCCGCAGATGCGCCGCCTCGGGCGCGAGCCGCGCGACGACGTCGATCAGGCGGTCATAGCCCTTGTGCGCCGCCTCCACCGCGAGACGCCCCAGGCTCATGACCAGGAAATGCCTGTCGGGATCGGGAATGCCGTACCTGGCCGCAACCCGGAGATCCGGCGCGCCGGGCCGGAACCTCTCCAGGTCGACGCAATCCCAGATGACCTCGGGAGCGCGCTCGTTGAGCCGCTCGGCCACGACATAGTCGGCCGTCGAGTGGCAATCGGCGATCACCGTGTCCACGCGCGCCATGTGGCCGCGCCGTGCGGCCGACAGGCCGCTCCAGATTTCGAGCCCGTATACGTTGAGCACGGTCCTCGCTCCGGAAATGCGCGCCGCGGCCGACAGGAGCGGTCCGAAATTCACATGCGCGGACACGATCACCCGAGGCCTGAAGGTGACCGCCTCCGCCAGGACGCGGGCGCTGAACGACGCGCGGCTTGCCCGGGTCACGCGCGAAGGACCGTGCCAATGGACGCCGATCGGTTCCTCGAATGCGTTTTCGTCCGGCCCCAGAAGCGAGAGGGCGCGGACGTCCGCGTCGCCGCAGATTTCGCGGAGCGCGCGGATCTGGTAGCGCGAGTAGCGGCTGATGCCGCCCTTGTCGAAACAGCCCGGCGTGATGTGAAGGACGCGCATGTCAGGACCCGGCGGCACGGAGCGTTGCGGCGCGGGGCGCGGGGCGGCCGGCATCGGGAAGGCGGCCGGCTCGCGCCCCGATCCATTCGAGCACGGGCCGGAAGGCCTGCTGATAGTTGTAGCGCTGTTCATGCAGCGCATAGGCCCGGTCTCCCTCGGCGCGGGACCGGGCGCGGTCGCCGCTGTAGCCGGCGACGAGCGCCGCGAGCTGTTCCGGGCAGAACGCGGCAAGGCAGCGTCCGATCCCCTGCCCTTCCAGCAGCTCGGCGACGCCGGGATTCATGTCGCCGATCTGCGGCAAGGCGGCCTGCATGTACTGATAGCGCTTGTTGCTTGCCCCGAGCGCCGTGCGCCGCTGTTCCGACGACGGATCGAGCAGCAGAATCCCCAGGTCGGACCGCATCAGCCGCGCCTGCACCTGGTCGTAGGGCACCCAGCCCTCGAAGATCACCCGGTCGGCCACCCCGGCGCTCTCGGCGCGCCGCCGCAAATTCCGCGCGATCTCAGACTGGTCGTTGCCGATGATCCGGAACACCGTACCGGGCGGCCAGTGGGCGACGCTGTCGATGATCAGGTCCAGCTTCTGGTTCAGCCCGACGCTGCCGCAATAGACCACACCAAAAGGGCCGCCGGGATCGACCGCCGCCACCGGCCGCGGCGCCTCGTGCATCGGATAGTTGGGCACCACATGCGGCAGGTCGGAAAGCCCGAGCTGGTCCCGCAGGATGACCGCCCGGTCGGCATCGGCGACGACCGCGAGCTGATATCCGTGGATCGACTTGCGCACGCGCTTTTCCAGCCAGAGGCTGTCGAGCCGCATGAGGCATTCGTGGAAATGGGCGATCCTGAGCTTCGGGCGCATCGGCGCGAGGTCGCTGTACAGCATGCCGATCGGCTCATAAGCGATCTCGATGAGCGGCCGGCCCGCATGGCGCCGCCGCAGCGCGAGGATCGAGGAGACGAATTCGGCCATGCGCAGCCCCGCCGCCACGCCGCCCGTTCCGCGCGCCGGGTTGACATGCACCGAAACGCCGGGATGGCTGAAGCGGACCGCGGCGTCGCCCCAGGCGAGCGGCACCGTGACCAGGTCGACCGCGTAGCCGGCATCCGCCAGCAGCCGCGCCTGGTGCTGCACGGGCGGATAGCCGTCCACCGGCGCCGGCGAGACGAGAATGATCGTGCCGCTCATGCCGTGCATGACCCGATAGGGCGCCGTGTCATAGGCCGTCACGGCAGGCCCTCGACCGGAAAATTGCCGACGAAGCAGGCGAAAGGTCTTTCATCGAAGCGTCGTCTCCACGATTGACACCAGGCTTTCAATTCATCTGCCGCCGGACAAAAAGGACGTCTCCCGAGGCGGCCGTCTCGGCGCTCGCGCGCGCGGTGAAACCGTTGCGCTCCATCACCTCGTGAATCTGCGCCGGCGCCGCGCCCGCGCGCGCCAGATGGACCTCGTTCACCTCGATCCAGAGCCGGCCCAGCCGCGCGAGGAGCCCCGCCTGCTCCAGCGTGCGCAGGACATGCAGTTCATGGCCCTCGACGTCGATCTTGCAGAGGCTGGAGCCGACCGCCAGCCGGTCCGCGACCGGCCGCAGCGCTTCGGCGCCGAGCACATGCACCATGCGGCTCGATCCCGCGTCCGCCGTGGCGTCCGACAGATAGCCCGCACCGGTATGGTCGGGCGCGAAATTGAGCCGGAGGATCCCGGTCCGCGCGCCCACCGCCGCGTTGATCGGCAGCACGTTGACCGCGCCGTTGAGGCGGATGTTCGAGAGCAGGTATTCGTAGACCTCGGGATTGGGCTCCAGCGAGACGACCATGCCCGCCGACAGGTGCCGCGCGGCGATCAGCGTGTATATGCCGACATTCGCGCCGATATCGATGAACACCCCGTCCTCGGGCAGCGACAGGATCTCGTTCCGGAGCCCTTCGCCGTAATAGCCGAACAGCGCGGCCCAGCTCGTATAGTCTCCCGCGCGGACGCGCATGACCGGGCCGTAATGGGACGGAACCGGCCCCATCGCCGAGATCAGCAGGCGAAGAAGACGGGACTTGCCCCGGAAATCCGGCTGTTTCGCCACGAAGCTCGCAAGCCCCGCCAGCATCACTCTCCCGCCAAAGCAAGCGGGGAGCGCGCGGCGTCCTGGCCGTCGCCCGCCCGGGCGCGGATACCCATGACCGCCTCGAGGAAGCGCGCGTCGAACGTAGCGCGGGTGAATTCGGCAAGCGCGCGCTCCCGCGCCCGCCGGCGCATGGCGCGGTACGGCTGCGGGTTGTCGAGCATCCACGCCATCCGGTCCGCGATGCGGGCGACGTCCAGCGGATCGGGCAGCAGAAAGCCCGTGCGGCCGTCGTCGAGGAATTCGGGGATGGCGTTCACCCGCGAGGCGATCGCGGGACATCCGAAATAGGCGGCCTCGGGGATGACAGCCGGATTGGTATCGAGCAAGGTCGGATGGACGAGAGCCGTCGCCTGCGCGAACAGGCCGCGCAGCGTGGCGAGCTCGTCAGGATCGGATTTGCGCAGGAACCCGAACCAGCGAACGCCGGCGGCCTCGGGACGAGTCTGGGGCGCGTCGCCCACGATCCACAATTCGGCGTCCGGATAGCGCTGCCGCACGGCCGCGAACGCCTCGAGCACGCGGGCGCCGCCCTTGCCGGCGAAGTTGGTCGAGATGAACAGGAACCTGCGCCCGTCCTCGTAGACGTCCCGGTCGGGCGCGGCGAGCGCGCCGAAATTGGGAAGCGACCGGACCCGTTCCGAATTCAGGCCATAATGGCCGATGGCGCGTTCGGCGAAATAGCGGCTGCGGAAGATCACCCCGTCGGCCTTGCGCAGCCAGTCCGCTTCCCGGTTCTCGATCCGGGCGAGATCGCGCCGCGAGAACGCGCCATGATCGTGATAGATGCGCACGTAGTCGTGGAAGGTGCAGTCGTTCCACGCGATATAGCGTCTCGACGGCCGGATATGGATCCAGGGCGTGAAACCATGGAAGAAGTCGAAGGCGGCCGCGGACGACGATTGCCGGGCATAGTCGCGCGCGATCGCATCGAGGCGCCCGCGCGAGAAGAAGTAGAAGTCGCGGGGCAGGCCGAGGAGCTTGGCGCCCTTGGAGATCGCGGACGCGCTCCAGGACGCTTTCGGGTTGAGCGGGCCGACATAGCGCACGTCGAACGCCGCCGACAGCACCTCGAGCGCCGCCTGCGCCCGGGCCGAATAGCCTCCCGAGGCGTCGCCGGCACGCAGGTTCGAGACGAAGTTGACCACCTCGCCCGAGCGCGCGCCGCCCGGCATGCCCGCATCCGGCGCGGTCATGGCGCCTGGACGTCCTTGCGCAGGGCGAGGCCGCCGGCGCCTTCCGCCGCGGGCCGCGCGCGGCGGAGCACCAGCTCGAAGAACCACATCACGTTCGCCGAGGCGATCGCCGTGTTGATGATGAAGAAAATATCCGTGAGCGGCGCCATCTGGGTGATGTGATACGGCAACCACCG
>CAZVVC010000287.1:0-4686 GCA_964630425.1 uncultured Bifidobacterium sp. | reverse complement strand
GTGGTGCTGGCCATCAACAAGATGGACCTGGTGAACTACGACCAGGCGGTGTTCGACGCCATCGTCGCCGACTACCGCGCCTTCGCCGCCGGCATCGGCATCGACGCCTTCGTGCCGATCCCCATCTCGGGCCTGCGCGGCGACAACATCACCGTCCGCAGCGACGCGACGCCCTGGTATGCCGGCCCGGTGCTGCTCGACCATCTGGAGGCGGTCGAGATCGGCGACGATCCGGCCTCGACCGGGCCGTTCCGCCTGCCGGTGCAGTGGGTGAACCGTCCCAACCTGGATTTCCGCGGCTTTTCCGGCCTGATCGCGGGCGGCAGCGTGTCGCCGGGCGATCCGGTGCGCGTGCTGCCGTCGGGCCGCACCTCGACCGTCGCCCGCGTGGTGACCTTCGACGGCGACCTTCCGGTCGCGGTGACCGGCCAGTCGGTCACCGTCACCCTGGCCGACGAGATCGACTGCTCGCGCGGCGACGTCATCGCCGCCGCCGGCGCGCCGCCGCAGGTGGCCGACCAGTTCGAGACCACCATCATCTGGATGGCCGACGACGAGATGCTGCCGGGCCGGCCCTACTGGCTCAAGCTGGGCACCCAGCTCGTCACCGCCGTGGTGCAGCCGCCCAAATACCAGGTGAACGTCAACACCATGGAGCATCTGGCGGCCAAGACGCTGGGGCTCAACGCCATCGGCGTCGCCAACCTGTCGACCGACCGGCCCGTGGTGTTCGAGCCCTACGAGAACTCGCGCGACCTGGGCGGCTTCATCCTGATCGACAAGATGACCAACGCCACGGTCGCCGCCGGCCTGGTCAACTTCTCGCTGCGCCGGGCGCAGAACGTGCACTGGCAGGCCATCGACATCGACCGCGAGGCCCACGCCGCGCAGAAGGGCCAGCGGCCCCGGCTGCTGTGGTTCACCGGCCTGTCCGGCTCGGGCAAGTCGACCATCGCCAACCTGGTCGAGAAGCGGCTCTATGCGCTCGGCAAGCATTCGTTCCTGCTCGACGGCGACAATGTGCGCCACGGCCTCAACAAGGACCTGGGCTTCACCGACGCCGACCGGGTCGAGAACATCCGCCGCGTCGGCGAGGTGGCCAAGCTGATGACCGATGCGGGCCTGATCGTGCTCGCCGCCTTCATCAGCCCGTTCCGCGCCGAACGCGACATGGTGCGGTCCATGATGCCCGAAGGCGAGTTCATCGAGGTGTTCATCGACACGCCGCTGGCCGAGGCCGAGAAGCGCGACGTCAAGGGCCTCTACAGGAAGGCCCGCGCGGGCGAGCTGAAGAATTTCACCGGCATCGACAGCCCCTACGAGGCGCCGCTCGACCCCGAGCTGACCATCGACACCACCAGCATGACCCCGGACGAGGCGGCCGAGCACATCGTCGCGCGCATCCTCTGGGGCCGCTCGGACATCCCCTACGACGAGGACCCGGACTGGTTCAAGGGGCGGGAAATCTAAGTCCCCGGCCCGTCGCGGAACAACTCGCGTTCGGGCGGGTTGATCCACCATGAACGCGAGGAACACCGAGCAGCTCCGCGGCGCCATCGACCGAGGCGAGACGGGCGACAAGGCCGCCTATCCCGATCCGGCCGCCGCGCCCCTGGGCGCCGACGACGAGGCGGCGGGCCATCCGCCGCAGGCCGGGCAGGTGAGCCAGGCCATGCGGCAGGAGGTGCGCGGACGGGAAAAGGGGCTGGCCGAGACCGACGCCACCGCTTCGCCGCACGGCCCGGGCTCAGGCCCGACGCCCTATCCCGCGACCAAGGCGCGCGGCGCGCGGATCGACCTGCGGACGACCGCGCAACGCGTTATCTTCTTCGGCGGCCCGATCCTGTTGCTGATCATCCTCCTTCTCATGATCTGAACGGCAGCCATGCCGCATCCCAGTACGGACGGTTGAGAATTCCCTGAAAAGCAGTTAACTTCAGCTACCATTTTTTCACTGACAGTTAATATATCTATGTTCGCGGTCAACTACACCCGTGCCGCTCTGAAGGCCCTGAAGCAGATCGACCGGCGGCACGCGCGGAAGATCACCGAGAAGATCGATGCCTATGCGGCCAACCCGGCCGCCATGGCGAACAACGTCAAGACACTCAAGGGCACGGACCAGATGCGCCTGCGGGTCGATGATTATCGGGTGGTTTTCACCGTGACGTTCGTCACCCGCGCGGACGGCCGGATGGATATCCTGAAGATCGGCCACCGGCGCGAGATTTACGACTGAGGAGCTGCCGCCATGACCGACATACAGACCTTCATCGCTCCCGGCGGCGAGGAAATGGTCATCCTGACCAAGGCGGACTACCTGCGCCTGGTCGAGGCTGTCGAGGACCGGATCGATGCCGCCGACGCGGCGCGCATCCTGCGGGCAGTGGCCGAAGGCCGGGACGAACTGGTGCCCGACTCCGTGGTCAAGCGCATCGTGGATGGCGAGCATCCATTACGCGTCTGGCGTGAGCATCGCGGCATGACCCTGCAGGAGCTGGCCGCCGCCATGGGCATGAGCGTACCCTATTTGTCCATGATCGAGACCGGCAAACGGACCAATGTCGGCGCCGCCGCGTTCCGGCTGGCGGCCGAGGCCCTGCGCGTCGACGTGGACGATCTGATCCCCTGAGCCTGTCCGATGGACTCGCCGGCACAATGACCTGAACCGTCACCCCCACAACGCCCTGTCCGCCGGCTGCATGATGCCGCGCTCGTAGCGGATGCCGTGCTCGCGGTCCCTGGCCAGCAGCAGGGGGCCGTCCAGGTCGACCCATGAGGCGTCCTGCGCCACCAGCATGGCCGGGGCCATGGCGAGCGACGTGCCGAGCATGCAGCCGACCATCAGGCGCAGCCCGCGTTCGCGCGCCGCGTCCGCGGTCGCCATCGCCTCGGTCAGGCCGCCGGCCTTGTCGAGCTTGATGTTCACGGCCTGGTATTTCCCCGCCAGGTCGTCGAGGCTGGCGCGGTCGTGCAGGCTCTCGTCGGCGCACAGCGGCACCGGGCTGGCGAAGCCGCGCAGCTCCTCGTCCCTGCCCGCCGGCAGCGGCTGCTCGATCAGGTCGACCCGCAGCAGGGCGAAGCGCGGCGCCAGATAGTCCAGCGCCTCGATGGTCAGTGCCTCGTTGGCGTCGACGATCAGCCGCGCGCCCTGGGCGGCGGCGCTGACCGCGCGGATGCGGGTCAGGTCGTGCTCGTCGCCCGCGAGCTTGATCTTCAGCAGCGGCCTGTCGGCGACGGCCTCGGCCGCCTTCAGCAGGTTCTCCGGCGTGTCGATGCTCAGCGTGTAGGCCGTCACCAGCGCGCCCGGCTGGCGGCGTCCCGCCAGCGTCCAGACCGGGGCGCCCGATCTCTTCGCCTCGAGGTCCCACAGCGCGCAATCGAGCGCGTTGCGCGCCGCGCCGTGCGGCAGCAGCGCCTGCGCCTGCGGGATCGACACGCCGGCCTCGACCGCGCCGCGCACCGCCTCGAGCTGGGCCGCGACGCTTTCGGCGCTCTCGCCGTAGCGCACATTGGGGCCGCATTCGCCGCGTCCCAGCGCGCCGTCCTCCTCCAGCTCCACCACGACCACGTCGGTCTCGGTGGCCGACCGGCGCGAGATGCGGAACACACCGGCGACCGGCCATCGTTCGGTACGGATTCTGTAGATCATCGCTGGAAGTTACCGGGTGGACACGACATGATACCGGCCAACCATAGACGGGAGAGTTTCGGATGTCACAACAAGCCGCCACGACCACGCAAGCCGAAGTCCTGTTGGACATCGCCGACCACATCGCCACCATCACGCTCAACGCGCCGCAGCGGATGAACACCATCTCCGGCCCCATGCTCGACCTGCTGGCGAAAACGCTGGTCGAGGTGGACGCGAACCCCGAGGTGCGCGTGGTGATCCTCACCGGCGCCGGCCGCGCCTTCTGCGCCGGCCTCGATCTGGGCGGCGCCAGGCCGGGCTCGACCGGCATGTCGGGCGCCTCGACCTCGAGCACCATCAGCCTGCGCGACACGCCGCCCACCGTGCTGCACAACATGGACACGCCGGTGATCTGCGCCCTCAACGGCGGCGCCGCCGGCTACGGCATGGACCTGGCGATGGGCTGCGACATCCGCGTCATGGGCGAGGGCGGCAAGCTGGCCGCCGCGTTCACCAAGCGCGGCCTCTTGCCGGAATCGGGCGGCACCTGGATCCTGCCGCGCCTGCTGGGCTGGGCGAAGGCCGCCGAGCTGGTGTTCACCGGCCGCACCCTGGGCGCCGCCGACTGCCTCGAGCTGGGCCTGGTCAACAAGGTGGCGGCAGACGCCGAGGTGCAGGGCGCGGCCCGCGCGCTGGCCGAGGAAATCGCCGCCAACGCCCCGCTCGCCGTGCGCGCCGCCAAGCGCATGATGCGCATGGGCCTCAAGGAGCCGTTCGACGAGCACGTCCACCACGTCTTCCTGCAGCTCCTGCCGCTGCTGAAGACCGAGGATTTCGGCGAAGGCATCAAGGCCTTCATGGAAAAGCGCGTGCCGGTGTTCAAGGGGAAGTAGGCGCCGGTTTTCCGCGTCGGGCAACGTCCCTCACCCTGCCCTCTCCCGGAGGGAGAGGGTTCAGTCGGGCACGCCGCAAATTCCCTCTCCCATTGGGAGAGGGTTAGGGTGAGCAACTGTCTTTCATACGGCTCTGTTTTGCCATTGGGTGCCGTCTCG
>CAZVVC010000286.1:0-4723 GCA_964630425.1 uncultured Bifidobacterium sp. | reverse complement strand
TCGCACGGGCCTCGGCCGCGTCCATGTCCCAGGCCTTCGACACGTCGGTGCGGAAGGCGCCGCAGCAGATGCAGTTCACCCGCACCCTGGGGCCATAGGCGAAGGCATAGGCCTCGGTCATGGCGTTGAGGCCGGCCTTGGCGGCGGCGTAGGGGATGACGCCCGCCGTCGGCCGGATCGAGGCCACGCTGGAGATGTTGATGATCGAGCCGCCGTCGCCCCGCGCCATGCGCCCGCCCACCAGCGCGCTCAGCCGGAACGGGCCTTTCAGGTTGATGTCCAGCACCTTGTCGTAGAGCGCCTCGGTCACGTCCTCGGGCGTCGGATAGAGCGGCGACATGCCGGCGTTGTTGACCAGCACGTCCACCTTGCCGAAGGCGCCGTAGGCCGCCTCGACCAGCCCGTCCAGCGCGTTCCAGTCGCCGACGTGCACGCCGTGGGCCAGCGCCCGGCGTCCGGTGCGCTGGCGCACCTCCTCGGCGACCGCCTGGCAGTTGTCCAGCTTGCGGCTGGCGACGACGACGTCGGCGCCGGCCTCGGCGAAGGCCATCACCATTTCCCTGCCCAGACCCCGGCTGCCGCCGGTGACCAGCGCCACCTTGCCGGTCAGATCGAATCGTCCGCCCATGTCCGTTCCCCGCTCGTTGATCCCTGCGGGCCTTCCCGTCCCGCGGACCGAGGATGCGGCAAAGTTTCGGCCGGCTCCACGGATTTGTCGGTGGCGCCGCCCCGCGGCTGCGCTAAGCTCGGCGCCGTCGCCGCGGTTCCCGCCCGAACCCGGCGGTTCACATAACCAAAGGGGGAGAGACATGGCCCTTTCGGTCATCGGCGCCGGCTTCGGCCGCACCGGCACGCTGTCGCTCAAGGGAGCGCTCGAGACGCTGGGCTTCGGCCCCTGCTATCACATGGTGGAGGTCATCCAGCACGGCTTCGCCGAGCACTGGCACCGTATCGCCGCCGGCGGCGCGCCGGACTGGGAACGGGTTTTCGACGGCTACCGCGCCACCGTCGACTGGCCGGCGTGCAATTTCTACGGCGACCTGGCCGGCCTCTATCCCGACGCCAGGGTGATCCTCAGCCTGCGCGATCCCGACAAGTGGTTCGACAGCTGCCACGCCACCATCTTCCGGGCGATGCGGATGGAGACCGACAGCATGCCGCCGCCCGTCCGCGCGCAGATGGCGATGGCCCGCAAGCTGATCATCGAGAACACCTTCGGCGGCGACATAGACGACCGTGCGCACGCGATCTCGGTCTACAACCGGCACAACGAGCAGGTGCGCCGGACCGTCCCGAAGGACCGCCTGCTGGTGTTCGAGCCCGGCGACGGCTGGGAGCCGCTGTGCGCCTTCCTCGGCGTGCCGGTGCCGGACCGGCCCTATCCCAGGACCAACACCACGGAAGAGTTCCAGCAGCACTTCGCGCGGCCCGTGTGAAGAAAGGGCGCGGGCCTTTACGCCCGCCCCGGCGCGGTGCAGTATCAACGGCTTAAGGCGGGATGCGGCGGGGACATGGGCAAGGGACCGCATCGGTTTCCGTAACAGAGCCCGTTTGGTCCGGGAGAGGCTGGATCGGGATGAGGGAAGCTCGGGCATATCGTGACGCAGGGCCGGCGCCGCGCATGGCGTGCCGCCCCGTGCCCGCCGGACACGCGTCATGAGCATCGATCCAAGGCTGTTCCAGTCCATGCCCGGCGGCGCCGGGATGTGGCGGCTTTTCCTGGCGCACACGCCCGCCTGCGTGGCGGTGCTCGACCGCGACATGCGCTACATGGCGGTCAGCGAGCGCTGGTACCAGGAACTGGAGCTGACCGGCCAGCAGCTCATCGGCCGCTCGCACTACGACGTCTTTCCCGATCTCGACGAAACGCGCCGCGAGCGGCACCGCCGCTGCCTGGAAGGCGAGACCATCAGCCTGGCGTCCGACGACTACCGCCTGCCCAGCGGAACGCTCCTGTCGGTGAAATGGGAATATGTGCCGTGGCGCGACGCGCGCGGCGACGTGGGCGGCATGGTCATGTTCTCCGAGGTCGTGACCCGCCAGCGGATGCTCGAGGAGCAGGTCAGGGCCGAGGCCGACAGGCTGAAGCGGGCCGAGATCGTCAGCAAGTCCGGCGCCTGGGAATGGGACCTGACGACCAACGTGGTCACCTGGAGCGAGGGGCTGTCGGTCCTGCTCGGCCTGGGCCACGAACGGGCCGCGGGCGACCGGCCGAGCTGGACCCGCCTTGTCCATCCCGACGACCGGGACGCCGTGATGGCCTCGGTCGAACGGGCGCTGAGGGGCGAGATACCCTACGACATCGAAATGCGCATGGCCCGTGACGACGGCAAGGTCCTGGACGTCCGCGTCATCGCCCAGGTGACCCGCGATGCGGCGGGAAATCCGGCCTCGGTCATCGGCGCCATGCAGGACGTGACCGAACTGCGGCGCAAGGAACGGGAGCTGTCGACGGTCCACCGCCGTTACCGGCTCGCCAGCGAGGTGTCCGGCACCGCCGCGTGGGAGATCTACCCGTTCCAGCAGCGGCTGCTCGCCGACGAGAACCTAGCCCGGCTCATGGGCATCGGCGGCCGGACGCCGGGCGAGAATCTGGAAGACTGGATCGGCCCGCTCCCGCCCGATGCGCGCAAGAAGATGGCGCGCACGGCCGAGGAGGTCATTCGCGGCGAGCGGTCCACCTATGACGTGACGCTGTGCATCCGGCTTCCCGACGGCCGGAGCCGGTGGCTGCACGTCTACGGCAAGGTGGTCGCGGGAGCGGCCGGCGAGGCCATGCGCATCGTCGGAACGACCCGCGACATCACCGAGCTGAAGCAGGCGGAGACCGCCCTGCAGAACAGCGAACGCAATCTGCTGGTGGCGCAGCAGATCGCACAGGTCGGAAGCTGGGAATGGGACGCGAGCTCGGACACGCTGACCTGCTCGCCCGAGATGCTGCGCATATACGGCCTTTCGCCGTCGCGCGCCGTCCAGTCCGTGGAGGAGCTGAGGAGCCGCGTCCATCCCGAGGACGCGCCCAGGATCCACGCGCAGATCGAGGAGCTGCGCGGCGGCAGGTCGAGCCTCATGGAAAGCGAGATGCGCCTGGTGCGGCCCGACGGCGGGGTCGTCTGGATTCGCGCCGCGGCAAGGTCCTTCCACAACGAAAGCGGTCGGCTGGTGCGCATGAACGGCGCCGTCCAGGACATCACCGCGCGCAAGCTGGCCGATCGCCAGATCGCCCTTCGCGACAGCGCCTTGCAGACCTCGGGCGGCGCGATCGCCATGGCCGGCATGGACGGCACCTTCGTCTACGGCAACCAGGCGTTCCTCGATCTCGTGGGGCTGGAGCCGGCCGAGCTGTCAGCGGTGAACGCGCTGGACATAGTGCGCGACCGGGAACTGGCGGCCGCGGCCCTCGGCGACCTCGCGGGCGAACGCGGCCGCTGGGACGGCGAGCTGCCGATCGTGCGGCGCGACGGCGAGCACCGCGAGGTGCTGGTCACCGCGGCCATGCACCGGGCCGAGGGCGAGGAGCCGGTCATCATCGCCTCCTATACCGATGTGACGGAGCGCAATCACGTGCTCCGCGATCTGGCCCGCCACGAGCAGCGGCTGCGCCAGGCCCATGCCATGGCACGCATGGGCGAGACGTCCTACGACGTGGCGAGCGGCCGCTACCACATTCCCGCGAACACCAGGGAAATCCTCGGCCTGGGCGAGGAATACGCCTCGTTCGACGCGGTGACCGGCCGCACGCTGATCCATCCCGACGACTGGAGCGCGGTCGACGCAGGCGCCCGCAGGCTCATCAGGGGACAGGTCGACCAGGCCGAGGCCACGTACCGCTTCCTTTCGCCGTCGCGCGGCACGCTCCATGTCCAGGCCGTCAACTATGGCGAACGCGGCGAGGATGGCCACGTGGTCGCCCTGACCGGCATCATCCAGGACGTCACCCACATCAAGCAGGCCGAGAACGAGGCGCGTGAAGCGCGCCTTCGGGCCGAACGCTACCTGGACATCGCCGGCGCGATCATCATCGCCCTCGACATCGGGAACCGCATCACGCTGGTCAACCGGCAGGGCCGCGAGCTGCTGGGCTATTCGGAGGACGAGCTGGTCGGCCGCGACTGGTTCGACGTGGCGGTGCCGGCCGACATGCGCGGCGAACTCGCGGGCGGCCTCGCCCGGCTGGTGTCGGGCGATCACGCGAACGTCCGGCGCGAGGGGTTCGTGGTCACCCGCGACGGCGCGCGCCGGCTCATCGACTGGATCACCTCGCCGCTGGTCGACGACGACGGCACGGTGATCGGCGTGCTCAGCTCGGGGCGCGACCTGACGGAACTGCGGCAGGCCGAGCAGTCGGCGCGCGACAGCGAGGCCCGCACCCGCGCGGTGATGGAGGCGGCGTCCATCGGCATCGTCACCCTGGACGAGGACGCCAGGGTGGTCGCCGCCAACCCGGAAGCCGAACGCATCTTCGGCATCGGCGAGGAGGCGCTGGCGGGGCGCGCGCTGGCCGGGCTGTTCCAGCCGCAGGAGAAGGACAGCTGCGCCGCCATGTTCCTGCCGCCCGAGCCGGAGGCCAAGGTGGGGCTGGGCATGTCCTGCGAGTTCACGGTGCTGTGCGCCGACCGCGAGCCGATGCCGGTCGAGATGTCGGTGACCGCCATGGAGATCGGCGGCCGCGGCGCCTATGCGGCCGCGATCCAGGACATCACCGACCGCAAGCGCGCCGAGG
>CAZVVC010000285.1:0-4730 GCA_964630425.1 uncultured Bifidobacterium sp. | reverse complement strand
ACGGCTCTGGACCGGCCAGCTCGCGGCCTTCAAGGCCCATCTGGAAGACGCGGAATGAGCTCGAAGGTCATGGTCGCGCTTCGCGTCGCCGCCACGCCGGCGCACGCCTTCGAGGTGTTCGTCCGCGACATCGGGAAATGGTGGGTGCCCAACGGCCTGTTCGCCTTCGACACGGACCGCACCGGCACCCTGCGGTTCGAGCCCGGTCCCGCCGGCCGCCTCGTCGAGACCTATGACGACGCACCGCCCTTCGAGGTCGGCCGGATCACCGCGTGGGAGCCCGGCCGCCGGCTCGCGCTCACCTGGCGGCAGGCGAGCTTCGGCCCGGACGAGGTCACGCGGGTCGAGGTCCGTTTCGAGGCGGTCGGCGACGAAACCCGCGTCACCGTCGAACACAGCGGCTGGGACGCCATCCCGCGCCGCCATGCCGCGCGCCACGGCTTTCCACTCGGCCCGTTCCAGCAACGGCAGGCCGAGCACTGGCAGGCGTCGCTCGCCTCGTTCCGCGCCTACTCGGTCAGCCCGCCGCCCAGCGCCACATAGAGCGTGACCAGATTGTCGAGCTGCTCGCGCCGCGTGGTCACGAGCGACTGTTCGGCGTCGAACAGGTTGCGTTCGGCGTCGAGGACCTCGAGATAGCTGGCGACGCCGTTGCGATACCGAAGCTGCGCCAGCTCGGCGCTCGACCGCTGCGCGACCAGCGCGCGCTCCTGCGCCGCCACCTGATCCTCCAGATAGCGCCGCGCCGCCAGCGAATCCGCCACCTCGCGGAACGCGGTCTGCACCGTCTTCTCATAGCTGGATACCGCGATGTTCCGGCGCGCCTTTGCCAGATCCAGATTGCCCTGGTTGCGGCCGAAATCGAAGATGGGCAGCGTCAGCGACGCGGGGCCGAGGCTCCAGCTCAGGCCGTCCTGGCCGACGCCGTCCTTCAGCTCGACGGATTCATAGCCGCCCGACCCCGTCAGGGTGATGCGCGGGAAGAACGCCGCCCGCGCCGCGCCGATATTTGCGTTGGCGGCGCGAAGCTGCTGCTCGGCCTCCAGGATGTCCGGCCGGTTCAACAGCAGGTCCGAAGGCAGTCCCGCGCCCAGCCTGTCGGTCATACCCTGCGCCTCCAGCGCCAGCGCCTCGGGCAGCGGTCCCTCGATCGGCCCGCCCACCAGCACGTCGAGCTGGTTGCGCGTCGCCGCCCGCGCCCGCCGAAGCGTCGCCAGCTCGGTTTCCGCCTGGGTCAGCAGCGTTTCCGACTGCCGGTAGTCCAGCGCCGAGGTGACGCCCGCATCCAGCCTCAGCCTGGCGATCTCCAGGCCTTCCTTTCGGCTCTGCACGGTCGCCTCGGCCAGGGCGATGCGCTCGTCCGCCTCGCGCAGCGACAGATAGGTGCTGGCCACGTCGGCGATCAGGCCGATGCGGAACGCCCTCTCGGCCTCGACCGTCGCCAGATAGCCGGCCCGCGCCGCGTTGCTCAGGCTGCGCACCCGTCCCCAGAAGTCCAGCTCGAAGCTGGTGACCCCGAGCCCCGCCTGATAGCTGGTCATCGTCCGCGCCTCGCCCGCCGCACCGGCGACGCCCGGCGACTGGGTGCGGGCGCGCACCGCCGAGGCCGTCCCGTCGATGGTCGGCAGCAGGTCGGCCCGCTGGATACGGTACTGTCCGCGCGCCTCCTCGATGCGCGCCACCGCGATCCGCATGTCGCGATTGTTGGCGAGCGCCGTCTCGATAAGCCGCTCCAGCCGTGCGTCATGGAAGAACCCGCGCCAGCCCAGCGTCACCGCCGACACGCTGCCCCGGCCGGGCTGGCCTTCGGCGGGATAGGCCGTCGCCGTCGGCAGCGGCGGCTGCTTGTATTCGGGCGCCATGGTGCAGCCGCCCGCGAGCGCGGCGGCGACGCCGATTGCCAGGATCTTCTTCATGGCCCGACTCCCGGCGTGCCCGCATCCGCGGCCGGCTTGCCGCGTGTCAGCCAGCGGCGCACGGCGAGATAGAACACCGGCACGAAGAAGACGCCGAGCGCCGTCGCCGCCAGCATGCCGCCGATCACGCCGGTGCCCACCGCGACACGGCTGGCCGAGCCGGCGCCCGACGACAGCGCCAGCGGCAGCACGCCCAGCATGAACGCCATGGAGGTCATGACGATCGGCCGCAGACGCAGGCGGACCGCCTCCATGGTCGCGTCGATGACGCCCTTGCCCTCGGCCTCCAGATCCTTGGCGAATTCCACGATCAGGATGGCGTTCTTCGCGGCGAGGCCGATGATGGTGATCAGGCCCACGTTGAAATAGATGTCCAGCGAGAGCCCGCGCGCCCATGTCAGCGCCAGCGCGCCCAGCACGCCCAGCGGCACGATCAGCAGCACCGCCACGGGAATCGCCCAGCTTTCATAGAGCGCCGCGAGCACCAGGAAGACCACCAGGACGGACAGCGCCATCAGCGCGCCCACCTGCCCCTGGGACT
Organism: uncultured Bifidobacterium sp.; assembly: GCA_964630425.1. GTDB lineage: Bacteria > Pseudomonadota > Alphaproteobacteria > SMXS01 > SMXS01 > RI-34. Next base: position 2,273 of record CAZVVC010000285.1, on the reverse strand, counting down.
GTTGCTCCTCGAACGAGATGCCGGTCCACTCGAAACCGTAGCCGTCGGGAAGCTGCTCGGTCAGCCGCGCCATCTCCGCCATGGCGTCGCCGGTCGAATATCCCGGCGCGGGCGAGCCCGAGATGCTCATGGAAGGATAGCCGTTGTAGCGCTGGAGCTGCGGCGGCGCGGCGCTCCATTCGGCCGTGGTGAAGGCCGAGAACGGCACCATCTGCCCTTCGCCGTTCCTCACGCGCAGCGACAGGATGTCCTGCGGCGTCATCCTCGCCGAGGCCTCGGCCTGCAGCAGCACGCGCAGCACGCGGCCCTGATAGTTGAAGTCGTTGGCATAGGCCGACCCGAAGGCGATCGACAGCGTCTGGTTGATGTCGGCGATCTGCAAGCCCAGGGCGCGCGCCTTCACGCGGTCGATCAGCACCTTGAGCTGCGGCGCGTCCTCCATGCCCTCGGGGCGCACACCGCTCAGCACCTTGCTCTGCATGGCCATGCCCAGCATCTGGTTGCGCGCCGCCAGCAGGTCCTCATACGTGCCGCCGCCCCTGTCCTGCAGCCTGTAGCTGAAGCCGCTGGCGTTGCCCAGCTCGCGGATGGCCGGCGGATTCAGCACGAACACCTGCGCCCCCTTCACCTGCTGTAGCTCCATGAACAGCCTCGGGATCAGTGCGCCGGCCTTGCTCTGCTTCTTGGTGCGCTCGCTCCAGTCCTTCAGCGAGATGAACATCATCGCTGCGTTCTGGCCGTTGCCGAAGAAGCTGAAGCCGCGGATCACCACGACCGTGTCCACCTCGGCGTGGGAACGCACGATCTTCTGGGCCTCGGTCACCGCCTCCTCCAGCCGCTCGAACGTCGCGCCCGGCGGCGCCTGGACGATGCCGGCGGCGAAACCCTGGTCCTCGTCGGGCAGGAAGCTCGACGGCATGTTGAGGAAGATCACGACCACCAGCCCGACCAGCACGCCGAACACCGCCAGCCAGCGGACAGGCGTCCGGATCATCCGGCCGACGCGGGTTTCGTAGCGGTCGGTCGAGCGATCGAAGAACCTGTTGAAGCGATGGAAGAACGGGCCGATGAACCTGATGTTGCGGCGTGCTCCTTCCTGGTGCGGCTTCAGCAGCGTGGCGCACAGCGCCGGCGTCAGCGTCAGCGCCATCAGCGCCGAGAACGCCATCGAAATGGCCAGCGTCACCGAGAACTGGCGGTAGATGCCGCCCGTGGATCCCGGAAAGAACGCCATCGGGATGAACACGGCCACCAGCACCAGCGTGATGCCCACCAGCGCGCCGGTGATCTGCCCCATCGCCTTGATCGTCGCCTCGCGCGGCGGCAGCTTTTCCTCGCGCATCAGGCGCTCGACGTTCTCGATCACCACGATGGCGTCGTCGACCAGGATGCCGATGGCCAGGACCATGGCGAACAGCGTCAGCACGTTGATCGAGAAGCCGAACATGGCCAGGCCCAGGCACGCGCCCGCCAGCGCCACCGGCACCACCACCGTCGGGATCAGGGTCGCCCGCAGGTTCTGCAGGAACAGGTACATGACCAGGAACACCAGGATGATGGCCTCGAACAGGGTCTTGACCACCTCGTCGATGGCGACCCGCACGAACGGGGTCGTGTCGTAGGGGTAGACGACCTTCACGCCGGGAGGGAAATACCGCGACAGGTCCTGCATCTTGGCCTTCACCGCCGCGGCGGTATCCAGGGCGTTGGCGCCGGCCTCCTGGCGGATGGCCAGGACGCCCGCCGGCCGGCCGTTGTACTTGGCCCGGGAGTCGTAGAATTCGGTGCCCAGCTCGGTGCGCGCCACGTCGCGGACGCGCACCACCGAGCCGTCCATGTTGGTGCGCAGCGGGATGGCCCCGAACTCCTCGGGGGTCTTCAGCAGCGACTGGACGATGATGGAGGCGTTGAGGCGCTGGCCCGGGACTGCCGGCGACCCGCCGAACTGCCCGGCGGAGACCTCCACGTTGTAGAGCCGGATGGCCGCGATCACGTCGGTGGAGGTCATGTTGTACTTGGTCAGCCGGTCCGGGTCGAGCCACACCCGCATGGCGTACTGGGAGCCGAACGCCTCCACCTCCCCCACCCCCGGCACCCGGGCCAGGGACGGCTGGATCTGCGAGATGGCGTAATCGCTCAGATCGAACTGGTCGATGGTGTCGCTCTCGGAGACGAGGCCGACCAGCATCAGGTAGTTGCGGGTGGACTTGCTGACGGTGATGCCCTGGCGCTGCACCACCTCGGGCAGGACCGGCAGGGCCAGCTGGAGCTTG
>CAZVVC010000284.1:0-4755 GCA_964630425.1 uncultured Bifidobacterium sp. | reverse complement strand
AACCCGCCGCGCGCGGCGGCTTCGCTGCCGGCCTGCACCGCCGCTTCCAGCAGGACCTCCACCAACTGCAGGCGCGGCGAGGCGCGCGACCACAGCAGGCCGAAACGCCGGGGCTCGCAGGGCTCGGGCAGGGGCAGGCCGAAGCGCTGCTTCATGGGGCGGCTCATCCAGGGATCGGCGGCGGCCTGCGGCGGCCACGTTCCCTCGTTCAGGCCGCCCAGGATCATCACGTCGGCATGGTGCAGGCGGGCTTCCAGCGGCCCCAGGATGGCAAGGCGCGGGTGGCGGCCATAGGCGGGCCGCACCACCCGGTCCTGCATGGCCGCTTCCAGAAGGGCGGGATAGTGGGTGGGCGCGATGCTTTCCCCGCCCGCCGTGTGGATGAACTCCTCGAGGAAGGCGGCCGCCGCCTCGCCCGCATCCTCGACCCAGAGCCGGGCGGCGCCCTCATCGTGGTCGGTGGCGGCCAGCGCCTCGGCGAGGGCGATGTGGGACTGGACCATGTCCGCGAGAGGCCGGTCGCTTCCAGCGAACAGGGCCATGAAGCCGTCCATCATGCCGGCGGTCCGCGACCACCAGCCCCGCACCTCGTCGGGAACGCCGTCCGTGGCGGCCAGCGCGCGGGAGATGCCGGCCAGTCCGGGCGCGGGCCTGGCGCCGCGCAGCACCGCGCGCTCCATGGCGCGCACCCGTGCGCGGAACACGCCCGGCTCCAGGCCGCCGGCCGCCAGGGGATGCTTCAGGGCCGCCAGCAGCGGCACGGGAGCGGCCCGCTCCAGCGCCATGCCGGCGGTCAGGCGCAGGAAGGCGGCGGGCGGCGTCCGGGCAAGCGGCACGCCGGCGGAATCGTCGATGGCGATCTCCCAGCGGCGGAGCGCGGCGGCCACGCGGCGGGCCAGATCGCGGTCGGGCGTGACCAGCGCGGCCGTCCTGCCGGGCGTCTCCAGCGCCTCGCGCAGGATGACGGCGATGGCGCCGGCCTCGTCCTGCGGCGTGGGCGCGTCGATCCTGTAGAGGCCCTCGAGCGCGGCGGCCGCGTCGATAGCCGCCTCCTGCCATGCCGCGGTGGTCTCGGCGGGCCGCATGGCCTCGGCCAGCAGCGCGGCGCGGGGCGTCGCCTCGGGCTCGGTGCCCGGCCACGGCTCCACCTCGTCCCGTTCCACCGCCATGCGGGCGAGAAGCTGCTTCATGCCGTATTGCGGATGGCTGGGCTCCAGCGCCGCCCAGCTTTCCGCGTCCATGCCACGCTGGAAGCCGGGCAGGATCACGGCGCCGTGCGGCAGCCGGGCGATGACGCCGATCAGCTCGGCGCTGGCCGGGATCGAGCCGGTCGAGCCGGCGGCGATCACCGGGAAATCGGGCGGATGGGCGCGCCAGTGCCCGGCCAGGCGGCCCAGCAGCGCGTCGCGCCGGGCGGCCGGGTCCATGTAGCCGCGCTCGGCCAGGATGGCGGGCCAGTGCGTCCCCAGGATTTCGAGGAACCGCACCGTCTTCTGCCAGTGCGCGGCGAAATCGTCGGGAACCAGCGAGGACAGGTCGCCCAGGTCGCACCGCTCGGTCTGCACCTGGTCGAGGAAGGCGCCCAGCTCGGCGGCGAGGCGGAACGCCTGCGCCGGATCGTCCCCGCCGTCGCCGTCGGTCAGGCGCCATGCGGCGACGAGGCGCGAGAGCAGCATGGCGCGCTCCAGCACGGGGATGGCGGGCGGGGTGCTCAGGGCGTCCTCGCCGGCCTGGGCGAAGCCCGCGATGGACAGCTCGCCCTCGTCCACGTCGCCCAGCGGCTGCATCACGGGCAGGATCAACGCCTTGCCCTCGGACAGGCGCAGGAACGCCTCGCGCAGGGTGCGCGCGGCGCGCCGGGTGGGCAGCAGCACGCGCACCCGGCCCAGCGCCAGCGGGTCGCCGCCATGCCGGTCCAGCAGCCCGCGCGCCAGCGCGTCCACGAAGGAGGTGCCGGGCGGAATGGTGAAGACGGCCGGGCGGGTCATGGGCGGCTCAGGCGGAGGCATGCTCCACCGACCCGTCTCCCTCCGGAAGAGGGCAGGGTGAGGGAGGTTCTGTCAGCCGCGCCGGTCATGCCTCACTGTGGCACATCTCGCGCAGGAACGATTCCGCTTTGTCGCGGCCGGCCGGATCGCCGATATGCAGCCACCAGCCGTCGTGTTCGATGCCGAACAGGCGACCTTCGCTCCTGGCGCGGTCCCAAAGGATGTTGGTCGAGAACGGGCCTTCCGGCGCGTCGCGGAAGAGGCGCGGCGAGACGATCTGGACGCCGGCGTAGATCCACGGGGATTCGGGTGCAGGCGTGCGCCTGCGGAGCGTGCCGTCCGGTTCCAGGAAGAAGTCGCCGGGGCCGTCGAAGCCGACGGCGCGCTCCTTGCGCGCCACCAGCAGCAGGGCGTCCATCCGCGCCGGGTCCCAGGCGGCGGCCATGCGCCCGAGCGCATCCGCGCGGCCGTCGATCCAGACCACGTCGGCATTGACCACGTAGAACGGTGCGTTGCCGAGCAGGGGCAGCGCCTTCACGACGCCGCCGCCGGTCTCCAGCAGCAGGTCGGTCTCGTCCGAAAGGGCGATGCGCGGCGCGGGAGGGCGGCGTGCGAGGTGCCGGGTGACCTGCCCGCCTAGATAATGATGATTGACCACCGCATCCGTCACGCCGGCCCGGGCGAGGGCATCGAGCGCCCAGTCCAGCAGGGTCTTGCCGCCCACCTCGATCAGCGCCTTGGGTCTGGTCTCGGTCAGCGGCCGCATACGCAGGCCCAGGCCCGCCGCCATCACCATGGCGCGTTGTGGCACGCCGCTCATGCCGGCTCTCCGGGCAGGGGCAGCCGGCGCAGGTCCGGCGTGCAATGGGTGTCGAACCACAGCTTCAGGTCGTCCAGTTCCGGATGCTCCAGGCCGCGCTCGAGCAGCGTCCAGACGTTCGGGATCAGCGTCGGGTAGCGCGGCTTGCCGTCGCGCTTCCACAGCCGGGTGAAGATGCCGATGATCTTGGTGTTGCGCTGGGCGCCGAGCACCCAATAGGCGGTCATGAAGGCGTCGCGGTCGACCTCGGGCCGGGCGGACAGATAGCGGTCCAGCATGGCGTCCTCGAGGTCGCGCGCCACGGCGCGGCGGCAGTCCTGCAGCAGCGAGACCATGTCGTAGGCGGCGGGGCCGACGCGGCCGTCCTGGAAGTCGAGCAGGCCGATGCCGGCGGTGCCGTGCCGGCCGGGCAGCGCCATCAGGTTGTCGGCGTGATAGTCCAGCAGCACCAGCGCCTCGGCGCCGGCGCGCACCAGCGGGAACACGGCGCGCCACAGCGCCTCGAATTCGGCGCCGATCTCGGGCGGCGTGGGCCGGTCCGTCCGGGCTGGCAGGTACCAGTCGGGGAACAGCAGCGCCTCGCGGGTCAGCGCGTCGTCGTCATAGAGCGGCAGCTCGAAAGGCGGGGCGCCGCGCACGGGAAGATATTTCGGCGGCGCGATCCGGTGCAGCTCGGCCAGCACGTCGATGGCGCCTTCGTACAGCCGGCGCTCCAGGCCGGGGTCGCGGGCGATCAGCCGGGTGAAGGTGTCGTCGCCCAGATCCTCGAGCAGCAGGAAGCCCTCGGCGATGTCGGCCGCGATCACGCGCGGGGCGCTGAAGCCGTTCTCGACCAGCCAGTCGCCGATGGCCATGAAGGGGCGCACGTCCTCCTTGTCGGGCGGCGCGTCCATCAGCACCGTGGCCGGCTCGCCGCCGACGCGGAAATAGCGGCGGAACGAGGCGTCGGCCGCCAGCGGCCGCCACGGGCTGCCCGGCTTCCAGGCGCGGGCCAGAAAGGCGTCGATCTCGGCGTCGCGGCTCAAGTCAGGTCATCTCCAAGCTGCTGGAGGCGGCCGGTCCAGCCCGGTCCGCCGGAAAGGGACATGCTGCGCCGATCCTCCACCAAACGCAGCGTGATGGAAAGCCTGTCGGCGGGCAGCGCCGCGCCCATGCGTTCTGGCCATTCGATCAGGCTGACGCCGGTGTCGAGCGCCTCGTCCACGCCCAGCTCGTCCACGTCCTCCGGGGTCTCGATCCGGTAGAGGTCGAAGTGCCAGACGGCATCGAAATCCCGGCCCTCGACGGGATAGGTCTGGACCAGGGTGAAGGTGGGGCTCGGCACCTCGTCCTCGATGCCCAGCGCCTGGATCAGGAACCGGGCGAACGCCGTCTTGCCCGCGCCCAGGTCGCCGTGCAGCGCGATCACGTCCCCGGCCCGAAGCCGCGGCGCGAGCGCCCGCGCGATCCGGGCGGTAGTGGCGAGATCGGGAAGCTCCAAGGTCAGCATCAAGATGTTGTAGTCCGCTTCACACCGGCGCGCTAGGTCTCGCCGCCTCTCCAGCCGTCATGCCGCCAAAGGGCGGTATCCAGACTTGGCAATACGGCGCGCTTGCGCGCCGGTCTTTCACCGGGACTGGATACCGCCCTTCGGCGGTATGACGGTTATAGAGTGCCGCCTCAGTAGCGGTAGTGGTCCGCCTTGTAGGGGCCCTGCGTCGTCACGCCGATATAGGCGGCCTGCTCGGGGTTCAGCTCGGTGAGCTTGGCGTTGAGGCGAGCCAGGTGCAGGCGGGCGACCTTTTCGTCCAGGTGCTTGGGCAGCACATAGACCTTGTTCTCGTACTTGTCGTGGTTCTGCCACAGCTCGATCTGGGCGATCACCTGGTTGGTGAACGAGGTGCTCATGACGAAGCTGGGATGGCCGGTGGCGCAGCCCAGGTTCACCAGCCGGCCCTTGGCCAGCAG
>CAZVVC010000283.1:0-4770 GCA_964630425.1 uncultured Bifidobacterium sp. | reverse complement strand
ACGGCACGGGCCGTTCCGCGATGCCGGTGAAGGTGAAGCTCTGTTCGGGGCCGGTGACGTCGAGCACGCGGCTGACCGGGCCGGCCTCGTTCTCGCCGTCGAGGGTCAGCGGCAGCTGCCGGCCGCCCGCGCCCAGGAGGCCCATCGACAGCGGGATGTGCAGCGGCAGCTTCTCGGGCTGGCCGGGCGTCGGCCTGCTCGACTGCCGGACATTGAGCGTATAGGTCTGCGCGCCCTCGTCCCAGGCGCCGCGCACCTCCAGATGCGGCGTGCCGGCCTGGCCGTACCAGCGCTTGAACTGGGTGAGATCGACGCCCGAGGCGTCCTGCATGGCGGCGACGAAATCCTCCACCGTGGCGGCGGTGCCGTCGTTGCGCGCGATGTACAGGTCCATGCCCTTGCGGAAGTTCTCCCTGCCGATGAGGGTCTGCATCATGCGGATCACCTCGGCGCCCTTCTCGTACACGGTCGCCGTATAGAAATTGTTGATTTCTATATAGGATTCCGGGCGGACGGGATGCGCCTGCGGACCGGCGTCCTCGGGGAACTGGCGCGCGCGCAGCATCTTCACGTCGTCGATCCGCTGCTCGGCCGCCGATTGCATGTCGGCCGAGAACCGCTGGTCGCGGAAAACCGTCAGGCCCTCCTTCAGGCTGAGCTGGAACCAGTCGCGGCAGGTGACGCGGTTGCCGGTCCAGTTGTGGAAATATTCGTGGGCGATGACGCTCTCGATGGCGTTGAAATTGGCGTCGGTCGCGGTCTCGGGCGTCGCCAGCACGTAGGCGGTGTTGAAGACGTTGAGGCTCTTGTTCTCCATCGCGCCCATGTTGAAGTCGCGCACGGCCACGATGTTGTAGATGTCGAGGTCGTATTCCAGGCCGTAGGTGTCCTCGTCCCACTTCATCGCCTTCTTCAGCGACTGCATGGCGTGCGCGCACTTGTCGCTGTCCTCGGCGACCGTGTAGATGCGGAGCGTGACGTCGCGGCCCGAGGCGGTGGTGAACCGGTCCTCGATATGCGCCAGGTCGCCCGCCACCAGCGCGAACAGGTAGCTGGGCTTCAGGAACGGGTCCTCCCACACGGCCAGGTGCCGGCCGCCGTCCAGGTCGCGCTGCTCGACCAGGTTGCCGTTGGACAGCAGCACCGGATACCTGGCCTTGTCGGCGGTGATGGTGGTGGTGTAGCGCGACAGCACGTCGGGCCGGTCGGGGAAATAGGTGATGCGGCGGAAGCCCTGCGCCTCGCACTGGGTGCAGAAATTGCCGCTGGACTTGTAGAGGCCCGAGAGCTGGGTGTTGTGCTGCGGCTGGAGGCGGGTGACGATCTCGATCTCGGCGGTCTCGCCCAGCCCGTTGACGACCATCGTGTGGGGCGTGATCGTATAGTCGGTCCTCGGCAGCGGCTTGCCGTCCCGCTTCACCGACAGCAGCTCCAGATCCTCGCCGTCCAGCTCCAGCGCCTCGCCCGGCCGGAGGCGGCGCACCGACAGGGTCGCGGTGACGGTGGTGTATTCCTCGTCCAGGTCGAACCGCAGATCGACCTTCTCGACGGAAAAGGCGGGCGGGCGATAATCCGAGAGGCGGATGGTCTGCGGGCTGGCTTGGTCCATGGCACTTTTCGCTGTCAGGGGAGATGGAAGGCAGAACGCCGCTTCCGACCCAGGTCGAAAGCGGCGCCCGGCAGAAGGCTTATGTAGGGTGCCTCGGACGGGGATCAAATGGCCACCCCGAAAGAAGCCGGTCGGTCAAAGCGCGTCCTTCCAGTCGGCGAAGCCCTTGCCGGCCCTGGCCAGCTTTTCCAGCAGCCAGGAGTGCTTCCAGCTCCGGTCGCCGTAGCGCCCGCGGTACGTCTCGACGGCGGCGTGCGCCTTGTCCACGCCGACCGTGTCGGCGAAGAACATCGGGCCGCCGCGATAGGACGGGAAGCCGTAGCCGTTGATCCAGATGATGTCGATGTCGCAGGGGCGCAGGGCGATCCCCTCCTCCAACTCGCGCGCGCCCTCGTTGATGGCCGCGTAGATGCAGCGCTCGATGATCTCCTCATCGGAGATCTCGCGCCGCTCGATGCCCCGCTCCTTCGCGGCGGCGGCGATCAGCGCCTCCACCTCCGGGTCGGGCGTCGCCTTGCGGTCGTCGCCGTACTTGTAGTAGCCGGCCTTGGTCTTCTGGCCGTGGCGGCCTTTGGCGACCAGCATGTCGGCGACCACCGGGAACTTGGGGTCGATGGGGAACATGTCGGGGAACTCGCTGCGGGCGCGCGCGCCCACGTCGAGGCCGGCGAGGTCGCCCATCTGGAGCGGACCCATCGGCATGCCGAAATTGTAGAGCACGCTGTCGATCTGGTGCGGCGTGGCGCCTTCCCACAGCATCTTGTTCGCCTCGCCGCTGTAGCGGGCGATCATGCGGTTGCCGATGAAGCCGTGGCACACGCCCGCGACCACGCCGATCTTGCCGATGGTCTTGGCGAGCACCATGCAGGTGGCCAGCACGTCCTTGGCGGTCTTCGCGCCGCGCACCACCTCCAGCAGCCGCATGACGTTGGCCGGGCTGAAGAAGTGCAGGCCGATCACGTCCTCGGGCCGCCTGGTGACAGCGGCGATCTCATTCAGGTCGAGATAGGACGTGTTGGAGGCGAGGATGCAGCCCGGCTTGCAGATGCCGTCGAGCTTGCGGAACACCTCCTTCTTGACGTCCATGTTCTCGAAGATCGCCTCAATGACGATGTCCACGTCCGCCACGGCGTCGTAGGAGAGACTGGGCGTGATGAGGCCGAGGCGCTTGTCCACCTGCTCGGCGGTCAGGCGGCCCTTGGCCTGGGTGTTGCGGTAGTTCTGCTCGATGATCTTCATGCCCCGGTCGAGCGCTTCCTGGGTCGCCTCGACGACGGTGACCGGAATGCCGGCATTGGCGAAGTTCATGGCGATGCCGCCGCCCATGGTGCCCGCGCCCAGCACCGCCGCCTTGTCGATGGGGCGCAGCGGCGTGTCCTTGGGCACGTCCGGGATCTTGGCCACCTCGCGCTCGGCGAAGAACATGTAGCGCAGCGCCTTGGACTCGGTGCTGGCCATCAGCTCGGTGATGCCGGCACGCTCGACCTTCATTCCCTCGTCGAAGGGCAGGTTCACGGCGGCCTCGATGGTCTGGACGATCTTCTCGGGCGCCGGGAAGCCGCGCGTCTTGCGGGCGATGCCCTTGCGGAAGTCGGCGAAGAAGTTCTCGGGCAGGCTGGAGGCGTCGATGCTGATGTCGCGCACCTTGCGCAGCGGCGCGCCGCCATCGATCAGCCTGCGGGCGAAGGCCAGCGCGCCCTGGCGCAGATCACCCTCGACGACCTCGTCGATGATCTCGAGCTTCTTGGCTTCCGGCGCCCTGATAGGATTGCCGTCGACGATGACCTTCAGCGCCCGCTCCGGCCCGATCAGGCGCGGCAGGCGCTGGGTGCCGCCGGCGCCGGGCAGCAGGCCCAGCTTCACTTCCGGCAGGCCGACCTGGGCGGACGGCACGGCGACGCGGTAATGGGCCGCCAGCGCGGTCTCGAGGCCGCCGCCCAGCGCGGTGCCGTGGATCGCGGCGATGATCGGCTTCGAGGCGTTCTCCATGGTCTCCTGGACCGAGCGCAGGTCCGGCCCCTTGGGCGGCTTGCCGAATTCGGTGATGTCCGCGCCGGCGATGAAGGTGCGGCCGTCGCAGATCAGGACGATGGCCTTGACTTCCGGGTCCGCATCGAGTGCCTTGACCCCGTCGAAGATGCCCTGGCGCACCGGCGCCGAAAGGGCATTTACCGGCGGACTGTCGACTGTAATGATGCCGATATCACCCTGCTTCTCCCACCGTGCGGCAACTGACATGACTGTATTCCCTGAGTTGGTTCTTTTCTGGTTGGAAAGCTCGCGCAACGGGTGGTCACCCGTGAGCCATTCCTGTTAGAACAGGTCGGACGAGCCGCCGACAATGTGCCAGACCACCGGTTTTACAGGCAAGGCTAATAGATGCCAGGTTTGATGCGCCGACGTGAAACGGGGGGCCGGATCGATCGTGCTCGTCCGCTCTCGTTCACTTTCAACGGACGCCCGTGCACGGGCTTCGCCGGCGATACGCTGGCATCGGCGCTGCTTGCCAACGACGTGTCGATCATCGGCCGCAGCCTGCGCCACAACCGGCCGCGCACCATCATGGGCGCGGGCTATTCGGACCCCGGCGCCTATCTCAAGCTGATCGAGAACGGCTCGGGCCGCACGGTGCTGGCCACCCAGATCGACCTCTACGAAGGCCTCGCGGCGGAAAGCCTGCTGCCCTGGCCGCCGCCGACCCTGATGGAGCGGCTGCGCCGCGACCAGCCCAAGGCGCCCTCGACCGATCCGGCGCACACGGCCATCCGTCCCGACTTCTCCGCCGAATCCGGCTTCGCCCACTGCGACATCCTGGTCGTCGGCGGCGGACCGGCGGGACTGATGACGGCGCTGACCGCGGGCTATGCGGGCGCGCGGGTGATCATCGCCGACGACGGCGCCGGCCTGGGCGGCAGCCTGCAATGGTGCGCCGCGGCCATCGACGGTCAGCCGAGCGACGAGTGGCTGGCCGAGGTCGAGCAGACCCTGCGCGGCATGGACGACGTGCGCGTCTTCACCCGCAGCACCGTCACCGGCATCGACGGGCGCGGGCATGTGATCATCCTGCGCGAATGCCCGGACGACGCCAGCGGCGCGGTGAACGGCGGCCAGTGGCAGGTCTGGAAGGTGGTCGCGCGCCAGATCGTGCTCGCCTCCGGCAC
>CAZVVC010000282.1:0-4807 GCA_964630425.1 uncultured Bifidobacterium sp. | reverse complement strand
AAGAACTCGGTGCTCGCCGCGCCGCCCCAGCGGAACTCGCCCACCGATCCGGGCAGTCCCGAGGCGCCCACATCCTCGAGGATGCCGAAGCCCAGGCCCATGTCGTAGCCGGGCGCGTGCTCGGCGAGGCTGCCGCGGTGCTCGGGCGACACCTGGCCCCGGGTCATGAGCTGCACGGTCTTGGGCGACAGGATGCGCGCGCCGTCCAGCACGCCGCCGTTCAGCATCATCTGGCAGAACCGCAGATAGTCGGCCGTGGTGGACACCAGCCCGCCGCCGCCCGACAGCAGCTTGGCGTCGGTTTCGTAGAGGCCGAGGCCGGCGCCCTCCTTCAGCACCGCCAGCTTGCCGTCGGGGCCCTTGGTGTACAGCTCGGCGAGGCGGCCGCGCAGATCGGCGGGCACGGTGAACATGGTGTCGTCCATCTTCAGCGGCCCGAACAGGCGCTCCCGCAGGAAACGGTCGAGCGGCATGCCCGAGACGACCTCGATCACCCGGCCGAGGATGTCGATGGAGGCGCCGTAATGGTATTCGCCCGGTTCGTCGGTGAGCGGGATGGCGGCCGTTTTCCGCGACAGCTCCGCCAGCGTGTTGGCGGCGTTGAACACGTCCTTCCTGTCGTAGATCTGGCCGACCGGCGTCTTGTCGTAGCCGCCCGGATAGGACAGGCCCGAGGTGTGGGTCATCAGGTGGAAGATCTTCGGCGGCGTCCCGGGCGGCTTCGTCCTGGGCGCGTCCGGCCCGCCGTCCACATAGACGCCCGTGCCGGCGAATTCGGGCAGATAGAGGGAGACGGGATCGGTCAGGCGCATCCGGCCTTCCTCGACCAGGGTCATGGCCGCGACCACGGTCACCGCCTTGGTCATGGAATAGATGCGCACCAGCGTGTCGCTGGACATGGGCAGGCCGCGCGCCGTGTCGGCCATGCCCACGGACCTGTCGTAGACCAGCTTGCCGTCGCGGGCGAAGGCGATGTTGATGCCCGCCAGCCTGCCCTCGTCGACGTAACGCTTCATGGCGCCGTCGATGGCGGCGAGCCGTTCGGGCGAGAAGCCCAGCGCGGCGGGATCGCCCTGGGGCAGGCCGCCGGCCATCGCGGCCGGCGCCAGGAACACGGCCAGCAGAAACGCGGCGATGCGGCTAGTCTTCATGGGTTTTCTCCAGCGCCTGGTAGGTCAGCATCTTCAACTCGCCGCGCAGCGCGTATTTGTCCGGGAAAAGCTGGGTCATCAGCACGGCGACCAGCTTTTCCCGGGGATCGACGAAGAAATGGGTGCTGGCGGCGCCCGCCCAGTTGAACTCACCCACCGAACCGGGAAGTTCGGACACGCCAATGTCTTCCAGCACCGCCACGGTCAGCCCCATGTCGTAGCCCGGCAAGCCCGTCAGCATGTAGCCGCGGTTTTCCTTCGAGAGCTGGCCGGCCGTCATGAGTTGCACGGTCTTGGGTGACAGGATGCGCACGCCGTCCAGCTCGCCGCCATTGAGCAGCATCTGGGCGAAGCGGAGATAGTCGCCCACCGTCGACAGCAACCCGCCGCCATCCGATTTCAGCGGGGATCCGTTGACGTAGTCGGGATTCCAGACCTTGTTCACCAGCGGTACGGGACCGTCCGGCCCCGGGGCATAGAGTTCGGCCAGGCGGCCGGCCTTGCCCTTCGCGGCGAAGCTTGTATCGGTCATGCCGAGCGGGTCGGTGATGCGTTCCTTCACGAACCTGTCGAAGGGTCGACCGGAGACCACTTCGACCAGCCGGCCGAGCACGTCGATGGAGACACCGTACTGATAGGTGGTGCCCGGCTGCACGGCGAGCGGCAGCGAAGCGACCAGCCGGGTGAATTCCGCCGTACTGCGCCCGGCGTTCATCACGTCGTGCTGGTCGTAGAGCCGGCCCGCCAGCGAGTCATTGAACAGGGCATAGGTCATGCCCGAGGTGTGGGTCATCAGGTGGAAGATGCGGATCGGCTGCTTCGCGGGTTCGGTGCCGCCGTCCGCCGTGGCCACCTTCATGTCGCCGAATTCGGGCAGATAGTCCGCCAGCTTGTCGGTCAGTCGCAACCGGCCTTCCTCGACGAGGATCATCACGGCGACGGCGGTGACCGGCTTGGTCATGGAATAGACACGGATCAGCGCGTTCTCGTCCATGGGCCGGTTTTCCGCGATGTCGGCCATGCCGGCCGAATGCAGGTAGGCGAGCTTGCCGTCGCGGGCGATGGCGATGGTGACGCCCGCCAGCTTCCTTTCGTCCACCCAGCGCTGCATGGCCGCGTCAATGCGCTTCAGCCGTTCGGGCGAGAAACCCAGCGACTCGGGCGGCGCGGACGGCAGCCCGGCCGCGAGGGCTTCCGGGGCCGCGGTCAGGACGAGCAGGAGGGCGAAGGCGGGTAACATGCCCCGGCGACGGTTCATCTGAGTCCCCTCGATCGCGCCGGTCCCCCGAACCGGCTTCATGCCAGGCAGTATGCGGTAGCCCCGTGCCCGGCACAAAAAAGAAACGGCGCCATACGGCGCCGTTTCCGAAGCTTGCGATGCGGCCGTGCTTAGAGGCCGAGATTCGCGAAACGCTTGTTGAACTTGGCCACCTGACCGGTCTCCAGGACGCGCTGCACGCCGCCGGTCCAGGCCGGATGCGACTTCGGATCGATGTCGAGCGTCAGCGTGTCGCCTTCCTTGCCCATGGTCGAGCGGGTCTCGAAGGTGGTGCCGTCGGTCATCACGATCTTGATCGTATGGTAGTCCGGATGAATGCCGGTTTTCATGGTTAGCTCCGGTGAAAGTCGAGCGCGCTGTATAGACGAGCCGATCCCCGTTCGCAACCCCGATGTACCGCCTTTTCCGCGCCTCGCCCGTTGGTGTTTCGGGCGCGGTGCTGGTATAGAGGCGCGGCAATGGCACGACAGCGCGCGACGGACAAGGACCAGGCACCCGCGATCGAAAGCCCCGTATTCGCCCGGGCGGGCGAGCGGGATATCGGACATCTGCGCTTCCTGGTCGGCTTCATGAAGCCCTATGGCGGCAAGGTCGCCGGGGCCGCGCTGGCGCTGGTGGTCGGCGTCGCCGCCGTGATGGCGTTCGGGCCGGCCATGCGCCGCCTCGTCGACATGGGTTTCGACATCCGGCACCAGCCGAACGTCAACTGGTACTTCCTCGGCCTGTTCGGCGTGGTGGTGGTGCTGGCCGCGGCGACGGCCGCGCGCTTCGCCCTGGTCGCCTGGCTGGGCGAGCGGGTCGTGGCGGACATCCGCCGGGCGGTGTACGGACACGTCATCACGCTCAGCCCGTCGTTCTTCGAGGAGAACCGCTCGGGCGAGATCGCCTCGCGCCTGACCACCGACACCACGCTGATCCAGTCCGTGGTGGGATCGAGCCTGTCGGTCGCGGTGCGCGGGCTGCTGACCATCGTCGGCGGCCTGATCGCGCTGGCCCTCACCAATTTCAAGCTGACGCTGCTGGTGCTGCTGGCGGTGCCGCTGGTGCTGGCGCCGATCCTGTTCATCGGACGCGCGGTGCGCGGCCTCTCGCGCGCCAGCCAGGACCGCATCGCCGATATCGGCGCCCAGGTCACCGAAGGCTTCGCCGCCACCCAGACCATCCAGGCCTTCACCCACGAGGCGGCCGACCGGGCCGCGTTCCACCGTACCGGCGAAAGCGCGTTCCTGACGGCGATTCGCCGCAACCGGGCGCGCGCCTGGCTGACCTTCCTCGTCATCCTGCTGGCCATCGGCGCCATCGACCTGGTGCTGTGGGTCGGCGCGCAGGACGTGATGGCCGGCCGCATGACCAATGGCGAGCTGACCCAGTTCGTGTTCTTCGCGGTGATGGTGGCGGGCTCGGTGGTCGGGGTCAGCGAAAGCTATGGCGAGATCCTGCGCGCCGCGGGCGCCGCCGGGCGGATGATGGAGCTGCTCCGGGTCCAGCCCGAGATCGCCGCGCCGGACCACCCCGCCCCCCTGCCCGAGCCGCCGCGCGGCGAGGTCCGGTTCGAGGACGTGACCTTCTTCTATCCGTCGCGGCCCGACGCGCCGGCCCTGTCCAACCTGTCGTTCCACGTGCGGGCGGGCGAGACCGTGGCGCTGGTCGGCCCCTCGGGCGCCGGCAAGTCCACCGTGTTCCAACTCCTGCTGCGCTTCTACGATCCGCGGCAGGGCACCGTCCGGATCGACGGCGTCGACCTGCGCGAGGCCGATCCCGGGGATGTGCGCTGCCGTCTCGGCATCGTGCCGCAGGACACGACCATCTTCGCCGCCTCGGCGCTGGAGAACATCCGCTACGGCCGCCAGGACGCCGGCGACGACGAGGTGCGGGCCGCCATCGTCGCCGCCCATGCGGACGAGTTCCTCGACGACCTGCCGCAGGGGCTGGACACCCAGCTCGGCGAGCGGGGCGTCAAGCTGTCGGGCGGACAGCGCCAGCGCATCGCCATCGCCCGCGCCATCCTGCGCAACCCGCCCATCCTGCTGCTCGACGAGGCGACCAGCGCGCTCGACGCGCGCAGCGAACAGGTGGTGCAGGCGGCGCTGGAGGAGCTGATGCGGAACCGCACGACGCTGGTCATCGCGCACCGCCTCGCCACCGTGCTGAAGGCCGACCGCATCCTGGTGATCGACGACGGCCGGCTGGTGGCCGAGGGCACCCACCAGGAACTGCTGGCCAAGGGCGGTCTCTACGCCCGGCTGGCCGAACTGCAGTTCGGCGCGGGGCCGGAGCGCAAGCTGAGCGTGATCTCGGGCTGACCCCGATCGCCGCCATGAACGCGAAGAATGGCGGTCCGTGGCGGCTGGAACCTTTTTCGGTCCGGCATACGCCG
>CAZVVC010000281.1:0-4841 GCA_964630425.1 uncultured Bifidobacterium sp. | reverse complement strand
AACCCGCCATCACCGGCACCCGGCCGGCGGCCGCCTCGACGCACAGCTCCACGACGCGCTTGTGCTCTTCGTGGCTCAGGGTCGGGGACTCGCCCGTGGTGCCCACGGGAACGAGCCCGTGCGTGCCCTCGGCGATCTGCCATTCGACGAAAGCCTGGAACGCCGCCTCATCGACCTTGCCGTCCTTGAACGGGGTGATGAGCGCCGTGATCGAACCTCTGAACATTCTGCGCTACCGGGTGTGATGCTGCTTTGGCGGCGAACATAATCATGCGCCCCTCTCGCCGCAAGCGGACAACGGCCTCGCGAGCGCGCGTCGGCTTCGCGCTTCCATTAATATCTTAATATCCGTATATCCATATCTATGAATGATTCTTCCGAGATCACCCTGGACGACATGATCCGGAGCGCCGGCGCGGCCAGCGACTTCCTCCGCGCCATCGCTCATCCGCAGCGATTGCTGATCCTGTGCCAGCTTTCCCGGGGCGAGCGGCCCGTGGGCGAGTTGGCCGGGCTGCTCGGCATGCGCCAATCCACCCTGTCCCAGCACCTCGCGCGGCTCAAGGGCGACGGGCTGCTGGCGGCGCGGCGCGAGGGAACGTCGGTGTTCTATTCCCTCGCCCGCACCGATGTCCTGCCGGTCATCGAGGCGCTCTACGCCGTGTTCTGCAAGAAGGCCGACGGCTGATGGCCGGGCTGGCGCCGCAGGTCGGGCTTCACGCCAGCATCGCGCCGCCCATCGTCTACGGCATCTCCGGATCGAGCCGCGCCCTGGCGGTGGGGCCGGTGGGCGACACCGAGCACTACCGCGACGTGAAGCGCCACAGGGTGCGGACCGACCCGGAAGTGCTGCTGTTCCGGATCGACGAGAACCTCTATTTCCCCAACGCCGGCTATCTGGAGGACGCCCTGCGGGCCGAAGTGGCCGCGAACCGGGACATCCGGCACGTGGTGCTGGTCTGCAGCTCGGTCAGCCTGGTCGACGCCAGCGCGCTGGAAACGCTGGTGGAACTGCGCGAGACGCTGAAAGCCGCGGGGATCACGCTGCATCTCGCCGAAGTGAGGGGCCGGTCATGGACCGGCTGGAGCGCACCTCGTTCGTCGGCGATCTGGCGCCCGGCCGGGTCTTCCTGTCGACGCACGACGCGGTGATGCATCTCAGGGACCGTCTTCACGCCGATCCCTACGGATCGGCCATCTAGGAGGGAAGGATGGAAATCGTCGACTTCACACCCGTTCCGGCGCTGATCGGCGGCGCGCTGATCGGGCTCGCCGCCGTACTGCTGATGCTGACCACCGGCCGCATCGCCGGGATCAGCGGCATCCTGGGCGGCCTGCTGCCGCCGACGGGGGGCGACACGACCTGGCGCCTCGCCTTCATCGCGGGGCTGATGCTTGGCGGGCTGGGCCTGGTCTATCTGGGCGACGTCTCGACCATCGTCATTGAGGCCGACACGCCGGTGCTGATCGCCGCCGGTCTGCTGGTGGGCTTCGGCACGCGGCTGGGGTCGGGCTGCACCAGCGGCCACGGCATCTGCGGCGTGGGACGGCTGTCCCCGCGCGGCATCGCCGCCACGGCGATCTTCGTCGCGGTCGCCATGATCACCGTCTTCGTCACCCGCCACATGCTGGGAGGCGGCACATGAAGGGCATCGTCGCGCCGCTCCTGTGCGGCCTGATCTTCGGCGCCGGCCTCGTGGTTTCCGGCCTGGCCAATCCGGCCAAGGTGCTGGGTTTCCTCGACGTCACCGGGCGCTGGGACCCCAGCCTGATCCTGGTCATGGCCGGCGGCGTCATCGTGTTCGCCATCGGATTCCGCCTCGCCATCCGGCGCGCCGGACCGCTGTTCGCCGACCGCTTCGACATCCCGACCCGGCGCGACGTCGATCCCCGGCTGGTCGCGGGCGCGGTGCTGTTCGGCATCGGCTGGGGCCTCGCCGGCTTCTGCCCCGGCCCGGCGCTGACCGGCCTCGCCTTCGGCCTGGGCAAGGTCTACGTGTTCGTCGCGGCGATGGTCGCCGGAAGCCTGGCCTACGGGATGTGGCGGCGGATGAAGGGCTGAGGGTCTATGCCGCGGGCGCCTGGGCGCGGGCGACGAAGTAATAGAGGCCGTGCAGGCCGAAGGCATCGCGCAGCCCGCGGCGCCGCAATCCCGCCTTTTCCAGCACCCGGTGCGAGGCGGCGTTCTCCGGCCGGCTGACCGCGACGATCTCCGGCAGCCCCAGATCCTCGAAGCCGTAGCGCACCAGCCGCATGGCGGCCTCGGTGGCGAAGCCCCGGCCCCAGGCGATCGCCTTGAAGCCATAGCCGATCTCGATGTCCTGGCTGCCGTCGAGATGGGTGAGCACGACCCAGCCGAGCAACAGGCCCGTATCCTTCTCGACCACGATCCACCGGCCGAGCGCGCCCTCCATCTCCAGCGTCTCCTGGGCCAGTTCCTCGGAAGCCTGGAGGGTCATGGCGCCATAGCCGATATAGCGCATGACGTCGGGGTCCATGCTCATGGCGATAAGCTCGATCGCATCGCTTTCGACCTGCGGACGCAGGATAAGCCGTTCCGTCTCGAGCGTGGGCTTCATCACTCACACCGCCAGATATCGCCAGGCCTCGGTCCCCTCCAGCAGGCGCCGGACTTTCCGGCGATCGCCCTCGGACAGGGCCGCCAGTTTCTCGCGCATCACCTGCAGGCAGCGCGCATGGTACTTCATCGGCTTCTGGGAATGAACCATCCCGTCGAGCACGGTGATCTCCAGGCGCTCGTCGCCCGCCTCGACCGCCTTCAGCGTCGCGTCCAGATAGGGAAGATAGACCTCGCCGGCCAGCCAGAGCAGTTCCCTGACGCCGTCGCACAGCGGCGCATCGGGCGGATTCCATGCGCCTTCCACGCCGGAAGCGTCGTCGATCATGGTAAGCCACGGCACGATCCGGCGCGACAGGCCACTCATCACCTTGAACGAGGCCGGGTTCCAGAAGCACTGGTAGAGCTGGCCGTAGAAGCCGAAATCGCCCAGCGACGGGCGCGAGCCGAACAGGAAGTACTGATCGCGCAGCACCAGGTCCCACGCGGTGACGATCCGCCCGAACATGGCCTCGATCAGCGGCACGTTCTGCGGCTCGATGCC
Organism: uncultured Bifidobacterium sp.; assembly: GCA_964630425.1. GTDB lineage: Bacteria > Pseudomonadota > Alphaproteobacteria > SMXS01 > SMXS01 > RI-34. Next base: position 1,719 of record CAZVVC010000281.1, on the reverse strand, counting down.
GGCGACCGGCCAGAGCGGCACCTGCCAGTCACGGAACTTGTGGGCGGTCTCGCGCAGCGCCTCGTCGCTGGCCGGCCCGATGCCCGGATAGAGCATGAGGTGGGCGACATAGTCGGTGTCGCCGCCCTTCTCCTCGCCCACCCAGCGGTAATGGAACATCATCTTGGTGCCCCATTCGTCGCCGAAATCCTCCAGCAGATGCGCCAGGAAGGCATGGGCCGGATCGGGCGGCAGGATGGACCGCTCCTCGTGGCGCTCCTCCAGCAGATAGGCCATCGGGCTGGAATCCACGTGCCAGACGTCCGCCGCCTCCTCGGGGAAGTGCACCTTGGGAATAATCGGCGGCTTGACGTGCCGGGTGCGTTCCTGGACCTCCCCGGTGTTGAGGATCCAGTCGTGCGGCAGGCGCCGGTAGCGCATGATCGCGCGCATCTTCACCGAGAACGGCGACGACAGCGAACCGATGACCTGGTAGCGGCCGGTCATGTCTTCTCCCCCTGGTCTTTCCGGTCGGACAGTATGCACGCCCGCCGGCTGCGCGCCAGTGGCTTGGGCGCCAGTGGCTTGGGCGCTAGAGGCCGGCCGGGCGGGGGCCGCCGGTCGCCCAGTCCAGCAGCTCGACCGTGTGCACCACGGGAACGGCCGCCCCGCCGCGCAACTGGGTGATGCAGCCGATATTGCCGCTGGCGATCACCTGCGGCGCCGTGGCCGCCAGCCGGTCCAGCTTGCGCTCGCGCAGCCGGCCGGCGATATCGTCCTGCAACAGGCTGTAGGTGCCCGCCGAGCCGCAGCAGAGATTGGCCTCCTTCGGCTCCACCACCTCGAATCCGGCCTGGCGCAGCAGGGCCACCGGCTGGCGCGTGACCTTCTGGCCATGCTGCAACGAGCACGCCGACTGGTAGGCGACGCGCAGATTCCCCGGCGCACCCGGCACGCTCAGGCCCAGCTCGGCGAGGAATTCGGACACGTCGCGCGACAGCCCGGCGATGCGCGCGCCCCGCGCCGCCCATGCCGGATCGTTCGCCAGCACGAAGCCGTAATCCTTCAGCATGGTGCCGCAGCCCGAGGCGTTGGCGACGATGGCGTCGAGTCCCTCGCCGTCCAGTTCGCGCTCCCAGGCCGTCACATTCGCCCTCACGCGTTCGAGGGCCGCGTCTTCCTGCCCCAGATGATGGTTGATGGCGCCGCAGCAATGAGCCTCGTGCAGCATCACCACCTCGCAGCCGTTGCGGGTGAGCAGCCGGACCGTCGCCTCGTTGATCTCCGCGCCGATGGCCTGCTGCACGCAGCCGACCAGCAGGCCGACGCGGGCGCGCCGCTCGCCCTGCGCCGCCACCCGGCGGTCGCGCTCCAGCGGCTCGCCGATGGCGCCCGGCGGCGCGGTCTCGACCATGCCGCGCAGCCGCGCCGGCAGCAGACCGGCCACCGGCCGCGCCAGGCGGGCCAGCCGCAGCGCCCAGCCGAAAAGCCGGGGGCGCGGCAGCAGCCAGCCCAGCATCCGGCGGGTCAGACGGTCCGGCAGCGGGCGCCGATAGGTCTTCTCGATGTGGATGCGCGCCGTGTCGATCAGGTGCATGTAGTTGACGCCCGACGGGCAGCCGGCCTGGCACGAGAGGCAGGACAGGCAGCGGTCCACGTGGAGCACCGTGTTGGCGTCGGCCGGCTTGCCGCCCTCCAGCATCTCCTTGATGAGGTAGATGCGGCCTCGCGGGCTGTCGA
>CAZVVC010000280.1:0-4870 GCA_964630425.1 uncultured Bifidobacterium sp. | reverse complement strand
CCCGAGGTCTTGGGGTTGGGCGTGATCAGCTGGATGCCCGGCTTCACCAGGTCGTCCCAGTCGGCGATCTTCTTCGGGTTGCCCTTGCGCACCAGGAACACGATGGTCGAGGTGTAGGGGCTGCTGTGGTTCTCCAGGCGGGTGACCCAGTTGGCGGGCAGCTTCTTGCTGAGCCTGGCGATCTGGTCGATGTCGCCTTCGAGGGCGAGCGTGACCACGTCGGCCTTCAGGCCGTCGATGACGGCGCGGGCCTGCTTGCCGGAGCCGCCGTGCGACTGCTCGATGCTGACCGTGTCGCCCGTCTTCGCCTTCCAGTGGGCGGCGAACGAGGCGTTGTATTCCTTGTAGAGCTCACGGGTCGGATCGTAGGACACGTTGAGCAGCTTGACGTTCTTGGCCAGTGCCGGCGATGCGGCCATTCCAAGGGCCACGGCGAGGGCCACGGCGGTTGCGCGAATGTTCATTGGGCGACTCCGATAGGTTGGCGTAAACAATTCCTATCGAAATACTAGCCTATTGCAACAAAAAAATATCTAGGCAGTAAGTAGCTGATTTGCAATGGCTTCTACGTCATCCGACGACATGTCGGCAAGGGAGGTGCCGTCCAGAATTTCCGAGGCGGCGTCACGGACTCGCCGCATCATGATCCGCACCGCGCAGGTTTTCTCGTTGGTGCAGTCGGCGCATTTGCGGTAGGCGGTCATGCTGGCGCAGGGGATCGGCGCCAGGGGGCCGTCCATGGCGCGGACCACGTCGCCGAAGCTGATGTCCGCCGGCGTGGCCGCCAGCATATAGCCGCCGTGCTTGCCGCGCTGGCTGTAGACCATGCCGTGCTTCTTCAGCTCGAGCATGATGAGTTCGAGGAACTTGCGCGGAATGTTGCCCTCTTCGGCCAGTTCGACGACCTGCACGGGGATGCCCGGAGGTCGCTCGGCGAGTACGAGCAGCGCTTTGAGTGCGTATTTGGCCTTTTGAGAGAGCATTTATTTCCCGATAGGATCACTAGAGAATAAGCTCTGTTCCGCTGCCGTCAAGGGTTGGCGTTGCATATCCGCGTTGTCGTGTTTTGTAGAGTCCTTTTTTCGCCGCAATCGGCGGTTTTTCGACTTTCCCGGGTTTGACGCCTTGACAGATGCCGCCGGGACTCTGGAAGTTGGATCACGCATCACATTTGGGGAGGGTTAGAATGCGCGTGGGAGTTGTCTTTCCGCAAACCGAGATCGCCGCCGATCCCGGCGTGATCCGCGACTGGGCGCAGGCGGTCGAAGGCCTCGGCTTCGACCATGTCATCGCCTACGACCACGTCCTGGGCGCGAATCTGGCGAGCCGGCCGGACTGGAACATGCCCTATAATCACGACACGCCGTTCCACGAGCCCATCACCCTGTTCAGCTTCCTCGCGGGGGTGACGAAGACGCTGGAGCTGGCCTCGGGCATCATCATCCTGCCCCAGCGCCAGGCGGCGCTGTTCGCCAAGCAGGCCGCCAACGCCGACGTGTTCTCGGGCGGCCGCCTGCGGCTCGGCTTCGGCATCGGCTGGAACCAGATCGAATACGAGGCGCTGGGCGCCCCGTTCGAGGCGCGCGGCGCGCGGCTGGACGAGCAGGTCGACCTGCTGCGCAAGCTGTGGCGCGGCGAGCCCATCACCTATGACGGCCGCTTCCACAAGGTCACCGACGCGGGCATCAACCCGGCGCCGGTCCGTAAATCCATCCCGGTCTGGTTCGGCGGCACCTCGGAAGCCTCGATGGCGCGGGTGGCGCGCACCGGCGACGGCTGGATTCCCGTGCTGCCGGCGGCGAAGGCGGCCGAGAAGGTGGCCGAGATGCGCGAGCGGGTGAAGCAGGCCGGCCGCGATCCCGACGCGGTGGGCATCGACAACATCATCTTCGTCGGCGCGACGCTGGGCGGCCCGGTGCGCACGCCCGAGGACGCGGCGGCGGACCACGCCGAATGGAAGAAGGCGGGCGCGACGCACGTCACCATCCACACGATGGGCGCGGGACTGAAGACGGCGGCGGACCATCTGGCGTTCCTGGAGAGGTTCAAGAACGCCATCGGCTGATATCCACGCCGTGGATTGATTTTTCATGGATATAAATCCATAATGCTTTCATTCGTCAGGAAGTGGTCGGCGGTGCCGCTTGGAAATTTTGGCCAGGCTTGTCTGGGTCGGCAGCAGCAGGAAGGATTTGGTGTCCTTCCCTCGACCGGTCCGCCTGGCGATGGGTTACGGACTCTATGAGGCGCAGCTTGGCGGGTTGCCCGAAAGGGCCAAGCCGCTGAAAGGCTTCAAGGGAACAGGTGTCGCCGAGATCTTGGAGGACCACGATGGCGATACCTATCGGGCGGTCTACACCGTCCGGTTCGCGGGTCATGTTTTCGTGCTGCACGCTTTTTCCAGAAGAAGTCGAAAAGCGGCATTGCCACGCCGAAGCGCGAACTCGACCTGATACGCAAGCGCCTTGCGGACGCGGAAATCCTTTTCCGTGAACTGAGCAGAAAGGAAAGCCCCGATGTCTGATCTTCCCGACCATGAGATCGGTAGCGGCAATGTGTTCCGTGACCTCGATCTGCCCGATGCGGAAGAACTGACGGCCAAGGCGTTTCTCGTCCGTCAGATCAAACGCCGTGTCGCCGATATGGGCATGACCCAGACGGTGGCGGCCGGCCGGCTCGGCATCGGCCAGCCCGATCTTTCCAAGCTGTTCCGGGGCGCGCTCGACAAGTACGACGTCGAGAGCCTGATGCGATTCCTGACCCGGCTCGATTACGAGGTGGACATCGTCGTCCGTGAGCGAGGCGCCGGGCAGGCCGAACTGACGGTGCCGTTCGGCGCCTCCGCCGAATAGCGGGCTTCACCCGGAACTCGCGGCGGTGCTGCCCGGTGGACAAGGGCGGCGGGCGCGTGGCATCGTGCGCGCAACCGTTTCTGCAAAAAAGGGGAGACCGCGAGATGGAATACCGCAATCTTGGTGATTCCGGCCTGAAGATTTCCACCATCAGCCTGGGCACCAACAATTTCGGCGGCCGCTGCGACATGGCCGAGACCCAGGCGGTCGTCGACCGCGCGATCGAGCAGGGCATCACCATGTTCGACACCGCCGACGCCTATCCGACCGACCCGCATCTGTGGGGCAAGTCCGAGGAGTTCCTGGGCAAGGCGCTGGGCGCCCGCCGCAAGGACGTGGTGGTGGCCAGCAAGTTCGGCATGCCCATGGGGCAGGGGCCGTATATGAGCGGCGGGTCGCGCCGGTACATCATGAACGCGGTCGAGGCCAGCCTGAAGCGCCTGGGCACCGACTACATCGACCTCTACCAGCTCCATTTCCCCGATCCGACCACGCCGCTGGAGGAAACCCTGCGCGCGCTCGACGACCTGATCCGCCAGGGCAAGGTCCGCTATATCGGCTGCTGCAACTTCAAGGGCCACCTGCTGGTCGACGCCGTCCGCCTGTCCGAGAAGCACGGCCTGCCCAAGTTCGTGTCGGTGCAGAACTTCTACAACATCCTGCGCCGCGACGTCGAAGACGAGCGCCTGGCCGCCGCCAAGCATGTGGGCGTGGGTTTCCTGCCCTATTTCCCGCTGGCCTCGGGCATGCTGACCGGCAAGTACAAGCGCGGCGAGAAGCCGGCCGCCGGCACCCGCTTCGGCGAGGGCAGCAACATGGCCGGCCTGGGCGGGCTGGAGATGAACGAGCGCAACTTCGACCTGGTCGAGAAGATCGAGGCGTTCGGCAAGGAACGGAACCTGTCGGTGCTGGAGATCGCCGTGGCCTGGCTCCTCGCCCAGCCGGGCGTCACCTCGGTGATGGCGGGCGCCACCAAGCCGGGCCAGATCGACCAGAACGCCGCCGCGGCCGGCGTCAAGCTGTCGGCGGACGACGTGAAGACGCTGAACGAGATGACCAAGCCGCAGGGCGGCCTGCCGTTCTAAGCCGCGGCCCGCAACCGGATCGGAGCCGTCCGCCACGCGCGGGCGGCTCTTTTTCGTCCATCGGGATGACGGCCGAGGTGAGGGCGCTTGCCGCGTGACGGCGGCCCTTGCGCTAGCGCAGGACCAGCAGCACGGAGCCCGCGAGCAGCGCGAGCGCGTTGATCAGACCGAAAGCCTTCGCCATGTGATGTCGCAGCCCCCATGTCCGGGGCGCCCCTGCCCCGAATCCGCGGCTATATAGGGCCGGTATCGTTGCATATGCAAGCGGGCGACCGTCGGAGTCCCGTATGACGGCAATGCGGGAATCGCATGGAGGAATTGCGTCGCTCGCGCCGGCCCCGTGGCCGGCCGCATAGCGGGCAGATGTCGGTTCCGGTTTGCATGGGCCGGCATTAGGGTCGGGCTTTCCTTCAACGTCAATGGCGGGATCATGGACGAGGCACAGGGGGACGAGGCACAGGGGCTGTTGCGCGCGCTCGCGGCGGATTGCTGGCGGCTGCTGGACGCGGCGCCCGGCAACAGGGTCTCGCTGGCCCGCACGCCCGTGCTCGCCACCGCCGGCGCCGACGGCGCGCCCGAATGCCGCACGGTGGTGCTGCGCGCCTGCGATCCGCGGCGGCGCACGCTGACCGTCTTCACCGACGCGCGCTCGCCCAAGGTCGCCCAGATCGCGGCCGACCCGCGCGTGTCCATGACCTTCCGCGATCTCGACCACGCGGTGCAGCTCCGGGTCTGGGGCACCGCCGCGCTGCACGCGGGCGACGGCCTGGCGCGGGCGCACTGGACCGAGGCGCCGCCGCTCACCCGGCGGGATCGGGTGAGATAGGCCGTATCCAACGCGGGAGTGGCGCCCGGGAGCAGCAGGATCGGCTCGCGGCTGTCGAAGAGGTTGGTGGCGGAAAGGAATAGCCGCGCGCCGCCGATGCGATATCC
>CAZVVC010000279.1:0-4883 GCA_964630425.1 uncultured Bifidobacterium sp. | reverse complement strand
CGGGCATCGGCCAGCGTCGGACTGTCCTATGGCGCGCACTCCAACCTGTGCGTGAACCAGATCGTGCGTCACGGCACGGCAGGGCAGAAGCGCCGGTTCCTGCCGGGGCTGATCGACGGCGGCATGGTGGGCGCGCTCGCCATGAGCGAACCGGGCGCGGGCTCGGACGTGGTCTCCATGCGGCTGCGCGCCGAGAAGCGCAACGACCGGTTCGTGCTCAACGGCGGCAAGATGTGGATCACCAACGGTCCCGACGCGGGGGTGCTGGTGGTCTATGCCAAGACGGATCCGGCGGCGGGGCCGCGCGGCATCACCGCGTTCCTGGTGGAGAAGGGCATGGCCGGTTTCTCGACCGGCCCGAAGCTGGACAAGCTGGGCATGCGCGGCTCGAACACCTGCGAGCTGATCTTCGAGAATTGCGAAGTGCCGTTCGAGAACGTGCTGGGCGAGGAAGGGCGCGGCGTCCAGGTGCTGATGTCCGGGCTGGATTACGAACGTGTGGTTCTCTCGGGCGGGCCGCTGGGGATCATGGCGGCGTGCCTCGACGCGGTGCTTCCCTATGTGCACGACCGGGAGCAGTTCGGGGCGCCGATCGGCACCTTCCAGCTCATGCAGGGGAAGCTGGCCGATATGTATGCGACCTGGAGCGCGTGCCGGGCCTATGTCTATGCGGCGGCGCAGGCGTGCGACCGGGGTGAGGGATCGCGCAAGGATGCCGCCGGCTGCATCCTCTATGCCGCCGAGAAGGCGACGTGGATGGCGCTGGAGGCGATCCAGGCCCTGGGCGGGAACGGCTACATCAACGACTATCCCACCGGCCGGCTGCTGCGCGACGCCAAGCTCTACGAGATCGGCGCGGGCACCAGCGAAATCCGGCGGATGCTGATCGGCCGGGAGCTGTTCGAGGAGACGGCCTGAAACCCGGCGTCAGTGGAGCGTCGGGTCGAGCACCGTGCGCACCTTGGCGGCCAGCGCCTGGAGCGTATAGGGCTTGGACAGCAGCTCGACGTCGTTCTCCAGACGGGCGCGCATCGCCAGATCGTCGCCGATATAGCCCGAGGTGAACAGCACCTTTCCCTTGGGAAATATCTCGAGGAAGCGATCGGCGACGTCCGGCCCGGTCATGCCGCCCGGCAGCACCACGTCGGAAATGAGCAGATCGATGTTGTCGGCGCCGTTGGCCACCTGCATGGCCTCGGGGCCGTTCTCGGCGGACACGACCGAATAGCCCAGCCGCTTGAGGGCGTTGACGATGAACTGACGCACATCGGGGTCGTCCTCGACGACCATGATCCGGTCGCTGCCTTCCCGGATATCGCGCAGGTCGCGGATTTCCCCGTTCACCTGCATCCGCGGCGCGGCGGCGCGTGGCAGGAAAAGCGTGACGGCGGTTCCCTTGCCCGGCGCGCTGTCGATTTCCACGCGGCCGTCGGACTGGGCCGCGAAACCATAGACCATGCTGAGGCCCAGGCCCGAGCCGATCGCGCCGCCCGCTTCGCCCTTCCTGGTCGTGAAGAACGGCTCGAAGGCCTTCCCGGCGATCTCGGGGGTCATCCCGGTGCCGGTGTCGGCGAGGGTGATGGCGATCATATCCGCGCCACCGGCGCGGCGGGCGCGCTTGCGGGTGGTCAGCGTGAGCGTGCCGCCTTCCGGCATGGCATCGCGCGCGTTGAGCGCCAGGTTGAGGACGGCGTTTTCGAGCTGGCCCGGATCGACCGAGGCGAGCACCGGGCTCCGGTCGAAATCGCGCGCGATGGTGATGGTCGCCGGCAGCGTGCGGCCGAGCATGTCCGTGACCTGGTCCAGCAGGCCGTTGACATCGACCGATTGGGGCGTGAGCGCCTGATGACGCGAGAAGGCGAGCAGCCGCTGTGTCAGCTCGGCGCCGCGGCTTGCCGCGTGCGACGCGGATTCGGCGTATCGCCTCAGTTCGGGATCGTTCGCCGCGTGCTCGGCCAGCATGTCCACATTGCCGAGGATGGTGGTCAGCAGATTGTTGAAATCATGGGCGATGCCGCCGGTAAGGCGGCCGACGGCCTCGAGCCGCTGGGCGCGGTCGAGGCGCTGTTCGATCTCGATCTGGCGTTTCAGGTTTCGCTCCAGCGCGTGTTCGGCGGCGACGCGGCTCGACACGTCCAGCGCCACGCCGACGATGCCGGTGACCTTGCCCGCAGGCGCGTAGCGAGGGCTCAGCCGGACCTCGAAGAACACCGACTCCCCGCACTGCCATTCGAACCGGACCTGCCGGCCGGCCAGCACTCGGTCCACATAGTGCCGCATCTCGGGAACGCCGCGGAACAGGTCGTAGAGCGAGGTGCCCGGCGCGGGACGGTATGCATCGCCGTCTTCCTCGGCCAGCTGCTTGATGCTGTCGAGGCCGCGGCCGCACAGCAGGCCGATCTCGCCATCGGCATTGGCGGTCCAGAGCAGGATCGGCGCGCTTTCGACGAGGCTGGTCAGCAGGGTGTTGCTGAAACGGAGCTGGCGTTCTTTCTCGCGGCTGTGGCTCACATCCGCGACCGAACCGATGATCGCCGCAGGAGCGCCGTTCGCAGCGCGGGTGAGCGAGGCGTGCAGATCGACCTCCCGCGGCGCTCCGTCCGGATGGCGGGTCGCGATCTCGCCGCGCCAGCTTCCTTTCTGGAGGATGATGTCGACTATCCGATGCGCCTCTTCGGGATCATCGAGATAGTCCCGGGCGATGTGGCCGACGATCTCCTGCGGATCGGATTTGCCGAGGAGCCTGGCAAAGGAGGTATTGGCGTACTGGATCCTGCCGTCGAGACCGGCGATGACCACGCCGCTGATCGAGCTGGCCAGCGCGGTTTCCTGCACGCTGCGCTCCTGCCGGTAGTGGGCGCAGAGCAGGACGGCCAGAAGCATGGGGATGCTGCTCAGGGTAAGCAGCAACTGGCTGCCGTCGAGCTGGCTGAGCCTGCCGCCGGGAACGTCGATGAAACCCGCCTGAAGGAACGCGGCCAGTGCGATCAGCAGGATCGAGGCCGTGCCGAACAGAAAGCGCATGCTCCGGAGGTTCACCAGAACATAGAGGGACACGCATGCGGTAGCGCTCCACATCACCGCACCGACGACGCCGAGGTCGCCGATATTCGCGCTTTCCAACATAGTTGCCCAAGCCTTTGTCGGTCTTCGTCAGCCTAGGGCTATTCCCAGTCTGGAGCTAAGACAAATCTATATTTTTTCGTAAAAGTCGTAGTATTTTCAGTCTGTTGTGGAAACTCTCGGGGGCGGCTGAAGCGTGGCGACAAGGGCCTTCATCGCCGGACTTCCCGGCCAGGCTCGTCCATCCGGATGCGGCAGCGTCCGGGCGGAATACCCGTCCGCCAGCGTCGCGATGGCCGGCGGCGCGCTTCCCGCCAGAATGGTCAGGTCGCACCGGTCGACCGGAAAGCCGTGCGTATCGATTTCCTCCGGGGTGGCGCAGAGAAGGACGGCCGCGCAATCCGTATTCAGCAGGAGCTGGGCCGCGCGCCGCGGGAAACCGCCCGGCGCAGGCCGGAGCCTGGTGCGGCCGACCACGACGCGGCCGCGCATCATCATGCCGCAGCGCCAGCCGGCATCCCACGACGCGGCGGATCGTTCCAGGTGCTCGAACATGGCGGCATGTTCCGTCTCCGGCCCGATCACGAGAGTGATGGGGACGCGGCCGACGGCTGGCCCCAATATGATCCGGCCGAGTTCGGTTTCGCTCACGCCGCTGGCGACGTGAACGTCGAGACCCGGCGTTTCGTTGATCTCGATGACCGCGCCGGGGATCTCATGCCACGACCGGGCGATGTCCGGCGTGATGTAGTCGATGCCGAGCGCATGAAGGCCGGTATTGCGGGCAATGGCCTCGGCCATCTCGCGGATATCCGGATGAACGTCCGCGAGCACGTCGGTGGGGGTGCCGCCGGTGCTGATGTTGGCGTTGCTGCGGAGGGTCACGGCGGCGCCCGCAGGCGGGACGGTCGCCGGTGTCATCTCTTGCCGGGCGAGGTGCCCGAGCAGGACACCGTCGATCGCGATCTGCTGGAGATAGCGGGCAAGAACGGGATCGGCGGCGCGGTGACGGTTGAGGCCGGCCACCAGTTCGGCGATGGTCCGTTTCCCGTCTCCGGTCACGGACGCCGGCTCGCGGCGCGCGGCGGCGACGAGCGTCCCGCCGACGATCAGCAGCCGGTGATCGTGTCCCGGCACGGGTCTTTCGACGATGACCGGCCGCGCGGTCAGCGCCAGCGCCTCGGCGAAGGCGCGCCGGACGGCGGCCTCGCCCTTCACGCCCACGCTCACGCCCTTTCCCTTGCCGCGGTCGGGCGGCTTGACGACGAGGGCGCCGCCCAGGGCGTCGGCGATCCGCACGGCCGTGTCCGCGTCCCGGGTTGCCTGATGCTCGGCAGCCGGAAATCCCAGGGCGCTCAGCAGACGGGCGGTCGCCAGCTTGTCCCTGGCGATCTGCAACCCGATCGCCCCGTCCCGGTCGGACGCGGCCTCGAGCAGGGCGCGCGATGCGCGGCCCCAGCCATAGCGCCAGATCTTCCCTTGCGACGGCGCGGGCAGGACCGGGATGTCTCCGGCTCGCGCGGCGATGTGAAGGATGCGGGCGATATAGTCGAGATGGCCGCGGCCGGCGGCATGGAACTGCCGGACCTGTTCGCCGAATGCGTCGGACAGCGGGCGATGATTGCCTGCCTCGTTGATGGCATGGAACGCCAGCCGGATGGCCTGGACGGTCAGCCCCGGATCCATGAAGCCGAGCCAGCCGCGGACGCGCCCTTCCGCGTCCATGTCGGCGCCGGCATCGGCGACGAGGCCCCTCGTTTCATTGAGCAGCGACTTGCCCAGGATGGCCGCGAGCAGGGAGATGCCGACCCGGGCGTCGG
>CAZVVC010000278.1:0-4903 GCA_964630425.1 uncultured Bifidobacterium sp. | reverse complement strand
CGGAAGGCCAACATAACCCAGACCAACAACGCCTATGCGCGCGTCCTCGAGCTTGAGGGGAAAGCCGGCGGGCCCGTCGGTCTGGAGGGCTGTCGAGCTCATGCGTGGCTCCTAACGCTGGGTGGCCGTTAACGCTGGGTGGTCTGGGTCGGCCAGTAGCCGGACAGGATGCGGTGGCCGCGCTGGCCCTTCTCGACTTCCTCGATCACCCGCTTGCCGATGCCCGACAGGTTCTTGTCGTGCATCCGGTAATAGAAGATGGGCTCGGCCAGATGCCGGCCGACCCAGCCATTGCCGACGATGCGGCGCCACTTGTGGTGCTTGGTGCCCTTGCGGATCGCCTCGTCGTAGGGACCGGCCTCGATCACCGGTCTGGCCAGGCACATGGCCGGCTCGGGCACGAAGGAATATTCCTCCAGCAGCTTGGCGTCGAACGCGGTGGACTTGCCCCGGTCCAGCAGCTCGCCGGTCTGCGACACCAGGGTGCAGTCGGTATAGATGAAGCCCACATGCGGGTCTTCCTCGATGGCCTTGTCCAGCTCGGTGATGGTGCGGCTGCAATATTCGGGCGTCAGCAGGTCGTCCGAATCCAGGATCATGAAATAGCGGCCGCGCACATGGGGCAGGGCGCGGTTGAGCGCGCCCAGCTTGCCCACGTTCTCCTCCAGCGCGATCAGCATGGTGTCGAACAGGCTGGTCATCCTGGGCAGCGTCTCGCGCACCACCTCGACCGAATTGTCGGTGCTGGCGTCGTCCACCACGATCAGCTCGATGGGGCCGTAGGTCTGCGCCGCCACGCTCCCGATGGCCTCGGCGATGAACCGGCCGTAATTGTAGTTCGGCATGACGACCGTCAGCAGGTTCGCCGGGGTTTCTGTCATCGTCCTCTCCTGGGGCTGGGCGCCGCTATAAGGTAACTCACCCGCCGACGCGGGCAAACAGGTTGTCGGGCGAGCGGTCCAGCCTGTCCATCAGCGCATCGCATTCCTGCGCGATCATCCGCTTGTCCGCCTCGGATATCTCGGACTGCTTCTCGGCGCTGTCCGAGGTGAACACGGCCTTGTCGCTGTCGTCCTTCGAATGGAACCGGAACTGCTCGACCATCAGCTCGAACTCGCCTTCGCCGGGCTCGAACTTCAGGCCCTCGCGCAGGATGGTGGGGAAGGTCTCAGGGCTGATGTCCACATAGTTGACGTGCCGGACCTTGTCGCCCGAATCGAGCGCCAGCCGGAAATATTCGGCGAAGCAGATGGCCAGGTAGCGCACGTCGTCCATCCCGACGGTCTCGCGCCAGTCCAGCCCGGTCAGGAAGCCGGCCTGCCTGCGGCCCTTCGCCCACAGGATGGCCGTGGTCTCGCGCAGCACCGAGGCGATCACCTCGACCGCGTCGCGGTAGAGGAACACGGCGGGCACCTCGGGGAACGCCTTGTGGACGAAATCCAGATACAGCGTGTTCCACGAGATGAACTTGACGAAGGCATAGAGCTGGTCGGGCCGGCGGCGGCGCGTCATGGCCAGCACCAGGTTGCGGAACGCCTTCAGGTTCTCGGGGCTCGGCTCGGCCTGCTGCTCCCAGTCGCGGGTGATGGTGGCCCAGAAGCCGCGCTGCAACGGGCCGCCCTGGTTGATCACCACATGCCGCGGCGAGCGCGCCAGCGCCTTGGCCGTCAGGGTCGAGCCGCAGCGCGAGACGTGGAAGATGAAGCCGCTGGGGCTGATCGGGTCCGCCAGGATGCGGTCGTCCAGCAGGATCGAGAAATCGGTGGTGAACGCCTCGCCGATGGCGCCGGACTGCGCCAGGTGCTGCACCGTGTACATGAATTGCCATTCGCGGAACAGGTGGTCGCCGATGTCGGCCCACAGCACCTTGCCGCCGTCCGCCGGATCGATGGCCACGGGCACCAGCCCGTTCACAGCCCGAATCCGTTCCACCGCCGCGTCGGCGCTCAGGTGGGTGTCCGCGATTCCGGGTATCAGCTCCATGACCACTTCGTGGTCAGGCAATGCATAGAGCGCCTTCATCTGACTCCGTCAGGCATGCCTCGTCCAGCCAGGGCCGGAGGTTGCGCGGTGTATACGCCCGGGAGGGGCGGGCGTCAAGGAACCGGCCCGCGGTCGTGACGGGCCGTGCGGTCAGGGCGGGTCAGAGGCTGGCGGGCGGCTCGTCCGAGGGGATGCCCGCGCGGTCGCGCTCGCGCTCCTCGGTCAGGATGTTCCAGCAGGCGAAGAACATGGCGGCGATCAGCGGGCCGAGGATGACGCCGTTGAAGCCGAACAGGACGATGCCGCCCAGGGTGGCGATCAGCACCACATAGTCGGGCATGCGCGTGTCCTTGCCCACCAGGATGGGGCGCAGGATGTTGTCGACGAGGCCGATGACGAAGATGCCGACCAGGATCAGGATCACGCCCTTGGCCACGGCGCCGGTCGCCAGCAGGTAGATGGCGACCGGCACCCAGACGAAGCCGGTGCCCACGGCGGGCAGCAGCGACAGGAACGCCATCAGCACGCCCCACAGGACCGGCGCGTGGATGCCCAGCGCCCACAGCGTCAGGCCGCCCAGCGTGCCCTGGACGATGGCGACGACGAAGCTGCCCTTCATGGTCGCGCGCATGACCGTCAGGAACTTCTCGAACAGCAGGCCGCGCATCTCGGCGGGCAGGGGCACTTCCTCGCCGATCCTGCGGGTCAGCGCCTGGCCGTCGCGCAGCAGGAAGAAGGTGAGGTAGAGCATCACGCCCAGATTGATCATGAAGCTGAGCGCGCCCTGGCCGATATTGAGGATCTGGGTGAAGATCGTCTGGATGCGGTCGGCGAGACCCGAGGAAAGCTGCTCGCGGATGCCGCCCATGTCGCCGATGCCGAAGCGGTCGAGCATGTTGGTGGCCCACCACGGCAGCGAGCCGTGCACGCTGGCCACCCAGGCGCCGGGATTGAGGTCGCCCGATTGCAGCCGGGCGTAGAGCTTGGAGGCTTCCTGCAGCAGCGAGATGGCGATCAGCGTGCCGGGCAGGATGACGATGGCGATGATGAGCAGCAGGGCCAGCAGCGCCGCCAGGTTCCGGCGGCCGCGCATGCGGTGCAGGATGCGCCGCTCGACGGGGCGGAACACCACGGTCACCGCGACGGCCCACAGGATGGCACCGTAGAACTGCCACAGCACCAGCGCGAATGCCACCGACACCGCGATCAGCAGGAACAGGAATGTGGGTCTCTCGAGGCTGCGCAAGGCGATCCCGTATCGGATATCCCATGATTCTAGGCTGATAAGGGCGCATCGCCAATGGAAAGTCGCATCATGACCATGCGGCGGCGTTTTCGGGCGCCGGGCGTCATTCCGCCGCGCCCCGCTGCCCCTCCAGCTCGGCGATCAGCTCGCCGCGCATCTTGAACTTCTGGATCTTGCTGGTGGACATGGGCCACTGCGTCACGACGCGCACGTGGCGCGGGATCTTGAAGCTGGATATCCGGCCCTTGCACCAGGCGATCAGGTCCTTTTCCTCCACGCTTTCGCCGGGCTTGAGTTCGACGAAGGCGGCGGGGACCTCGACGAGGCGCGCATCGGGCACGCCGACCACCTGCGCCAGCTTCACCGCCGGGTGCTGTTGCAGCAGGCCCTCGATCTCGGCGGCGGCCACGTTCTCGCCGCCCACCTTCAGCATGTCCTTGAAGCGGCCGTGGAACATGATGGTGCCGTGCTCGTCCAGCGAGCCGATGTCGCCGGTGTGCAGCCAGCCGTCGCGGATGGTCTGCGCGGTCTTCTCCGGGTCCTTGTAGTAGCCCTTCAAGATGTTCACCCCGCGCACGCAGATCTCGCCGCGCTCGCCCGTGGGCACCGGCTGGCCGGTGTCGGGATCGCGGATCTCCACCTGCTGGCCGGGCATGGGCGAGCCGAGGCGGGTGTGGCGCAGGTGCTCGGGGCTGTCGACGGGCGAGGTGCACACCGTGCCCGATGCCTCGCTCAGCCCGTAGGTGCCCACCTGGATGCAGTCGGGCATGGCCTGCGTCAGCCTCTCGGCGAAGCCGGGCGGCTGGACGGCGAGGCTGGAGTTCATCAGCCGGACGGCGGAAAGGTCGGTCTTCCCGAAATCCGGGTGGTTGATCAGGTCGCCGATGATGGTGACGAAGCAGGCATAGTTGATGGTCGCTTTCGAGTCCTCGAGCAGCCTGAGCGCCACGGCCGCGTCGAAATAGCCCATGGTCACATAGGCGCTGCCCATGTCGAGGCAGGCGGCGATGGGGAAGGTGGCGGCGATGTGGAACATGGGCAGGGGCGACCAGAAGCTGTCCTTCTCGGTCATGCCGTAGGCCTTGGCCATGGCGCGCCCGTTGCCGATGATCGAGCGGCCGGTGATCATGCAGCCCTTGGGATTGGAGGTGGTGCCCGAGGTGTAGAGGATCATGCACAGGTCGTCGTCGGCGACGGCGTCGGTGCGCCGCTCGATCTCGGCCGCGGACACCGCATGGGCGTCGGCCGACAGCCCGGCCTCGCCGACGAAGCCGGGCGCGGGCTCGCCGCCCAGCAGCAGGATGTTGCGCAGCCCGGGCGCGGCGGCGACGGCGAGGGCGCGGGCATCCGGGCTGTCTTCCAGCCCCGGCAGTCCTTCGGCAAGCCGCTCGACGAAATTCACGCCCTCGGCCACCTGGCCGGTGGTGACGATGGTGACGACATCGGCGTTCTCGGCGACATAGGCGATCTCGGCGCCGCGATAGCGGGCGTTGATCGGCACCATCACCGCGCCGGCCAGCGCGATGCCGAACATCACTTCGGCGAATTCGAAGCTGGTGGGCAGCAGGATGCCCACATGCTCGCCGGGCCGCACGCCCAGGGCCGTGAGCTGGCGCGCCCGGTGCCGCGCACGGTCATGCAGCTCGGCGAAGCTCTGCCGCCGCTCGGGGAAGA
>CAZVVC010000277.1:0-4922 GCA_964630425.1 uncultured Bifidobacterium sp. | reverse complement strand
CGGGTACTTGGCGTCGATGCCGTCCCACGGATCGGCCTCGAGCTGCTTCATGCCCAGGCTGATGCGCTGGCTCTCCGGGTTCACCTTGATCACCTGGACCTTCACGGTCTGGCCGATGTTGAGAACCTCGGATGGATGGTTGATGCGGCGCCACGACATGTCGGTGACATGCAGCAGACCGTCGATGCCGCCCAGGTCCACGAACGCGCCGTAGTCGGTGATGTTCTTCACCACGCCGTCGAGCACCTGGCCTTCATGCAGGTTCGACAGCAGCTCGCTGCGCTGCTCGGCGCGGGTCTCTTCGAGGACCGCGCGGCGCGAGACGACGATGTTGCCGCGGCGACGGTCCATCTTGAGGATCTGGAACGGCTGGGCGATGCCCATCAGCGGGGTGACGTCGCGCACCGGACGGATGTCCACCTGGCTGCCCGGCAGGAACGCCACGGCGCCGTCGAGATCCACGGTGAAACCGCCCTTGACGCGGCCGAAGATCACGCCCTCGACGCGCGCGCTCTCGCCGGCGGCGTCTTCCAGGCGATCCCAGGCTTCCTCGCGGCGGGCGCGCTCGCGGCTGATGACCGCCTCGCCCATGGCGTTTTCCATACGCTCCAGGAACACCTCGACGGTGTCGCCCACGTTCAGGCTCTGGCGGCCGCCCGACGGGCCGAACTCGGCGACGGGAACACGGCCTTCGGCCTTCAGGCCGACGTCGATCACGACCACGTCGTTCTCGATTCCGACCACGATGCCCTTCACCACCGAGCCTTCGACGGTATCACCGCTGCCGAAGCTCTCATCCAGAAGGGCTGCAAATTCATCACGAAGGGCGCTGCTGGCGCCTTGGGTATTGGTCGACATTGAAACTCCTGCTTCTTCGATGTTACGGGCCAGCCGGTTTTTCCGGCGGTCTTCCTGCCGCGTTACCCTCTCGCGGCAGACCAACGGCGGCTTTTGCCGCTTCAAAGGCGGCTTCTATAGACAAATTCGTGGTATCGAGCAAGTAGGCGTCGGCCGCCGGCCGCAACGGCGCGACGGCCCGTTCCGCGTCGCGCCGGTCGCGCGCCTCGATGTCGCCCAGGATCCGCGCCTCGTCGGCCGCCTCGCCCCTGGCGCGCAACTCCTCGGCGCGGCGCCGCGCGCGCACCGCCGCGCTCGCCGTCACGAACAGCTTCACCTCGGCCGCCGGGCAGATCACGGTGCCCACGTCGCGGCCGTCCAGCACCGCGCCGCCCGGCCGGACCGCGAACGCGCGCTGGTAGTCGAGCAGCGCGGCGCGGACGCCCGGCATGGCCGATATGATCGAGGCGGCCTCGCCGGTCCTCTCGTCGCGCAGATGCGGGTCCGCCAGGTCCTCGGGCGACAGGGCGCGGGCCGCCTCTTCCGCCGCCGCGGCGTCGTTCACGTCGGCGCCGGCCTTCAGCAGGCGGCGGGCCACCGCCCGGTAGAGCGATCCCGTGTCCAGATGCGGCAGGCCGTAGTGGCGGGCCAGCAGCCGGGCGAGCGTTCCCTTGCCCGACGAGGCCGGCCCGTCGATGGCGATGATCACGCCGCCTCCAGCCGCGCGCCGGCATCCGCCATCAGCCCGGCGAAGTCGGGAAACGACGTGGCGATCATCTCGTCCTCGTCCACGGTCACGGGTCCGCGCGACGCGCAGCCCAGCACCAGGAACGACATGGCGATGCGGTGGTCCATGTGGGTCTCGACCGTGCCGCCGCCGGGCACATCGCCGGGCCGCCCTTCGACGATCAGGCCGTCCGGCAGTTCCTCGACGCTCACCCCGTTGGCGGCCAGGCCCTTCGCCATGGCCGCGATCCGGTCCGATTCCTTGACGCGCAGCTCTTCCAGGCCGCGCATGACCGTGCGCCCCTGGGCGAAGGCGGCGGCGATGCACAGGATCGGATATTCGTCGATCATGCTGGGCGCGCGCTCGGCCGGCACCTCGACGCCGCGCAGCACGCTGGAGCGCGCGGTGATGTCGGCCACCGGCTCGCCGCCCTCGATGCGGCGGTTGTGGATGTCGAGCGAGGCGCCCATCTCGATCAGCGTCTCGAACAGGCCGGCGCGCAGCGGGTTGACCGACAGGCCCGTCACCGTCACCTCGGAGTCCTCGGTGATCAGCGCCGCCACCAGCGGGAACGCGGCCGAGGACGGATCGCCGGGGACCGCCAAGGGCCGGCCGCGCAGCTCGGGCTGGCCGTCGAGCGCGATCACGTCGCCCTCGGCGGTGCGCTCCACGCTTACCGACGCGCCGAAATGGCGCATCATGTTCTCGGTGTGGTCGCGGGTCGCCTGCGTCTCGACGACGATGGTGCGGCCCGGCGCGTTGAGGCCGGCGAGCATGACCGCCGACTTCACCTGCGCCGACGGCACCGGCACCGTGTAGCGGATCGGCATGGCGAGGGCCGCGCCCTCGATGGTCAGGGGCAGCCTGCCGCCTTCGGCCGCCGTGAAGCGCGCGCCCATCTGTCGCAGCGGCGCCATCACCCGCTCCATGGGCCGCTTGCGCAGCGAGGCGTCGCCGGTGAAGACCGTGGTGAAGGGATGGGTGGCGACCACGCCCATGAGCAGCCGGACGCCCGTGCCCGCATTGGCCAGGTCCAGCACGTCGGACGGGGCGCGCAGGCCGCCGACGCCGGTGCCGTGGACGCTCCATGCGCCGTCGTCGCCGCGCGAGACATCGGCGCCCAGCGCCCGCATGGCGCGCGCCGTCGCCAGCACGTCCTCGCTCTCCAGCAGGCCGGTGATGCGCGTCTCGCCGACGGCGAGGCCGCCCAGCATCAGCGACCGATGGGAAATGGACTTGTCGCCCGGCGCGGCGTAGCGACCGGTCAGCCCCGTGATGCGGTGGGAAATGCGAACGCCCATGATTCCTTGTCCTCGCGGTTTCGGCGCCCCATCTAGCACAGCCTGGGCGGCGGGCCAATTCCGCGCACGCCGCCAAATAGTGCTTTGACACCCGGTGCCGCACGTGGCAATGGGTTTCGCCAATTTTCGAAGATTGACCCGAAAGCGAGAGGACCAAGGTGGCCAAGCCAGAGCTGGGAACCAAGCGGCAGTGCCCCAAATGCGGCACCCGATTCTATGATCTGGGCAAGTCCGACCCGATCACCTGCATCAATTGCCAGCATACCTTCTTCCCGGAAACCATCCTGAAGCCACGCCGCCCCAGTGCCGAAGTGGTCGAGGAAAAGGCCCCCAAGAAGCCGGAGAAGGAAGCGGACGTGGACGACATCCTCGAGGAGGATGACGACGGCGACATGGACCAGATCCTCGAGATCGAGGACGAGGACGAGAATATCGACGTCGAGGTCGACGTGGAAATCGAGGACGACGGGGACGAGGACAAATAGGCGCTTGACCTTGGCGCGCACCCCGCGCATATAGACGCGGCTTCGGCGGCCCGACGGCTTCCGAAGCCACCGACTGGGGGGCTGTAGCTCAGTTGGGAGAGCGCTACAATGGCATTGTAGAGGTCAGGGGTTCGATTCCCCTCAGCTCCACCAGAACCCCAGAAAAGCCGCCTTCGGGCGGCTTTTTTCTTGCAGCCCCGTGGAAGACAGCACCGGCTGCACAGGAACGGTGATTCCGCATCCTTCCCGCCGGACATGCGCTATATTCCCTCCAATAGAGCGATCACCATCGGAGGGAAAGAATGTCGTTCGTTCGGATGACGCGCCGGGCGGCGCTGGCCTGGTTCGGCGCCCTTGCGCTTGGCCTCGCCCTGGCGCCAGCCGCCTCCCGCGCGGCGCAGCAAGAGGTCACCGTCTTCGCCGCCGCCTCGCTGACCAATGCGTTGCAGGAGCTGGGCACAGCCTATACGCAAAGGACCGGCGTGAAGGTTGTCTACTCCTTCGCCTCCAGTTCCGCCGTCGCCAAGCAGATCGAGGCCGGCGCGCCCGCCGAGCTGTTCATCTCGGCCGATGCCGAATGGATGGACTATCTCCAGCAGCGGAACCTGATCGAGGCCGCCAGCCGCAGGGATATCCTGTCCAACCGCCTCGTGCTGATCGCCCCGGCGGACAGCACCGTCCGGCTCGAGATCGCGCCCGGCTTCAGGCTCGCCGCGGCCCTGGGCGCCGACGGCCGGCTGTCGACCGGCGATCCCGATTTCGTGCCCGCCGGCCGCTATGCCCGTTCGGCGCTGGAAAAGCTCGGCGTGTGGAACGAGGTCTCCGACCGGCTGCTGCGCGCCGACAACGTGCGCTCGGCGATGGCCTTCGTCTCGCGCGGCGAGGCCCCGCTGGGCATCGTCTACAGCAGCGACGTGGGCGTGGACCGGAAGGTGAGAATCGTCGACACCTTCCCGGCGGACAGCCATCTGCCGATCGTCTATCCCGCCGCCCTCGTCAAGGGCTTCAAGGCCGAGGCCCGCAGGTTCTACGACTTCCTGGCGACGCCGGAAGCCCGCGACGTCTTCACGAAGTACGGCTTCATCAACCTGAACTGATCCCCTCGCCCCGGATGCCGCGCTGGATTTCACCCCGGCGCGTGGGATAATCATGGAACGGCGTTTTCATGACCAGCGGCCCCTGTCGCGGCCCGGGTGTCCGGTGCATCCGGCCGGCCGGACGAGGAGACGGACCTTTGCCCCACGCGAGCATCATCCGCCATGTCGCCTTCGAGGACCTGGGATCGTTCGCGGCGCCGTTGCAGGCGAGGGGCTGGACCTTCTCGACCGCCGACGCGGGCGTCGACGACGTCGCCGCGGCCATCGGCACGGCCGACCTGGCGGTGATCTGCGGCGGCCCCATCGGGGTCTACGAGACCGAACGCTATCCCTTCCTGCTCGACGAGCTGGCGGCCATCGAGGCGCGCGTCGAGGCGGGGCGTCCGACGCTGGGGCTGTGCCTGGGCGCCCAGATGATCGCCGCGTCCATGGGCGCGCCGGTCTATCCCGGACGGCGCAAGGAAATCGGCTGGGG
>CAZVVC010000276.1:0-4952 GCA_964630425.1 uncultured Bifidobacterium sp. | reverse complement strand
CAAAGTCGTCATCGTCGCCCTCATGCGCAGAATGCTCACCATCCTCAACGCCATCTTGCGCGACGGCACCCAATGGCAAAACAAGGCCGCTTAAAGACAGTTGCTCACCCTGACCCTCTCCCAAAGGGAGAGGGGATGCCTTCCGCACGGAGAGGCCAATCTGAACGGCTTTTACCCTAGAGTTCGCGCGGCGGAAGGCCGCGGCGGGCACGTTCGGCGTTCAGACGCTCCCGATCGCCGCTGAGCGGCTGACCCAGCTCGGAGTCGTCGAGCGTGCCCTGGCGGTGCTTGTGCGACTTCTCCGCGTCGAAGGTGATCCACTTCTCCGGCGTCACGGCGATGACCGTGCGCAGCGGCGAATCCAGCAGGCTGTAGAAATCGTCCTCGCCCTGCTTGTTGTCCGGGCTAACCTTCCTGGCGAGCTTGCGGTAGAACGCCTTCTTGGTCGCCTCGTCGTCATGGAAGACGGCGCGGCCCTTGATGGTGATCGCGCCGCGCGGGCAGTCGGGATGGCGGCTGGACGCGCCGCTGACCACGACGGAAACGCGCGGGTCGCGCTTGATGGCCGCGGCGCGGTGGCGGTGCGACGAGAAGGTCAGCCACACCTGGCCCTGATCCCACACGAAGGCGTGCATCACGCCCACGGCCCAGCCGTCCCTGGTGGTCCAGTTCAGCACGCATTCCGGCGCCAGCGTCATCATCTTCTCGATCTGTGCCTGGCTGTGCGGGTAGATCGACACGACCTCGTGGTCTTCTGCTCTCGACATCCTCGTTTCCTTTCCGTGCCTGGAATTCCGTATCCCCGCTCCGCAGGTTAGACATCCCCGGCGCCCGGTCAAACGAATGCGTGCGGGCCGCGCGGTTTGGCGTAAGCTGCGCGACGGCTGACAGGGGAGAACGGCGGCGTCATGGACAGGCACAAGTCGCTCGATCCGTTCGCGATCTCGATCATGGTCGCGCTGTGCGCGCTGTGGGGCTCCAACCAGGGCATCCTGAAGCTGACGGCGGTCGAGGTGCATCCCGTGTTTCAGGTGGGCCTGCGCTGCCTGATCGCCGCCGTGCTGGTGCTGGTATGGGCGATCCTGCGCCGCGAACGCGCCGACCTGCGCGACGGCACCCTTCTGCCGGGCCTCGTCGCGGGTTTCCTGTTCGGCGTCGAGTTCCTGATCGTCGCGGTCGGATTGGGGTACACCACGGCCTCGCACATGTCCGTGTTCCTCTACACCGCGCCGGTCTTCACCGCGCTGGGCATGAACATGCTGGTGCCCGAGGAGCGCTTCGGTGCCGGGCAGTGGGCCGGAGTGCTGCTGGCGTTCGGCGGCGTCTTCGCCATCTTCGCCAGCGAGTTCCTGTCGGACAGGCCGATCGATCCCCGGCAGCTCCTCGGCGACGCCCTCGGCATGCTGGCCGGCCTGCTGTGGGCGGTGACGACCATTGTCGTCAAGGCGAGCCGGCTGACCGAGGCGTCGGCGTCCAAGGTCACGTTCTACCAGCTTTCCATCGGCGCGGTGATGCTGCTCGCCGTCAGCCCCTTCCTGCCCTACGGCGCCGACACCCGGATGAGCGCATGGGCATGGGGAAGCATCCTGTGGCAGGCCGTGATCATCGCCTTCGTCAGCTATCTGGTGTGGTTCTGGCTGATGAAGACCTATTCGGCCTCCAAGCTGTCCATCGCCTCCTTCCTGACACCCATCTTCGGCGTGGCGTTCGGCGTGCTCGTGCTGGACGAGACGGTGACCGTGCATTTCACCGGCGGCGCCGTCCTGATCCTGATCGGCATCGCCCTGGTCAACGGCGCGTTCACGCGCCGCCGGACCCGCAGCGCGTGAGACCTTTGGTCGGCGACGGAAAACTCCCTAGCGCCGGACCCGATACCCGACCGCTTCCCTGTCCCAGGTGTCGGCGATCACGCCGTCCTTTCGGCGGTCAGGTCCCGAGACGTTCGCGGATGTAGTCCGCCAGCACCACGGCCTGGTTATGCTCGGTGTCGCGCGCGCCGTACAGCAGCGTGACCGTTCCCGACCGGGCCAGCGCCTCCAGCCATCCGGTCTCGTCCGCGTTGCCGTCCAGTTCCTCGCGGTAGCGGCGGGCGAATTCCCGCCAGCGGGCGGGATCGTGGCCGAACCATGTGCGCAGCGCCGCGCTGGGCGCGATGTCCTTGCGCCATGCGTCGAGGGCGGCGGCCTCCCTGGTCATGCCGCGCGGCCACACCCTGTCCACCAGCACGCGCTTTCCGTCCGTCGCGGCGGCCGGCTCGTAGATGCGCTTGATGCGGAGCGGCATGGAGCGGTCGTCAGACGGCGCCGATGCCCAGCGGCGACTGGCGGGCGACGAGACGGCGCATGGCGGCCTTGTCGCTGAGCAGGTCGGCGACGGTATAGCCGTCGAACACCTTGAGCATGGCTGCCATGCCTTCGGCGAGGACGCCGCTCAGGCCGCATGCGGGCGACAGCGCGCAGCCCGAGCAATCGGCGAGATTGAAGCCTTCCTCGGTGCGCCGCACGACCTCGCCCACGGTGATCTGGTCGGCGGGCCGCGCCAGCCTCATGCCGCCCGAACGGCCCCTGACGGTCTCGATGAAACCGTCATGGGCCAGCCTGTTCACGACTTTCATCAGGTGGTTGTGCGAGGCGTCGTACGCGCGCGAAACCTCGCTGATCGAACAGAGCCGCTCGTCGTGCAATGCCAGATGGATCAGTACCCGCAGGGCGTAATCGGTATAAAGGGTCAGCCGCATCCCGTCATCCTTCGCTGTCCCTAGTATACATATATTCCCGTTGCATGTTATCCCGAATCATATAATGTATCTGGGATGCATCTTTTATGGGAACATCATGACGGCGCAAGGTCATCTCACGGAACAGCAGCTCGGCGAACTGGTCACCCGGTTCTATGCCAGGGTGCGGGCCGACGACCTGATCGGGCCGTTGTTCAACAGTGCCGTCGCCGACTGGCCGGATCATCTCGACAAGCTGACCAGGTTCTGGTCGTCCGTGATGCTGCGCAGCGGCACCTACAACGGTAACCCCGCCGCCGAACATATCAAGCATGCCACGGCGATCCCCCCGGAAATGTTCGATCGCTGGCTGGCGCTCTGGAAAGAGACCACCGGTGAGCTTCTGCCGCCCGAGCACGCGGCCGAGTTGCAGCGCATGGCCGGCCGGATCGCCGAGAGCCTCAAGAGCGCCATCAGGTTCCATCTGGGACAGCCCACCGTGGGCCGGCCCGGCAGCCGGGCGCGGAGCAAGCCCTACAGCTCCTCGCCGGTATTCGATCAGGACACGCTGCCCCAGGCGCTGCGCCGTCAGCACAGCACCAAGGCGGGCACGTGGGGCGTCATCCGGGTGCTGGCGGGTGAGGCCCGCCTTCATCTGGCGGACGGCGGTGTCCGGACGCTCTCCCGCGAGGCGCCGGGAATCGTTTCGCCCGAGCAGGTCCATTGGGTCGAACCCGTTGGCCCCGTTCGCCTCCAGGTGGATTTTCACGACACCCAGCCCGTGCTCTGACCACCGCTTTTTCAGAAACAACGACAACCGACCACTGTAACGGAGTATCCCCCGTGACCGACACGTTGAACCCGAAGACCATCGACATCATCAAGGCGACGACCCCGGCGATCGAGGCTCACGGCCTCGACATCGTCCGGCGCATGTATGAAAGGATGTTCCAGAACGAGGCGATACGCGATCTGTTCAACCAGTCCCATCACGGAGAGGCCGGGGCGCAGCCCAAGGCGCTCGCCACGGCGATCCTCGCCTATGCCCGCAACATCGACCAGCTCGCCGCCCTCGCGCCGGCCGTCGAGCGGATCGCCCAGAAGCATGTGGGCCTGCAGATCCTGCCCGAGCATTACCCCTACGTGGCCGAGGCGCTGCTCGGCGCCATCAGGGACGTGCTGGGCGAGGCCGCCACGGACGACATACTGGGCGCCTGGGGCGAAGCCTACTGGTTCCTCGCCAACATCCTGATCGGCCGCGAGAAGCAGATCTACCACGAGATCGAGACGGCGCCCGGCGGCTGGCACGGCTGGCGCGAGTTCCGCGTCACCGAACGCCGCGAGGAAAGCGATATCATCACATCCTTCGTGCTCGCGCCGGTGGACGGCAAGCCGGTCATGCCGCATCAGCCGGGCCAGTATCTGACCTTCTGGCTGGACATCCCCGGCGAGCCGCCGGTCAAGCGCAACTACACCATCTCCAGCGCGCCCAGCACGCGCGACTACCGCATCTCGGTGAAGCGCGAACCTGAGGGCCTGGCGTCCATCTGGCTGCACGACAGCGCCCCGGTCGGCACGGTCCTCAAGGTCGCGCCGCCCGCCGGCGAATTCTTCCTGCCGCCCCGGCCGGAACGCCCGGTGGTGCTGCTCAGCGGCGGCGTCGGCCTCACGCCCATGATGAGCATGCTGGAGACGGCGGTGATCAACCATCCGTCGCTGGACGTCCACTATGTCCACGGCACGCTGAACAGCACGACCCACGCCATGAAGCAGGCGGTGCGCTCGCTCGCGGTGGGCGGGCGCCGGCGGTCGACGGTGTTCTATCTGGAACCGGCGGCCAACGACCAGCGGGGCAAGGACTACGACCATGAAGGGCTGATCACGGTGGATTGGCTGAAGGAGAACACGCCGATCGACCAGGCCGACTACTATCTGTGCGGCCCCAAGCCCTTCCTGCGGAACTTCGTCACGGCCCTGTCGATGGCGGGCGTGCCGGCCAACCGCATCCACTACGAGTTCTTCGGCCCCGCCGACGAACTGCTCGCCGCCTGATCCGGCACGGCGCGCCCGGTTCGCCGGGCGCGCCTTTCTTTGTTCACTCCACAACTCTGTATTCACCCCACAACCGAGAGGGCTGAGGAGGCTCGCAGGGCCGTCGCGAAGCCCGGGCCACCGGCGCGTGGCATCCCGTCCCCTTCGACGCCGCCTGCGGCGTCGCTCAGGACAGGCTCCGCGA
>CAZVVC010000275.1:0-4973 GCA_964630425.1 uncultured Bifidobacterium sp. | reverse complement strand
CCAACCGGCCCGACGTGCTGGACCCGGCGCTGCTGCGCCCGGGCCGCTTCGACCGTCAGGTGGTGGTGCCGAACCCGGACGTGCTGGGCCGCGAGCGCATCCTGAAGGTGCATATGCGCCGCGTGCCGCTGGCGCCCGACGTGGAAGCCAAGGTGATCGCCCGCGGCACGCCCGGCTTCTCCGGCGCGGACCTCGCCAATCTTGTGAACGAGGCGGCGCTGCTCGCCGCGCGCAAGAACAAGAAGGTCGTGTCCATGGCCGAGTTCGAGGACGCCAAGGACAAGGTCATGATGGGTCCCGAGCGCCGCTCCATGGTGATGGACGAGGCCGAGAAGCGGCTGACCGCCTATCACGAGGCGGGCCACGCGCTGGTGGGCCTGAAGGTGCCGGACACCGACCCGATCCACAAGGCGACGATCATCCCGCGCGGCCGCGCGCTGGGCATGGTCATGCAGCTTCCCGAGAAGGACAAGCTGTCGCAGACCCGCCAGCAGATGCATTCGCGCCTTGCCGTGATGATGGGCGGCCGCATCGCCGAGGAGCTGATCTTCGGCTATGACAAGGTCACCTCGGGCGCCTCGTCCGACATTTCGGGCGCGACCCGGCTGGCGAAGGCCATGGTCACCCGCTGGGGCATGAGCGACAAGCTCGGCCCGCTCGCCTATGGCGACAACGAGGAGGAGGTCTTCCTCGGCCACTCGGTGACGCGCACCCAGAACATGTCCGAGGAAACCTCGCGGCTGGTGGACGGCGAGGTCCGCCGCTTCGTCGAGGAGGCCTATGGCGAGGCACGCCGCATCCTCACCGAGCATATCGACGACCTGCACCGCATCGCCAACGGGCTGCTGGAGTACGAGACGCTGACCGGCGAGGAGATCCGCGCGCTGATGCGCGGCGAGACCATCGACCGGCCCGAGGACACGCCCGCGCCGAGCGCGCCTCCCGGCAAGCCGCGCACCGTCCCCAGCGCCGGCCGCGGCCCCCGCCCCGGCACGTCGCCCGAGCCCCAACCCGGGACCTGAGGGGTTCCGGTTCAGTGGCAACCAACGCCCCTCACCCTGACCCTCTCCCAGAGGGAGAGGGAATGCGGGGCGCTTCGTTGAACCCTCTCCCTCTGGGAGAGGGCAGGGTGAGGGACGATGCCTGATGCGGGCGCCAACCCCGTCCTGATGGGCGTCCTCAATGTCACCCCGGACAGCTTTTCCGATGGCGGCCGCTTCCTCGACGTCGAGGCGGCCGTGGCCCATGCCCGCCGCATGATCGGCGAGGGCGCGGGCATCGTCGACGTGGGCGGCGAGTCCACGCGCCCCGGCGCCGAGCCGGTCTCCGTCGCCGAGGAACTGGAGCGGGTGGTCCCCGTCGTCGCCGCGCTGCGGGACTGCGGCGTGCCGCTGTCGGTCGACACCCGCCACGCGGCGGTGATGCGCGCCGCGCTGGACGCGGGCGCGTCCATGATCAACGACGTCTCGGCGCTGACCGCCGATCCGGACAGCCTCGTCGTCGCCGCCGCCTCGGAGGCGTCGGTGGTGCTGATGCATGCCCAGGGCGACCCCCGCACCATGCAGGATGCGCCCCGCTATGACGACGTGCTCGCCGAGGTCCTCGCCTATCTGGAGCGGCGCATCGAGGCCTGCGCCGCGGCCGGCATCGCGCGCGGCCGGCTGATCGTCGATCCGGGCATCGGCTTCGGCAAGACGCTGGAGCATAACCTCGTCCTGCTGCGGAACCTCGGGCGCTTCCGCGACCTGGGTTGCCGCGTCCTGCTGGGCGCCTCGCGCAAGAGCTTCATCGGCCGGCTTTCCGGCGTGTCCGACCCGGCCGTGCG
Source organism: uncultured Bifidobacterium sp. (assembly GCA_964630425.1). Classification (GTDB taxonomy): domain Bacteria; phylum Pseudomonadota; class Alphaproteobacteria; order SMXS01; family SMXS01; genus RI-34. Next base: position 3,148 of record CAZVVC010000275.1, on the reverse strand, counting down.
CGTCCCCGGTTCGCTGGCCGCCGCGCTTGCGGGCGTCCTGCAGGGCGTGCATATTCTGCGCGTCCATGACGTGGCCGAAACCCGCCAGGCGATCGAGGTCTGGCGCGCGATCTTCCAACCCACGATCGAGAGTCCATGAACAAACGACAATATTTCGGAACCGACGGCATCCGCGGCACCGCCAATGCGCTGCCCATGACGGCCGAGGTGGCGTTGCGAGTCGGCATGGCCGCCGGCGCCCAGTTCCGCCGGGGCGAGCATCGCCACAAGGTGGTGATCGCCAAGGACACGCGCCTGTCCGGCTACATGCTGGAAGCCGCCATGACCGCCGGCTTCACCTCGGTGGGCATGGATGTGGTGCTGGTCGGCCCCATGCCGACGCCCGCCGCCGCCATGCTCACCCGGTCCATGCGCGCCGATCTGGGCGTGATGATCTCGGCCTCGCACAATCCGTTCGAGGACAACGGCATCAAGCTGTTCGGCCCGGACGGCTTCAAGCTGTCGGACGCCATCGAGACGGAGATCGAGGCGCGGCTCGACAGCGCCGCAGCGCTCGAGGTCGCCCACTCGCGCGAGATCGGTCGCGCCCGCCGCCTCGACGACAACGGCCATGGCCGCTACATCGAGGTGGTCAAGAGCACGTTCCCGGGCGGCACGACGCTCGACGGCCTGAAAGTGGTGATCGACTGCGCCAATGGCGCCGCCTACCGGCTGGCGCCCATCGTGCTGGCCGAACTGGGCGCCGAGATCATCCCCATCGGCGTCGCGCCCGACGGCTTCAACATCAACCTGAAATGCGGTTCCACCGACACCGCGCTGATGCAGCGGACCGTGCGCGAGACCGGCGCCCATCTGGGCATCGCCCTCGACGGCGACGCCGACCGGGTGCTGATGGCCGACGAGAAGGGAGAACTCCTCGATGGCGACCAGCTGATGGGGCTGATCGCTGCCTACTGGCACCGCACCGGCCGTCTGCGCGGCGGCGCGCTGGTCAGCACGGTGATGTCGAATCTGGGGCTGGAGCATTATCTGCACGGGCAGGGCATCGGCCTGGCGCGCACCGCCGTCGGCGACCGCTACGTGGTCGAGCACATGCGCCGGCACGGCTGCAACCTGGGCGGCGAGCAGTCCGGCCACATCGTCATGACCGACTACACCACCACCGGCGACGGCCTCATCGCCGCGCTGCAGGTGATGGCGGTGGTGCTGGAGGCGGGCAGGCCGGCCTCGGAGACCTGCCGCGTGTTCACCCCGCTGCCGCAGGTGCTGAAGAACGTGAAGGCCGGTCGCGCGCTCCTCGAAGACGGCGCCGTGAAGGCCGCCATCGCCGATGGCGAGGCGCGCCTCAAGGGCAGCGGGCGGGTGCTGATCCGCCCATCGGGCACCGAGCCCAAGATCCGGGTGATGGCCGAGGGCGAGGACCAGTCGCTGGTCAACGCCGTGGTCGACGACATCGCCGCCGTCATCTCCCGCGCGGCGAGTTGATGAAAGGCCGGGTCCTCATCATCGCCGGCTCGGATTCGGGCGGCGGCGCGGGCATCCAGGCCGACATCAAGGCGGTGACCATGCTGGGCGGCTTCGCCATGACGGCGATCACCGCGCTGACCGCCCAGAACACCCAGGGCGTCCACGGCATCCTCGGGATCGATCCGGCGTTCATCCGCCAGCAGATGCAGGTGGTGCTGCGCGACATCGGCGCGGACTGCCTCAAGACCGGCATGCTGCACAGCGCCGAGGTGATCGAGACCGTCGCCGCCACCATCGCGGAGGACGCGCCCGGCGTGCCGCTGGTGGTCGATCCGGTGATGGTGGCCAAGGGCGGCGCCGCGCTCCTCCAGGACAGCGCCGCCAGCGCGCTGGCGGGCCGCATCATTCCCCGCGCCACGGTGCTGACGCCCAACCTGCCCGAGGCCGAGGCGCTGACCGGCCTGACGGTGGCCGATCTGGACGGCATGCGCCGGGCGGCGGCCGCGCTGCTGAAATCGGGCCCGAAGGCGGTGCTGGTCAAGGGCGGCCACCTGGAAGGGTCGGTGCTCTACGACCTGCTGGCGACGGCCGACGGCGAGCGCGTGTTCGAATCCCGCCGCATCGATACCGCCCACACCCACGGCACCGGCTGCACCCTCGCCAGCGCCATCGCGGCGGGTCTCGCGCAGGGCATGGACATCGCGGGCGCCGTCTCCCGCGCCCGCGACTACGTCCACCGCGCCATCGCCACCGCGCCCGGCCTGGGGCATGGCCACGGCCCGCTCAATCACGGACATCTGCTGGACCGCTGAACCGCGGCCGGATGTGAAAATTTTCCGTCCGTTTGATGCGCCTTTCGCAGCCCTCACGCGCGGAACTGCAACGTTGACATGGTAAGGCCGCCCCCTATTATCCGCCGCGAACCGATGACCGCTCGAAAACCAGCGACAGCCACGCCGTCCAAACTCACCGGGAAATCATCATGAAACCGACCGAACGGCCCCGTTCGCCTTTCTTCTCGTCCGGCCCCTGCGCCAAGCGGCCGGGCTGGTCGGTCGACGCGCTGAAGGACGCCTGCGTGGGCCGGTCGCATCGGTCCAAGCTGGGCAAGGCCAAGCTGAAGGAAGCCATCGACCGCACCCGCGCGGTGCTGGGCGTGCCGGCCGACTACCGCATCGGCATCGTGCCGGCGTCCGACACCGGCGCCGTCGAGATGGCGCTGTGGTCGCTGCTGGGCGAGCGCGGCGTCGACATGCTGGCCTGGGAGAGCTTCGGCGCCGGCTGGGTGAACGACGTGGTCAAGCAGCTCAGGCTGTCCGACGTGCGCGCCATCGAGGCCGGTTACGGCGAGATCGTCGACCTGTCCAGGGTCGACACCGACCGCGACGTGGTCTTCACCTGGAACGGCACCACCTCGGGCGTGAAGGTGCCGAACGGCGACTGGATCAAGGCGGACCGCAAGGGCCTGACCATCTGCGACGCCACCTCGTCCGTCTTCGCCATGGAGATGCCGTGGGACAAGCTCGACGTGGTCACCTACTCCTGGCAGAAGGTGCTGGGCGGCGAGGGCGCGCACGGCATGCTGATCCTCAGCCCGCGCGCCGTCGAGCGGCTGGAAAGCTACAAGCCGGCCTGGCCGCTGCCCAAGATCTTCCGCATGACCAAGGGCGGCAAGCTGATC
>CAZVVC010000274.1:0-4980 GCA_964630425.1 uncultured Bifidobacterium sp. | reverse complement strand
GGGCACCGACGCGGTGTGGACCGGCTCGCCCCAGTGGCAGATCGAGGGATTGCGCCGGCTGGAGATATCCGACGAGATGCGGCGCAGATACGGCTTCGCGCCGCTGGGCGCCGCCGACGGTCCGGTGAAGACCGCGATCTTCAGCGGCAACAACGCCCGCATGTACGGCATCGACACCGCCGCCGTGGAGACGCTGGGCGCCGACCGCTTCGCCGCCCTCAAGGCCGACTACGAGGCGCGCGGCGCCGCGCCGTCCAACCGCCGCTACGGCTTCGTCGCCGAAGGATGACCCGGCCGGTGCAGGGAACCGGTGCGGAGGGCCGCCGGGGCTCAGGGGCCGGCGGGCGGCCAGGCAAGCTCGAGCTGCATGGCGACGAGGCGTGCGGTGCGCGCCCCGTAGCGCGCTTCGATGGCCTCGAGGGTCCGCGCGAGCGCCCGCGCGGGCGGCTGGGCCACGGCGGACAGGCGCTGGCCGCGCGGCCACTCCGCCGCCGTCCGGTCCGGCAGCACCCGGAGGCCGCCGCGGCTTTCCACCGCGCCCGCCGTCGGAGCGAAGGTGACGGCCCGCGAGCGGTAGGTGCGCGACCAGGCATCGGCGACCAGCGCGAGCGAAACCTCGTCGACGCCGGGGGTGAGCGCGACGCCCATCGTCTCGTGCGTCCAGAAGGCGGCCGTGTTGCCTATCGCCGCCAGGGCGAAGGGACGGTCGATGCGGAACGCGCCGCTGTCGTGCCGGGCGTCCCATCCGGTCACGCCGATCTCCCGCGCCACGTCCTCGGCCTTCGCCCGTCCGACGATGGCCTCGACGAGCGTCAGCGTCATGGGCATGGAGGCCGAGATGCCGGTGGTCGTCGCCACTCCCTCGTCCACCACCAGCCGCCGGTCCGGCACGTAGCGGATGGCGGGATGCCGCTTGCGCCAGCGGTTCAGGTAGTACCAGTGGGTCGTCGCCCGCTTGCCGTCGAGAAGCCCTGCCTCGGCCACCACCTTGGCGCCGGCGCACACGCCGATGACGACGGCGCCCTTCCCCGCCTGCTCCCTGATCCAGGCGAGCGCGGCCGGGTCGTCGTCGCGGCTCATGGCGGGGACGATGACGTAGTCGGCGCCCTCGGGATATCGGGCATCGAAGGCCGCGACGGTCGCCTCGGGTTCGACGGAAAGCGCCGGGAACAGCCGGACCGATCCCGGCTCGGTGGCCAGCGCCATCACGTCGGCCACCCCCGACCGCTTGAGGATGCCGTAGGGCATCAGGTAGTCGGTGGTCTCGGTCGCGTCGTTGATGCCGATGACGGCGACCAGCGGCCGCGCCCGCCTGGGCGGCTTCAGCCCGGCGAGGATCGCGTCCCGTTCCGCCTGCGCGAGCGACGGCGGATCGTGGCGGACGGCGCCGGACGGCAGCGACAGCAGCCAGCCCGTGCCGCCCGTCACGAGCAGCAGAACGGCGCCCAGCAATGCGGTCCGGGGTTTCATGGCTACGTTCCTCCGGTCGATAACGCCGGTCGGACGCAGACGTGCCGCCCGCGCGGCGAAAGAAGGCGGCTGCCTTCCGCTAGTCGGCCTCGCCGTCCAGGCTGTCGAGGAAAGCCTCGATGTCGTCGAGGCTCGCGCAGTAGGGATAATCCCTGTCGCCGAACACGATCTCGTAGGTGTCGGCATCGCGCAGCATGTAGCCGCCGTGGGACTGGACCCGCTTGTCCGGCTTCTCCATCTTCAGCATGTGCCAGCCGCGCCGCACCACGAGGCGGCGGATACGGCGCTCGACGGCGGCCAGGCTGTCGCGGCGGCTCATGATGGCATGTCCGGTCGGGGGCGCGTCATGCCGGTCAGCGCTTGCGCACGAACTCTGTCCGCAGGACGAGCCCCTTGATCGTATCGTGGCGGCAGTCGATCTCCTCGGGATCGTCCGTGAGGCGGATCGAGCGGATGACCGTGCCCTGCTTCAGGGTGGTGCCGGCGCCTTTCACCTTCAGGTCCTTGATGAGGGTGACGGAGTCGCCGTCGGCAAGGACGTTGCCCGCCGCGTCGCGCACCTCCACCGACGCCGCGCCGGCGGGGGCGGCCATTTCCGACGCGGGCCGCCATTCGCCGGTCGCTTCGTCATAGATGTACTCGTCGCCGCCGTGGGACATGTCCGTCTCCGTCACAAGGAAGGCGGATGTTCTCCCAAGCCGGACGCGGCGATGCAACCGCGAAGTGCGCTTTTGCGGACAAGGACGTCAGGCCGCACCGCGTCACCACCGCCATGCCAGCGTCGCCAGGACCTGCCTGGCGTTGCCGTAATAGCAATTGCCGCTGTTGAGCGAGAAGCACGAGGAGACGTACCGTTTGTCGAACAGGTTGCTGGCGTTGACCCTGAGCGTGAGGCCTTCGAGCGAGGGCGAGGCCGTGCCCAGATCGTAGTGGATGGTCGCATCGACCAGTATGTAGGACGGCAGGCGGATCGTGTTGTTCAGATCTCCCCAGGACCCGCCGAAATAGCGGACGCCGCCGCCGATGCCCAGACCGGCGAGAGGCCCCGACTGGACGGTGTAGTCGCCCCACAGGCTTGCCTGGTTCTTCGGGGTGCGCTGGAGTGCGTTGCCCAGTTGGGCGGCGGTGTTGGACTTGGTGATGTCGGACTCCGACAGCGAATAGGACGCCACGACATCCAGCCCTGCCGTCAGGCTGGCCTTCGCCTCGACCTCGATGCCCTTGACCCGGATCTCGCCGGTCTGGATCTGCGCCCAGGGAGTGGAGGCAGGCGGACTGGAATCCTGGGTCAGCACGTTCTTCTGGGTCAGGTGGAACGCCGCGATGCCGATGGAGATGTTCTCGTCCGCCGGCTGCCAGCGCACGCCCGCCTCGAACTGCTCGCCTTCGGTCGGCTTGAAGGGGACGCCCGCCGCGTCGCTGCCTTCGACGGGCTCGAAGGACGTCGAGTAGCTGGCATAGGGCGCGATGCCGTTGTCGAACACGTAGACCGCGCCGGCGCGCCATGTGAAATCGCTGTCGTCGAGCGGTGTGACGAGGCCATTGTTCGAATTGTGCGTCCAGCCCTCGGCCCAGTCCTGGCGGCCGCCGAGCATGACGACGAGTCCGCCGGCCTTGAGCTGATACTGCCCGTAGAGGCCGACCTGGCGGCGCTTGTGGTCCTGATCGGGGAAAAGGGCGGGATCGGCGCCGCGCGGAATCGCCTCGTCGTCGTAGATGTCGATGAAGCCCTCGATGGTCGAGCCGAACAGCGAATTGAACCTGAAGCGGGAATAGTCCACGCCCGCCAGCAGCGTATGCTCGATGCCGCCGCCTTCGAAGCGTGCCTGGAGATGGGTGTCGACCGTGAACGCACTGGTCTTGTCGTCGCTGTTCCAGAGCGCCCGGCGCATGGAGCGCTGGTAGGTGGCCGGCACCGCCGGATTGTTCTGGAACTGGTTGAGGTAGGAGTACCGGAAATCCATATGGATCTCCGTGTATTGCAGCTTCTGGCGCACCGTCAGCACGTCGTCGAAGCGATGCTCGAACAGATATCCGGCCATGTACTGCTCGCGCTCGTACTTGTCGAAGTCGTCGCGGCCGAGGAAGGTCTTCCGCGATATCCGCCCGTTCACGTTGGGCAGCAGCGTGCCGATCGCCGGATAGCTGGCATAGGCGCTGACGTCGCGCTGGAAATGACCCAGCACCGTGAAACTGGTCCTGTCGCTGGGCTCGAAACTGAGCGCCGGCGCGATGAACACGCGGTCGTCGCGCGTCGAGTCTGCCTGGGTATGGGCATCCCGCCACAGGCCGGTCAGCCGGTAGCGCAGATCGCCGCCCTCGACGAACGGCCCGGAGAGGTCGAATGCGCCCTGGATGCGTCCGAAGCTGCCGCCCTGAAGCTGCGCCTCGCGGAACGGTTCGGCGGTCGGCCGCTTGCGGACCTGGTTGAGCAGGCCGCCAGGCGTGCTCTGGCCATAGAGCACCGAGGCCGGCCCCTTCAGCAGTTCCACCCGTTCCAGGCCATAGGGTTCGAGCCGGGTCTGGGCATAGCCGCGCAGGCCGGACGGCTGGCGCAGCCCGTCGACATATTTGGGTGCCTCGAAGCCCCGCAGATTGATGAAGTCCGAATAGGTGGTGCCGCCATACACGTTGGCGACCGCGCCGGGCGTATAGCGCAGCGCTTCCTCGACGCTCTGGGCGCCCTGCGCCTGCATCTGGTCGGCGGTGACGATGTTGATGGTCTGCGGCGTCTCGATCAGCGGCGTGTCGGTCTTGCTGCCGGTTGCGCTGCGCCTCGCCAGGTAGCCGTTGACCGGCCCATCTGCGATCTCGGGACCGGACGTTCGCAAATGCCTGTCACCGCCCTCGCCGGCGACCCTGACCGGCCCGAGCTGGATCGTGCCTTCGGATCGCTTCGGCAGGGTTTCCAGCCTGACCACGTTGTCGCTGATGCGGAAGGCGAAGCCCGTGCCGCCGAGGACCCGGCTGAGCGCTTCGGCGGCGGGCATGGTGCCGTTGACGCCGCTGCTGCGGATACCCTGGAGGGTCGCCCCGTCGGTCGCCACCTGGTAGCCGGACTGCGTCGCGAACAGCACCAGCGCCTGGGACAACGGCTGCGGCGGAATGTCGAAGCGCTGCTCCGTGCCGGCCTGTGCCTGCGCTTGTGCCGGTAGCGTCCATATGGCCGGTTCCATGGCCGCCGTTTCACATGGGTTGCCAAAGCCGGGCGCTTTTGATAGTCTCCATATGCAACGGAGTCGTATAATACACAGACGCAGCCGATCCCATGGAAAACAAGAACCAGCCGAACCAAAATCCCGTCCCGCGCAAGCCGGATGACGGCCGCACCAGAAACGTGATGCGCAACATGGGGCTATGGCTCCTTTTGCCCATCCTGCTCCTGCTGGCCTTCAATTTTTTCCAGGGCGGTCGCGAAACGATTGAAGAAATCGAATATAATCCGGACTTCGTCCGCCTGGTGGAAAACCGGAGAATTAATAATTACAGCCAGAACTCTATCACCGAGGG